>NZ_CP067087.1:300000-560000 GCF_016745095.1 Croceicoccus sp. YJ47
TACTTCGGAAAGAAACTTTCCTGTCCCTGTGGGCTGGACCCGGCCCCGGACGAACGACGCGACGGCAGGTTTCCTGGCTCACCGATCGACGCCTTCGAACCGTCTTCCCGGCGTGCCTGCGAAAGGCATTGCCAGTGACATGTTGGCTCGAGGCTCCCGGCCTACAGTTGCGGGCACAGCGCCGGCATCGCACCGGCTTCCCTCTTAGCTTCCACATGATTTCGCATGCGCAGCACCGTCTGCGCGCAGCCATTGCGAAAGCGCGCGCAGCTTGTCAATCCCGCGATGGTCAGAAATCGATGCCCTGCTGCGCGCGGATGCCGCCGTGATAGGCGTGCTTGATCTCCGTCATTTCTGTCACCGTATCGGCATAGTCCATGATCGCCTGCGGTGCGTTTCGCCCGGTCAGGATCACCGCCGTATCGCCCCTCGCTTCCAGCGCGGCGATCACCGCCTCCGGTGTGAGATAATCGTAGCGCAATGCAATGTGGATCTCGTCCAGCACGACGAGATCGTATTTACCCGACGCGATCAGCCCGGCCGCGGTCGCGAGCGCCTTCTCCGCCGCCTCGATGTCGCGCGCGCGATCCTGCGTGTCCCAGGTGAAGCCTTCGCCCATCACGTGCCAGTCGATGGAATCGGGAAAGCGGGCAAAGAAATTCTTCTCGCCCGTCTTCCACTTGCCCTTGATGAATTGCACGACCGCGATCTTCTTGTCCCAGCCGAGCGCGCGCGCGATCACGCCAAAGGCCGAGCTCGACTTCCCCTTCCCATCGCCCGTATGCACCAGCACCAGCCCGCGTTCCGGATCGGTCAGCTCGCGCCGGCGCTTCGCCTGCGATTTCTGCATTTCCTGCATCCGGGCCTTGTGCTGTGCGGAGGTTTCGTCAGGCGTCGCGTCGGTCATGATGGGTTCCATGTCTCAAGGGATCGGCCCGCCGGGCTAGCAGCAATCGCGCGGCGTGCAACAGGCCGATGGGCCGGGCCGTGCGGCGCCACAAGCCGTCTAGGCAACGCCGCCGCCCCTCGCCTATAGCGGCGCGCGAGGGAGAAGACGGATGTTGCAAGGGTTTCGGGGTCACGGGCGCGTATTGCTGGCGAGCATGGTCGGCACGGCGGTCGAATTCTACGATTTCTATGTCTATGCGACCGCGGCCGCGCTGGTCTTCGGTCCGCTCTTCTTTCCGGCAGGATCGCCGTCGGCCCAATTGCTCGCCGCCTATGCCAGCCTTGGCGTCGCCTTTGTCGCGCGGCCCGTCGGCGCGGCGGTGTTCGGCCATTTCGGCGACCGCATCGGGCGCAAATCCACGCTTGTCGCCTCGCTCATGCTCATGGGCGGGTCCACCTTGCTGATCGCGTTTCTCCCGACCTATGAGATGGCGGGATGGCTGGCGCCGCTCATGCTTTGCATCCTGCGTTTCGGGCAGGGGTTCGGCCTCGGCGGGGAGTGGGGCGGCGCGGCCCTGCTCGCGGTGGAAAACGCGCCGCCGGGTTACAAGGCGCGGTTCGGCATGTTCCCGCAACTGGGCGCGCCGATCGGCTTTATCCTTGCCAATGGTTTCTTCCTTCTGCTCGGTTCGGTGTTGAGCGATGCGCAATTCGTCGAATGGGGCTGGCGCGTGCCGTTCCTGCTCAGTGCGGTGCTCGTCGTGCTGGGACTGTGGGTGCGGCTCAAGCTGACGGAGACGCCGGCCTTTGCCGCCGCGATGGAGGAGGCTCCCCCGGCCAAGGCGCCGATGGCCGACCTGTTGCGCTCCCACCTGCCCGCGACGCTGGCGGGCACGTTTTCGGTCGTGGCCTGTTTCGCCGTGTTCTATCTGTCGACCGCCTTCGCGCTGGGATACGGGACGACGACGCTCGGCTATGGCCGGTCCGAATTCCTCATGGTGCAGCTCGGTGCGATCCTTTTCATGGCGCTCGGCATCGTGCTGGCGGGGGTTGCGGCGGACCGGTCCTCGCCGCGCCGCGTGCTGATCGCGGGATGCGTGGGCGCGATCGGCGTGGGACTTTTGATGGGGCCGCTGTTCGGCGGCGGTTCGCTGTTCCTGATCTGGCTGTTCCTGTCGCTCGCGCTGCTGTGCATGGGGTTCCTGTATGGACCGCTCGGCGCCTATCTGCCCGAACTGTTCCCCGCGCGCGTCCGCTACAGCGGCGCATCGCTGACCTTCAACGTGGGCGGAATCCTTGGCGGAGCGGTAGCGCCGGTCGCGGCGCAGGCGCTTGCCGAAATCGGCGGGCTCGGCTTTGTCGGGCTCTATATCGCGGTGGCGGCAATCATCAGCATCGTGGCTCTCACACTCCGCAAGGATCGCGCGCCCGCGTAGATACATCCGTTCCCGAACCATTATACCGTAATCACGGGACACCCCCATAAAGGTTTTGCAAAGAATAATTTGCTATAACTATCCGTGCATTGGACAAATCGGGACGCGTATGATGGATGAGGAACAACGGCTGGCGACGTTGCACGGAAATGGCCTGCTCGACACGCAGCCGGAGGAAAAATTCGACGATGTCGTACGCCGCGCTGCGAAACGTTTTGGCGTGCCGGTTGCGCTCATCTCGCTCGTCGATGCCGATCGTCAGTGGTTCAAGGCGAAGATCGGGCTGGATCAAAGCGAGACGCCGCGGTCGATGGCCTTTTGCGCCTACGCGATCGAGGGGGACGACGTGATGGTGGTGTCCGACGCGACCGCCGACGACCGTTTCGCCGACAACCCGATGGTCACCGGCGACCCCTCCATCCGTTTCTATGCCGGCGCCCCCATCGTCGCCCATGACGGGAGCAAGCTCGGCACGGTATGCGTCATCGACCGCAGGACGCGCGCCGGTTTCGACGAGGAAGAGCGCGCCGACCTGATCGCATTTTCGCGTGAGGTCAGCCAGATCGCCGCCTCCCGCCGTATCGAGGCTGACGAACGCACATGACCCACATGGCGCGATTTTCGAAGAGGCGCCTCGCAAAGGGAAACACGATCATCCCCCCCTCGTTCGTCGGGGGCGGGGTCGTCCGTTTTGGCATGGTCGCGCTGTGCTATTTCGTCCTCGCCATCGCCGCGCTGAAACTGGCGCCGCCGCCGGGCAATTCGATCGTTATCTGGCCCGCTTCGGGCATCGCGATCAGCGCGCTCGTGATCCTGGGCTATCGCATGGCGGGCGCGGTCTTTCTGGGCGCGCTGGGCAGCGGGTTCTATTTCTTTACCGCCGGTTTTTTCCCGCCCAACGATCTGGCGCTGGTGGCCGCGGCATCGACCGCTGCGGGCTCCACGGCGCAGGCGGCGCTGGGCGCATTCCTGGTCCGCAGGAAGGCCGGTTTCCCGGTCAGGCTGGCAGGTCGGGACGATGCGCTGCGCCTGCTGATGCTTGCCGCGCCGGTGACGTGTCTTGTCGGGTCGGTGTTCGGCACGGCGGCGATGTATGTTACAGGCTTTCTGGGCGCATCCGATCTGTTCGGCACGGCGCTGCGATGGTGGCTGGGCAGTGCGAGCGGCGTGGCGATCGTGCTGCCGCTTTTCCTGCTCGCCCCGTGGATGCGGAACAAGGTGTTCTGGCGCGAAAAGCCGCTCGCCCCCTTCCCCCCGCTTCCGTTCCTGGCGGTGATCCTCATGCTGACCGCGACGCTCGTGGGCTGGCACATCGTTACCCATAATCGTCATCAACGCGTGGAAGCAGCGTTCGAAGGGCTGGTCAGCGACAATGCGCAGGCACTCGCCAACCGGCTGCAATCCTATGGTCAGGCGCTCGACGGCGCGGTCGGGCTTTTCGAGATTTCGGAAGAGGTGACGCCCGCCGAATGGCGTACCTACGTGCTCGGCCTCCTGTCGGGCGGAACCCTGCCGGGCATCAGCGGGCTCGGCATCATCCAGCCTGTACCCGATGCGCAGATCGACGCATTCGTTGCGGAAAAAAGAGCCTCCGGCCTCGAAGATTTCGACGTTCATCCGGCCGACGATCTCGACGAGAACTTCGTCATTTCGCTGGCCGAACCGATCGAGGCCAACGCCAAGGCGCTGGGCTTCAACATCGCGTCCGAGGAACACCGCCGGCAGGCCGCGCGCCAATCTCGCGACACGGGCGAGGCCGTGATTTCCGACCGCATCACGCTCGTGCAGGATGAAAGCGAGAGCGTCGGCTTTCTCCTGCTTCACCCGGTGTACGAACCCGGCATGCCCCTCGACACCGTTGCGCAGCGGCGCGCCGCCCTTCGCGAATGGATCTACGCGCCATTCATCGCGCCTCGCTTCATGAAGGGGCTTTCGGCCAGTCAGGACGAATTGCTCGACGTTACCGTTTACGACGGCACCCGGCCGGACCCGGACCGTATTCTCTATACCGATATCGCCGATGATGCCGCCGGGCACCGCCCCATGTTTGCGCGCCGGCAAACGATACGCGTAATGGGCCGCGACTGGACCGTGGTGTGGCAAAGCACGCGCGCCTTCGAAAAGCGATCGAGCACTTATGAAGCGCATCTCGTCCTTCTGGGCGGGCTGTTGCTGACGCTGATTTTTGCTGCGGTGCTGCTGGCGGGTCTTCGCCGCGAAGCGCAGGTCCGGGCCGAAGTGGATGCGCGCACCGCCGAATTGCGCGCCACCGTGGCCGCGCTGCGCGACAGCGAGCGCGAGTTCGCCAATCTTACCGGTCTTTCGCCCGCGGGTATCTTCCGCACCGACCCGTTTGGCTTCTGCACCTATGTGAACAAGGCTTGGTTGCGCGCGACGGGGCTGAAGGCGTCGCGTGCGCTGGGTGCGGGATGGCTCGACGCGGTTCACCCGGACGACAAGGCCGCATTCAAGAAAAGATGGCTCGACGCGGTTCATAATTCCAAGCAGATCCGGACCGAGGTTCGTTTCTTCAAACCTGGTTTCCCGCCCTTCTGGGTCGATCTGATCGCGGCGCCGAACCTCGATGAAGACGGCAACACACTCGGTTTCATCGGCGTCGCCATCGACGTGACACAGCAGAAACGCGCATCCGACGCGCTGAAGCAGAGCGAGGAGCGGTTCCAGTCGCTCTCCAACCTTTCCCCGGCGGGGATCTTCCGCACCGCGCCCGATGGCATGTTCACCTATGTCAATGCGGTGTGGTCGCGCATGTCCGGCATGAACGACAGGGAGGCGATGGGCCTCGGCTGGTCAAGAGCGGTCCATCCCGCCGATGTGACGCCCTTGATGAAGCGCTGGTTCGATGCCGCAGCGGGACGGATCGCCCACCGGCACGAATTCCGTCTGTGCAACCGGGAGAGCGGCGACGTTTACTGGGTCGATGTGATCGCGACGCCCGAATGGGGCGATGACGGCGAATTGCGCGGATATATCGGCGTCGCCATGGATATCACCGAGAGAAAGCGTTTCGAAAAGGATCTGGCCGAGCGCGACGATCAGCTCTCGCTCCTGGCGCAGAACGCGACCGACGCGGTGTTCCGCATCGCGCTGGACGGGGTCTGTATCTACGCCTCGCCCTCGACGCGCGACGTGCTCGGCGCGCCCCCTGAAAAGCTGATCGGGAAACAATCGCTCAGCCTCATCCATCCCGAGGATGAGAACATGATGCGCAGCGCATGGCGCGACCTCATCAGCGGGCGGAACGAGAAGACGATCCTCGCCTATCGTTCCCGCATTCCGGGGAACGATGCCGCGGGCGATGGCGATTATCGCTGGCTGGAGGCGAATGTTGCGCTGATCCGCGATCCGGTGACGGGGGAAGCCCGGGAGGTTTCGGCCTCGATCCGCGATATCGAGGATCGCAAGCACATGGAATTCGACCTGATCGCCGCACGCCGCCGCGCCGAGGCCGCCGCCGCCGCAAAGGCGACCTTCCTCGCCAATATGAGCCACGAAATCCGCACCCCGATGAACGGCGTCGTGGGTTTCACCGAAATGCTGCTCGACAGCGACCTGACCCCGGATCAGCGCGACAAGGCACGGCTCATTTCCGAATCCGGGCGGGCGATGATGCAGATTCTCAACGACATTCTCGACATCTCGAAGATCGATGCGGGACAGATGCGGATCGAGCGCCAGAATTTCGACCTGCGCGAGACGATCGATGCCAGCATGCGCGTCCTGGAGGCGACCGCGCGTCAGAAACAGCTCGAATTCACGCTCACCATCGCGGATGACGTGCCGCAGGCCATACTGGGCGATGCCCTGCGCCTGCGTCAGGTCGTGACCAATCTGATCGGCAACGCGATCAAGTTCACCAAGAGCGGATTCGTGCGCACCAACGTCACGATCAAGCGGGACGAAGGGCGCGACAGCCTGATGGTTGCGGTCAGCGATTCGGGGATCGGCATTCCCGAAGACCGGCTCGAAACCATTTTCCGCGAATTCAGCCAGGCCGACGAATCCACCGCCCGCCTCTATGGCGGAACGGGGCTCGGCCTCACCATCAGCACCGAGCTTGCGCGCATGATGGGCGGCAATCTGCACGTGGACAGCACACCGGGCGAGGGTTCGACCTTCACCCTTTCCATTCCGGTTGAATTGACCCGCGAAGTCGTCGCCGAGGCCGACGTCCCCGAGGAGGAGGAATGGCCCGGCTTCGAAGGTTCGCCCCGCGTGCTCATTGCCGAGGACCACGACATCAACCAGGTTCTCATCCTGTCCATGGCCGACAGGATGAAGCTCAATGCCGATATCGCCGAAAACGGGCAGGAAGCCGTCCGCATGGTGAGAGAAGCCCAGCAGATCGGGGATCCCTACGCGCTGGTGCTGATGGATATGCAGATGCCGGTCATGGACGGATTGCAGGCCGCGCGGACCCTGCGCGCCGAAGGATTCAGCGCGCGCGAACTGCCCATCGTCGCCCAGACGGCCAATGCCTATCGCGAGGATATCGAACGCTGTCTTGCCGCCGGGATGCAGGATCATCTGGCGAAACCCATTCGCCTCGACCTGCTCAAGCGGAAGATCGCGCGCTGGCTCAACCGCGATCTCGTCGCCACGCCGGCGGCACCCGCCCCTGCGTCGCAGGCGAGCGCCGGAAGCCCGATCGAAATGCGCTATTTCGCGCTTCGCCGCGAAACCTTCGATGCCCTGCATGCCGTCGACCCCGAACGGGCCGACGACGCAGCGGTGGCGGAGATCGTCCGCCTTCTCCATCAGCTTGCCGGGGTCGCAGGCGCATTCGGAGAGGAAAGTCTGGGCGAAGAGGCACGCGTTCAACAGGCCGCGTTGAAGGGAAGCACCGGTGAAGCCCGCCGCGCCGCGTTTGCCGAGGCACAGCGTGCCTTTGCGCTTATACTCGATGAAAGCGCCCATTGACCGCGCCGCAGCGGCGAAAGTGCCATGATCGTGATTGTTTGCGTTCGGCGTCTTGGATAGGCGCATTCTTGCCGTCGGTGCGCGGCCTTGCGCCGGGTTTGACCGTCGTCACCCTCGTCACCGTAACGACGGCATGAATGACCGGCTATGGCGGGGACGAGTGCTGCGGTGGTGGTCTCAAAACCGTGCGTCGCGGCAAATGCGTCGGTTCGACGCGGCCTGCGCACACCGCATAGCAACGCGGCGAGCATGTCCACGCGTATTGCCATGGCATCAACGTTTTGCCGGTTTCGATCCCGGCACGATAGTTGCATGACATTTCCACGTTCAATTCATGGAGGAACATTGCATGCGGGGCGTGGTCTATACCGAGCTGGTAGGTTTTCTTGACAAGACAGGCGGGCAAATTTTTGCCGAAGAGGTGTTGTCGCGCGCCAATCTGCCGCATGGCGGTGCCTATTCGCCCACTGGCTACTACCCTTGGGAGGAGGCGGTGCGCGTCGTCGGGGTGGCGGCGGAACTCGGCGAGATCGACATGACTGTGTTGTGCCGCGCTTTCGGGGAATATCTCTTCGAACGGTTCGCCATCCTCTATGCCGAGATCGTCGGCAGATATTCGAGCGCGGAGGCCCTGCTCGCGCATGTCAACGACCATATCCATCATGAGGTGCGCGCGCTTCATCCCCGATCCGCGCCGCCGTCCGTCGTCTCGCGCAGCGAGGGCGACACGATCGTCATTACCTATGCCTCCCACCGGCCCTTTGCCCATATCGCGCATGGTCTCGTGTCGGGTGTGATGAAGCATTTTGGCGATACGCGGGACCTCGACTGGATCGGCGTTTCGGACGACTGCACGGCGGCGTCCTTCGCCATATCGGGCACGCAGCAGGTGAGCGCCTGTCCGGCCTGATCGCTCCGTCTCCTGGCCGAAAGGCGGCGCTTCCCCCGCGTGTTCGGCGCTGGCAGGCACGCGGCCGCAGCCTGTGAAGGGGAAAGCCGCCGCCTTGCCCAGCCGGTCCGCCGGCGAGCGAATGGGACCATGCCGCGCAACGGCGCCGGCGTAGTCGCGCTTCGTCACCGTGACCTTCGCCGGGTCGCCTTATGCTCGCGACAATTGACGAAGGCCGCATTCGGCGACCCGGTGAAAGCGGTGGGACGGGGTGCGCGTGACGGATCAAAGCATCACGCGCAACGACGGGACGGCATCGCTCAATATTTGGGGGGATCCTGCCGAAACAGGGCTTCGGGCGCGATCCCATGCCGTATCCGCCCATCAAGTGCGGCGCCCGCTTTTCCGATGGGATCTGCGCACCAGCCCCCAATTGCGAATGACAATTTCCGGCTTCAGTGAAATCGGCATGATGCGGCGCTTTGGATGCGCGGCTCACCAGCCCATGAACAGATGGAGCGCGCCGTGACGGACATCCGGCCCGGGGTTCATGCCGTAACCGCGTCGAGGACATCCGCGATCGTTGCGTAAACCCGGTCGAGTTCAGCCGCGGTAATGCAGTAGGGCGGCATGACATAAACCGTGTTGCCAAGCGGACGCAGCAGTACGCCGCGTTCGCGAAACATGCCCATCATCCGCGGCGCAAGGTCGGAAAGATATCCGCCCCCATTGCCCACCTCGAACGCCGCGATCGTCCCGCAGCGCCGGATATTCACCACCCCGCCCCGCCGCGACAGCGTATCGAGATGCACCCCCTGCCGCGCGGCCAGCGTGGCGATCCGGTCCATCACCGGCTCCTCGCGCCAGATGGCGAGATTGGCGTTCGCCGCCGCGCAGGCCACGGGGTTGGCGGTATAGCTCGACGAATGAAAGAACATGCGCCCCCGGTCGGTCGACAGATGCGCGTCATAGACAGGCTCGCTCGCCATGGTGACGGCAAGAGGGACGGCCCCGCCGGTCAACCCTTTGGAAAGGCACAATATGTCGGGCACCACGCCGGCCTGCTCACACGCCAGCATCGTCCCTGTCCGGCCCCATCCGGTCATCACCTCGTCCGCGATGAACAATGTCCCATGCGCCGCGCAAATGGCCCGCATCTGCGCCAGCGTGTCGGCGCCATACATCATCATGCCCCCCGCGCCGAGCACGAGCGGTTCGACCACAAAAGCCGCCGCCCCCGCGGCACACGCGGCATCGAGCGCGTCGAGCGTCGCCTGTGCCGCGCCCTCGGCGGGAAAGGGGATGCTCGTCACGTCGAAGAGCAAGGGTTCGTAAGCGCGGTTGAACGTGCCGCGCGCGCCCACCGACATGGTGCCGATCGTATCGCCGTGATAGCCGTGGTCCATCACCGCAATCGCGTGCCGCGCCTCCCCCCGGTGGAGCCAGTAGCCCAGCGCCATTTTCAACGCGACCTCGACCGAGGTGGAGCCGGAATCGGAAAAGAACACGCGCGTCAGGCTTTCGGGCATGATGGCGCGGAGCGAACGGGCAAGCTGCTCGGCCGGTTCGTGGCTCCACCCGGCGAAGATGATCTGGTCGAGGCGGGCGGCCTGTTCGGCAATCGCGGCGGCGATGCGCGGATGGGCATGGCCGTGCGTCGTCACCCACCATGACGAGATCGCATCGACGATGTCGCGCCCGTCATCGGTATAAAGCATCGCGCCCTCCGCCCGTGCGACGCGCGGGATCGGTTCGTTCAAGCCATGCTGCGTGAAGGGGTGCCAGATCGGGGAACCTGTCATGCCCATGTCTCCCTGCCGAAACCGCCCGCATCGAAACCATTTGCGAACGCCGCGCGCAAGGTCCGCGCATCGAGCGGGTCGACATGCGGCAACCGGCCCAGGTGACGCACCCGGCCCATGGCACAGATGATGCGCTCGCTATCCTCGACCTCCTCGCCGACGAACGCGATGCCGAGAATCGGCACAGCGCGGCTGCGCAACGCTTCGATGGTGAGCAGGCTGTGATTGATGGTGCCGAGCGTGGTCCGCGCGACGATGACCACCGGCGCGCCCCACCGCGCGAACAGATCGGCATAGAGCAGCCCGCGCGTCACCGGCACCAGCGCGCCGCCCGCCCCCTCCACCACGAGCGGGCCATCCACCATTGGCAGCGTCAGCCGCGCCGGATCGATCTCGACCCCGTCACGCTCCGCCGCGAGATGGGGAGAACATGGCGTCGTCAGGCGATACGCTTCGGGCACGATCCGCGCCGCCGGCACGCCGAGCATCTCGACCGTCCGGCTGTCGCTGCCATCGTCGAGCCCGGCCTGCACCGGTTTCCAGTAATGCGCCCCCATCGCGGCGGTCAGCCCGGCGGCAAAGACGGTCTTGCCAATATCGGTATCGGTCCCGGTGACGACGATCGTGCGGCTCACAACAACCGCTCCATCGCATGAATGAGCGCGTCCATATCCTCTTCGTCGCTGTTGAGCGTGATCGAGAGGCGCAGCCGGGCGGTGCCCTGTGGCACGGTAGGCGGTCGAATGCCGCGAATGTCGAATCCCTCGGCCTGCAAGGCGGCGGCAATCTGCATCGTGCGCGCTTCCTCCCCGATGACGACAGGCTGTATCTGCGACCCGCTGGGCGCGATGCCGAGCGCGGCGAACCGATCGGCCGCGCCCTGCACGCGTGTGCGCAGCCTCTGGCGAAGGTCGTCGCCTTCCGCGATCAGGCGCAGCGCATCGCCGACCACCGCGGCCATCAACGGCGACGGCGCGGTGGAAAATATGAACCCCCGGCCCCGGTTGATGAGGAAGTCGCGGATCACATCCGAACACAGCACCAGCGCCCCTTCGCAGCCCAGCGCCTTTCCGCAGGTGGCGAGCACGATCGCGTGTTCCTCCCCCTGCAAACCGGACGCCAGCCCGCGCCCCTGCGGCCCGTAAACACCGACCGCATGCGCCTCATCGATGAACAGCGTGGCGCCGACCGCCCGCGCCAGCGCCGCAAATGCGGCAACCGGCGCGACGTCGCCATCCATGCTGTATAATGTTTCGAAAGCGATCCACGGCGTGCCGGACCCGCCCGATGCACGCCATTGCGCGATCGCGTCGGCGGCGGCATCCACGTCATTATGGGCAAAGCCGCGCCGCGCCGCCCGCGACAGTCGCATCCCCTCATGCGCGCTCGCGTGGATGAGCGCATCGTGAAAGATGCAGTCCTCCTTCTGTGGGAGCGTGGAAAACAGGAGGCTGTTCGCGGCGAAACCCGTGCTCATGAATAGCGCCGCCTCCGACCCAAAAAATCGCGCGGCATCTTCCTCCACCTGCGCATGTTCCGCCCTGTGCCCGCGCAGCAGGCGCGAGCCGCCGGAGCCCATCGGCACCCCGCGTTCGAGCGCATGCATCGCCGCATCGCGCAGCGCATCCGACCCGGCCAGCGCCAGATAATCGTTGGAGGAAAAATCCCGCCCGCGCGGCAAAGCGAGCCCACGGCGGCGCGCCATCGTGTCGAGCCGGGCGAGATCCTGCGCGTAGAATTGCGGCAATGTCACCTTTCGCTCTCCGACGTCTCGCGATCCGCGCCGATGCGCCGATGTCCGCCCGCCCCGCAATAGGCGGGCGCCGCGCATTCACAACCCCCTTACCCCTTTTGTCGTCGTGCCGAAATCGCGTTCAGCGGTGCTGCATCACAAAGCCGGTAATCGCATCGACCACGCCGCGCGCATTCGGCAAGGAGGGATTGGCATAGCTTGCCATGTTCGCGGCACGATCCCCCGGCGGCACGTCTTTCAACACATGGTTCACCCCCGGCAGCAGCGCGAGGGTCGCATCGGGCTTTGCCGCGTGCAGCAACCGGGCATCGCGGGGCGTGACCTGAATATCCTCTTCGCCCTGCACGATGAGGACGGGTTTCGAAATCTCTGCGATGAGCGCCGGGGGATCGATGGCGAAGCTGTCGATGAGGAACCCCTGCACCGCAGGGGCAAACAGGGCGGCGAGCGCCGGATGGAAACCGCCGGTATCGACGCGGCGGCCCTCCTCCAGCGTGGCAATCGCGCCCAGCGCATCGTCCAGTATCGGGGCATTGGCCGGGTTGGCCCGCAATTGTTCGCGCATGATCGTGCCCAGTGGCCGACCCGGTGCCGCGAGCGTGATGACGCCGCAGATGTTGCGCGCCGCCTCACCCTCCGCATTCGCGGCCGCGAGAAGCGCGACCGTGCCGCCCTCGCTATGGCCCATCACCCAGACGCAAGGCGCACCCGTTTTCTCCACGATCGCCTTTGTCCAGGCATGCACATCGTTGGCATAATCACCCATGGTGACGGCGTTGGGATCGGCGATGGCGTCGGCGCTTGCGAACATGCCGCGCTTGTCGATGCGCACGCTGGCGATGCCCCTTATCATCAGCCAGAAGGCGAGCCCGCTATAGCTCGCGGCCTTGATCCCGGCGGGGCTGTTGCCATCCCTGTCGGTCGGGCCGGATCCCGGCACGATCAATACAACGGGCGCGTCATTCTTGCTGACGTTCTGGAACGTTCCGTGCAGCATCCCTTGCGGCCCCGGCGCTTCGATCTCGCGTTTGGGGGGGTACACCGTTCCGGACGCGGCGGGGGCAAGCGATAACCCCGTTAGCACACCGACAAGCGCAAGGACGGCACGGCACCGCGGCGGTAAGGCGGGGCGAAAGCTGCGCATGTGTGCATTCTCCGAAGCGTCGAAAACTCGATCCGGCAAGCAGGCTATCGTGAAAGGTCGGCGCCTCGCAAGTGTCTTGCCCGCCTCATATGGAACCGGGATCGACGCTTTCATTCGCCACGCCGCATACCCGTGGGGAGCCGGGCCGCTGCAATCCTGTACCGGCGTTCCCGTAACGCTGCGAAACCCGCCGGGTTCGTCACAAACCCGTCACAACCGCGCGGCACTAACGGGCGGCACGGCGGGGATTTCGATCATGGACGTAGTCAATATCTTCACGACAGCGGCGCACACCGCTGCAACGGGCGACTTCGTGCATGGCTCGCAGCGGTTCGTTTTCGACCATCTGGGCTGCGACGGGCCGCAGCGCCTTGTCGAAGGACCGGTCTGGGCTTTCATCGACTGGGTCATGCCGGAAATGTCGGGGCTGGAAATGTGCCGGCGCCTGCGTTCCGATCCGCGCATGGACCATGCCCACGTGACGATGATCCTCGAACAGGACGATGCCGGCGACAGGCGGCGCGCCCTTCGCGCGGGGGCCGACGATTACATGATCGGACCGGTCGACCGCAACGATCTGCTCGACCGCGTGCTCGCGCTCCAGTCGCGGCGACAGAATTACCATGCGGCCAATATCGTCGAGCGGGGCGATCTGGTCATCGACCTCGGCGCGTTGCAGGCCCGGTGGGATGGGACACCCGTCGACCTCAGGCCGAACGAATTTCGCCTGCTGCGCTACTTTGCCGAAAACCCCAATCGCGTGTTTTCCCGCGCGCAGCTGATCGGCGGGTTGGGAAAGCAGGAACCGCCGATCGACGAACGCACCGTCGATGTATGGGTGGGACGCCTGCGCCGCGCGCTCAAATGCGCGGGGGCTGGCGATCCCTTGCGCACGGTGCGGTCGATGGGTTACGTCTTCGACATGCCATGACCCACCACGAGTGCGCGTGAATGTGTGGTAAGAATGGGCGGAACCGATGCCGGCCCCGCCCCGTCCCCGTATGCTCAGAATTCGACCGACGCACTCAGTGCGAAGCTGCGCCCGACCTCGTAAGTGTTGATCTCTATCCGGTTTTGGCCGTTCGACTGATATTCGAAATGGTCGCGCCCGGTAATATTGCGCGCTTCGAATTTCAATTGCACCGGCACGCCCATGAAATCCGCTTCCTCGCGCGCGACGAAATCCACGCTCAACCCCGGATTTTCGAGGATGTCGGGAAGCGCATTCGTACCGCGGCTCGTCACGCGCTTGCTGGCATAGGAAAAGAGCAGCGTGAATTGCTGCAACCTGTCGATGTCCTCCAGCCCGAGTTGCAGATTGGCGAGATGATCGGACTGTCCGGTGAGCGCCGCGCCATCGCGGAAATAGTTCGACGCCGGCTGCCCGCCGCGCGGGAATACCTGCGTCACGTCGCCCTCGCCGACTTTGATTTCGGACTTCGTATAGGTGTAGTTGGCGACGATCACCGCGCGCTTCGTCGCGAACGCTTCGCCCAGGCCGAACAGGTCCTTGCTATATTGCAGATCGACCTCTGCGCCATAGAGCGTGGCCTTGGGCGCATTGGCGAAGCTGGTCACCTGCGCATTGTCGGAAAAGCTGGAATAGGCCTCGATCGGGTTGTCGATATCCTTGTAGAAACCGGCGATCGAAACCCGGTCGCCGCCGCCGAGGTAATATTCCGCGCGCGCCTCGGCATTGATCAGTTCGCTGTCGATCAGGAACGGGTTGCCGTTGAACTGCCGGTTGGTGTCGGGATCGTAGTAAGTCTGAAAGATCAGCTCGCGAAATTGCGGCCGGGCGATGGTCTTCGACGCCGCTACGCGCAATTGCAAATCGTCGCTGGCCTCGAACGTGAGGGTCGCGGCGGGGAGGAAATAATCATTGGCGAGCGCGGTGCTGCTGCCCGAATTGGTCGGCGTGGCAAACAGCTCGACCGGGTTCACGCTCTGATCCGCGTCTTCATACCGCACGCCGATGTCGAGGTTCACGCGGTCGAGCGGATTGACCCGCAATTGCCCATATCCCGCATGGATGGTGAGTCCGGCATCGAAGGCGGGATCGGCCTGCGTGCTTTCGATGAGGCCGATGTCGAAATAATCGATGATCGCATCGCCGAGCAACAGATCGGGCCGCAGCGCGCCGACGCCATCGGGAAAATCGGTCGAGGCGTTGAACAGGAATTCGCGCCGCTCGGAATAGCGGTCCGTATCGGTATAGGCATAGCCGACGCTCGCCCGCAGCCAGTCCGACAATTCATACCCGAAATCGAGGCCGCCGTAGTAAAGGTCCTCTTTCAATTCGGAGAAGGTGACGGACGCCGCGCCGCGCTGCCGGTCGAGCACGTTGACGAACAGATCGCCGAACGGATCGTTCGGTTCGTTCGTGCGGACATATTCGAAGCTGTATTCGTACGGCGCCTCGCGCTGCGTCTGCGCATAGCCGCCGCGCAGGTCGATTTCGAGAGGTCCGAACTCCATCTCGCCCACGAATTGCGTGTCGAGCAATTGCCGCTCGAACCAGCCATTGTTCTGAATCTGCTTGGAAAAGCCGGACTGAAACTCGTCGCCGACCGAAATCTGCGTCTGTTTCAGCGTGTCGCGGATATAAAGATTGGTCCAGCGGAAGCTATGCTCGCCAAGCTCCAGCCCGAAACCGAGCAACCCGTTCACGACAATGCGGTTGTCGGTCGTGTAATCGCGAAAATCGGTGTTGAGATCGAGGTCGGCATTCACCGCCGTCTGCGAAATGATCGCCCGGTTGCGCCAGCTATTGCTGAGCGAGGCGGTCGCGATCACGCCGAGCCTGCCATCCGAAAACACGTCGAAACCGGTGCCGCCGGTGATCGAGCCGGAGAAGTTCACCGGCAGATTGCCGAGGCGCTGCGCCACGACGAGATCGGGGTTGCCGAGTTGCTTCGCGATGGCCGCCTGATCCACGCCGAGGTCGGACAGGCGCGCGCCGCTGTCGAAGAAATCCTGCAACGCGGGCGGCGCGTCGCGCGTGCCGTCGTCGAAGCCAAAGGCGTCGATGTCGGAGCCGTAATAGCTGTACCCGTCATTGCCGGTCGTCTGCGTGTCGCCGCTGACGCCGCCGCCGATGCGCAGAAAGCTTTCGGTCGGCACCGCGCGGGTGGTGAGGTTGATGACGCCGCCGCCGAATTCGCCGGGAAAGTTCGCCGAATAGGTTTTCTGCACCAGGGACGAGGCGACGATATTGGTCGGAAAAATGTCGAGCGGGACCACGCGGCTCAACGGCTGCGGACTGGGCAGGGGCAAGCCGTTGAGCAGCGCCAGCGAATAGCGATCGCCGAGCCCGCGCACGAACACATTGCCGTTGCCCACGATGGAAAGCCCGGTCACGCGGCTGAGCGCGCCGGCGATGTTGCCCTCACCCGTGCGGGCGATCTGTTCTGCCGACAGGACGGAGAGCACCTGCGTGCTGGCGCGCGACACGTCGCGGATGCGGCGGCCGGTCACGACGATCGCGCCGCCGCCACCGGGAATGGAAATGTCGGATTGATCAAGGCCATCCTCGATCGGTTCGCCGTCGACGCCCTGCACCTGATCGGTGAGGTCGTTGTCCGCGGACGGGCGCGGCGGGATGGCGCTTTCTCCGGTGCTGGGCGGTCCGCCGGTGCCCTGGGCCAGCGCGGCGCCGGGCAGGACCATCGCGGATGAAAGCAGCAGCAGCCCTGCGAGCCGCCTGCCGGAAGGCTGAAAGCCGGTGGACATGATGTAAGACCCCCTCAAATTACAGGTCCGAAAACAGATAGTCGCGTGTGCGATGCGGGATGCAGCATGGGGCCGCCCGGCGCGCGGACGGCCCCCTTTTCCGGCTGCGCGTCCTCAGTAGATCGGCAGGCTGGTGCAGGTGCCGACATTGCTGCCGAAGCTGATCGCCGCCGAATTACAGGTCCACCCCGTGGTCCAGTTGTTCGCGGCGTCGCGCACGGCACCGACGAAGTTCGCATTGTCGAAGAAGCTGGACAAAGCGGTCGGGTTGAAGGCCACCACGCCATTTTCGTTGGAGCCGTTGATGAACAGCATCGAAAGCGTGTTGGTGAAATCCTTGTTGTTGTTCGATCCGGCATCGAAGATCGCCTGCGCCTGGCTTGCGCTGACATCGCCGCCGTCGCGGAAATTGGTCGCGCAATCGAGCACGACCGAATTGAAGCGCGGTGCGCCCTTCTCGTCCGCGCCGGAGGTCTGGATCGTCGCCGCATCGTCGAGCCGGATGCAGGGCACGCCGCTCGGCGCGACGATGACGCTGTTCACCAGCGCATAATCGGTGCCGCCGCGGATGCGGATCGCCTGGCTCGACGAGGCATTGCGGTGGACGAAGGTCGCGTTGGAAATCTGCGTGTTCTGACGCGGGGTCGAATTTTCGAGGCCATTGCTGGAATCCGCCTCGATGATGGTGTCGCCGGCGCCTTCGCGCTGTACGGCGATGACATATTGCAGATTGGCCTTCACGCCGGTGTCGGTGTCGATCGAATCGTCCTCGGCCCCCACGACGATCAGGTTCTTCAGATTGACGCGCCCGCCGAAGAATTCGACGCCGTCATCGGACGAATTATAGGACATGATGTGGTCGAGCTGCGTGCCCGAACCGCTGCCGCCGGTGGTGAGCGACTGAAGCTCGCTGTCGCCCGACAGGACGAAACCGGAATAGCGGATCTGCACGTAGCTCATGCGGCCCGAGCTGTCGTCGGGGGTCGCGCCGCCGAACAATGCGGGCTGTGCCGCGCCTTCGACCTGGCGTTCGCAGCCGGTGGTGCCCGGCGTGGCGCCCGGTGCAATGCAGTCGGTCACCGGCGCGCGGCCCGCGAGCACGACGCCGCCCCACTGACCCGAGGAGTTTTCGTTGTTGAGGCCGAGCACGTTGTCGCGGCTGGTGAAAAGGATCGGGCGCGAGGCCGTGCCGACCGCGTTGATCCTGTTTCCGCGGTTCACCATCAGGAAGGACGACCCGCTGGCGTAGATCATCGCGCCCGGCGCGATGGTGAGCGTCACATTGCTGTCGGTGGCGCCGTCGCTCGCATCGGCGGTCGGCCCGCCATCGGTGCCGACATCCACGCGGCCCGCCATGCGGTAAAGCAGCCCTTCGACATAGGGCAGCGTGGAGGAGGTGTTGAAACGCGCCGGCATCGCGCAGACGCGATATTCGCCGGTCGGTCCGGAAATCGTGCCTTCGTCGGAAAGACCCTGCGCATCGGCGATGGTGGGACAGCCGTTCGCGGCTGTCACCGAACCGCCCGGCGTGGGCGCAGGCGTCGGCGCGGGCGTGGGCGCCGGATTGTTGATGATGACATTGCCGCCCGTGCCGGGCGATGCGATGTCCTCCGGCCCGCAGGCGGCCAGCGCCAGCATGCTGCAGCCAAGAACGAGCGTACGGGAAATAGTGGTCACGGCGGCGGTCCCCCTCAAGTAAAAACCGAGAATCAAATCCTGCGAATTCGGCTTCGCGAAGGCGGACCTAGATGCGCGTTGTGACAGTTTCTTTGCGCTCGTCTGATAATTCGGACGAGAATTTGCAGCGGACGCAAATTGCCTATGACGACCCCCTCCTTCGCCGAATGTTACAGTTCGATGACATTGTGACATTTTGATTGCAGAGGCGGGCGGCGCGGCGCAAAATCGGTTTCAATAAGAAGACCGAGATGGAGAAATGCCATGGCTTTTGCCGCCCTTGCCCTCACCCTGATGCTGAGCCCTGCCCCCGCGATCGGCGCGGAGCGTGTCGATGTCGCCTATGAAGCGATGCGCGCCGGACAGGATGCCGCCGCCATCCGCCAGATCGAAGCGAACGAGGCCCTGGCCGAGGATGATCCCGCCCGGCTCATCAACCTCGGCATCGCCTATGCGCGGCAGGATGACACCGCCGCCGCCCGCACCATGTTCGAGGCCGCCGCGAACAATGCCGACCGCTTCGCCCTTGAAACGGCGAGTGGTCAGTGGGTCGACAGCAAGGTGCTCGCCCGTAGTGCGCTCGCCATGCTGGAGCGTGGCGAATTTGCCGCTGGCGAACGGCTCGCCACCGCCGACTGACCTTATATCGCACCGGCGGATGCGCGTGTCGCTCCGCCGGCGATTGACGTTTTGCGCGGAGAGTGACGCCTGCCGCGCCATATGACGGGGTGTAGCGTCCGTCCGCGCGCCGGCGTGCGGGAACGCTTCCTGAACAGGCGGGTTTTTCATCCTGCGCCCTGAACGCGAGCCTGTCACACGCGTGTCATCAACGGGGTTCATTCGCCTCCTCAAGGGAGGCATTCATGATTCTTGCGCGTGGCATTTTGGGACTGGGGTTGGCGCTTTGCGTGCCGGCCATGCCCGCATGCGCCGATGTCATGGAGGTTTCCTCAGACGGCCATCGCTGGATCGCCGGGGATCTCGTGGCGACAGACGATATGACGCCGCCAGCCGCCGATGGCGAGGCCCCCGCCGTACCCGGCGCCGCACTTGCGAACATTGCCGATCATGCCGCGCTGCTGCCTGCGCGTTATGCCGCGAAGGTGCACGAATTATCGGCGCGCTTCGACCTCAGCCCCGCCTTGATCGAGGCGCTCGTCTGGCAGGAAAGCCGCTGGCGCGAGGATGCACGATCGCCCGTGGGCGCGCGCGGCCTTGCCCAATTGATGCCGGGCACGGCCCGCGACCTCGGCGTGAATGCCGACGATCCCTTCGCCAATCTCGAAGGCGGCGCGCGCTACCTCCGGCAACAGATCGACCGTTTCGACGGCGATATCGAACGCGCGCTTGCCGCCTATAACGCCGGGCCGGGCCGCGTGATCCGCGCCGGTGGCGTGCCCGCATTCGCGAAACCCAAACCTATGTCGCGGCCGTCATGGGCCGCCTGTCCGACCATTCCCGGAGATGATTGCCATGTCTGCCGCTCTTTCCCGCATGCTCACCCGCCCCGTCGCACGGCTCATCGCCGCGCTCGCGTTCGCCCTTCCCGGCACGGCAATGGCGCAAGGTGCCGATCCGCAGGGGTCCGGTCCCATCGTGTCCGCGCTCGCCTGGCTTCAGGGGACGATGCTCGGCAATGTCGCGACGGCGGTCGCGGTGATGGCGGTTGCGGCGGTCGGCTTCATGATGCTGACGGGGCGGATGAACTGGAAATTCGGCGGCACCGTCATTCTCGGCTGCTTCATCCTGTTCGGCGCGGCTTCGATCGTCTCGGGCATTCAATCGACCGCGGCGGTCGGTTGAGGCGATGACGGCACTGTCCCGCCATCCGGTGCATCGCGCATTGACGCGGCCGCAGATGTTTGGCGGCGTGACGTATAATTTCTTCGTCATCAATGCCGCCGTCACGACCGAGCTGTTCCTGATCACCGGGAGCTTTCTCGCCCTGCCGGCGGCGCTGGCGATACACGGGGTCGGCTATTTCGCGTGTCTTCGCGAACCGCGCGTGTTCGATCTCTGGCTGACGAAGGTGAGCCGGTGCCCGCGGGTGAAGAACTGGAAACGCTGGGGCTGCAACAGCTACGCCGCCTGAGGAGGCACGCATTCATGGCAAAGCAACGCAAATGGATCGGCGCCGCCGGGTGGAGCGAGAAGGAAGCCCCCGCGGGCGACCGGCTGCCCTATGCGCGGCAGGTGGACGAACATTGCGTGATGCTGCGCGATGGGTCGCTGATGATGGCGATGCAGGTGCCCGGCCTGCTGTTCGAAACCGAGGATAGCGACGCGCTGAACGCCCATGCCGCCGCGCGTGAGGTCATGTTGCGTTCCGTGCTCGATGCGCGTTTCGTGCTCTATCACCATGTCGTGCGGCGACGGGTGTCGGTCGATCTCGATGCCGAGTTCGCCGATCCGCTGTCGGCCCATATCGACGCGCGCTGGCGCGAACGGCTCGCCGATGGATCGCTGTTCGTGAACGATCAGTTCGTCACACTGATCCGCCGGCCTGCGCGGGGCAAGGCGGGGCTGGCGGAAAAGGCCGCCCGGATGCTGCGCCGCCGCCGGAGCGAGGTGGAGGCGGATCCCAAGGATCTGCGCGCCCTTCGCGCCGCGATCACCGGCATGGCCGCATCGCTCAGCGCCTATGGCGCGCGCCTTCTCGGCGATTATGACGCTGGCGAGGGCCGCGTGAACAGCGAGATCCTCGAATTGTTGAGCGCGGTCTATAATGGCGAAATGCGCCCGGTGCGCCGCCCGGCGGAGGATACCGACATCGGCCACATGCTGCCCTATCGCCGGGTCAGCTTCGGGCTCGACGCGATGGAACTGCGCGGCGGCGGGGGCAGCGATTTTGCCGCGATGCTTTCGCTCAAAGATTATCCCGACGCGACATCGCCCGGCCTGCTCGACGGGCTTCTCCGCCTCCCATGCGAGATGGTCGTGACAGAAAGCTACGCCCCGACGGAGCGTCAGACCGCGCGCGAACGTATGGATCTCGCCCTGCGCCGCCTGCGCAGCGCGGACGAGGAAGCCGCCGCCGAACGGGCCGAGATGCTGTCCGCGCGCGACGCGCTGGGCGCAGGGGCGACGGGGTTTGGCGACCATCACCTCACCGTGCTGATCCGGGCCGGCGGGCTTTCCGCGCTCGACGACATGACCGCCGCCGCCGCCGCCGCGCTTGCTGACACGGGCGCCATCGCGGTCCGGGAGGACGTGAACCTGGAACCGGCCTTCTGGGGGCAGTTTCCCGGCAATGAAGGCTATCTCGTGCGCCGGGCGATGATCTCGACCGCGAACATGGCGGGGTTTGGCTCGCTCCATGGCTTTGCGGTGGGTCAGGCCGACGGCAACCATTGGGGCGATGCCGTCACCTTGTTGCAGACGACGAGCGCGACGCCGTTCTTCTTCAATTTCCACAATGGCGACCTCGGCAATTTTTCCGTCATTGGCCCGTCGGGTTCGGGCAAGACGGTGGTGATGAATTTCCTCGCGGCGCAGGCGCAGAAGTTCGAGCCCCGAACCATCCTGTTCGACAAGGATCGCGGCGCGGAGGTGTTCGTGCGCGGCATTGGCGGGCGCTACGACCGCATTTCTTCGGGTGAGCGGACCGGGTTCAACCCGCTCTCCCTGCCCGATACGGCGGGCAATCGCGCGTTTCTGCGCGACTGGCTCGGCCTCATGCTCAAGGCCGAGGGACCGGAGGAGCTTGCCACCATCGCGCACGCGGTCGATGCCGCCTATGCCAATGATGCACGCCTGCGCCGTCTGCGCCATTTCCGCGAGCTTTTGTCGGGCGCGCGCCGTCCGATGCCGGGCGATCTGGCCGACCGGCTGTCCCCATGGATCGAGGATGGCGAGCATGGCTGGCTTTTCGATAACGATGTCGACCGGCTCGACCTTACGAACCGGGTGCTGGGTTTCGACATGACGGCGCTGCTCGAAAATCCGCGCCTGCGTACGCCGGTGATGATGTATCTGTTTCACAGGATCGAGGAACGGCTCGACGGGCAACCGACGATGATCCTCATCGACGAAGGGTGGAAGGCGCTCGACGATGAAGTGTTCGCCGCGCGCATCCGCGACTGGCTGAAAACGCTGCGCAAACGCAACGCATTGGTCGGTTTCGCGACGCAGAGCGCGCGCGACGCACTCGACAGCCGGATTTCCACCGCGCTGGTCGAACAGACCGCGACGATGATCTTCATGCCCAATTCGCGCGCGCGGGCGGAGGATTATTGCGACGGCTTCGGCCTGACCGAACACGAGCTTGCCTTGATCAAGGGATTGCCCGCCCATTCGCGCTGCTTCCTCGTGCGGCAACCCGATGCCTCGGTCGTGGTGCGGCTCGACCTTTCGGGGGCGCCGGAGGTGTTGACCGTGCTCTCGGGCCGGGAAAGCATCGTGCGCAATCTCGACCGTATCCGCGCATCGGTCGGCGACGATCCGGCGCACTGGTACCCGCAATTGACGGGACAGCCGTGGCCGGGCGGAAGCGCCGATGATTTCGCACTGTGGAACGCGGCGGAATGAACGGCTGCGCGACCGAACTGGACAATGTCGGCAACGGCATCGCCGCCGCGCTGCGCGGGGTGGATTGCCTCGCCGCCGACGCGACGCAGGCCGCCTTCGGGCGCCTGTTCGGGGCGGGTGGCGCGCTGGTCCCCGCGCTCACGATCCTGCTCACATTGTTCGTAGCGCTGTTTGCGTTCGGCCTGCTTACGGGACGTAGCCGGATCGGCGTTGCCGCACTGACCCCGCGCATGATGACATTGGGCCTCGTGCTGACCTTCGCGACGAGCTGGGTCGCGTATCAGAGCGTGGTCTGGACCCTCGCCACCGGCGCGGCGGATCAGATCGCCTCGATCATCACCGGGAGCGAGGGCAGCGCCACCACCGCCTTTGCCGACAAGATC
Organism: Croceicoccus sp. YJ47; assembly: GCF_016745095.1. Lineage (NCBI taxonomy): Bacteria > Pseudomonadati > Pseudomonadota > Alphaproteobacteria > Sphingomonadales > Erythrobacteraceae > Croceicoccus > Croceicoccus sp. YJ47. Next base: position 323,173 of record NZ_CP067087.1, read on the forward strand.
GACATCGCCTTTGCCGCGATCGGGCAGATCGCCGGGCCGGAGCAGCAGCAGGACATGAGCATGTTCTCCCCGCCGGGCCTGCTCTGGCTCGGTGCGACGCTTCTGCTCCTCGGCACCGTGGGCATATTGGTGACGACGCGGATCGCACTTGCCGTGCTGGTCGCGGTGGGGCCGGTGTTCGTGGTCATGGCCCTGTTTCCCGGCACGCGCGGCTTGTTCGCGGGCTGGTTGAAGGGGCTGGTCCTGCTGGCCATTGCGCCCTTGTTCGCGGTGCTGGGCGGGGGGATGATGCTGGAACTCGCGGTACCGGTGCTCAACGCGCTGGGCCAGACGCCGGGTCAGATCGACCCACGCGCGGCGATGGGCTTTTTCCTGATCGGGGCGGTGCATGTCGCGCTGATGATGCTGGCGATCAATACCGCGACGGCGATGGTCGCCGACTGGGACGTGTTCGGGCTGGCCGCGACCGGGGCGGAGAGCCGCACTGCCGCCGCGGCGCAATCCGGTGCCGCCCCGCCTGCCCCGGCCGCGTCCGCGCCGCCGCCGGCGCCCGCGGTGAGCACCGACCGCCGCATCGCGCAGGCCATTCCCGTTCCCGCCCCCGCCAATGACCGGTTCGGCAGCGCCCCGCCCGCCCCGCAGGCGCGCGACTTCCGCATCACCGCCCACACCGCGCATTCCGCCGGCCAGCCCGCCGCGAACGCGGGCCGGTCCCGCGCCCATGGCATCGGCAGCCGCTTTCGCAGCGCGCCCGCCCGCTCCACGGAGAAGTTGAAATGATCCGCCCGCTTTGCACGCTCGCCCTTGTCGCCGCGACGATGGCCGCGCCCGCCCGCGCCGACGATCCGCGCCTCGTCACCCGCATGTATGACGAAAGCGCCGTCGTCCGCATCGAAGGCCGCACCAATGTGCAGGCGACCGTCGCCTTTGCCGATGACGAGAAAATCGAGAATGTCGCCATCGGCGATTCCGCAAGCTGGCAGGTCACGCCGAACAAGCGCGCCAATCTGCTGTTCGTCAAACCGCTCGAACCGACGGCGGCGACCAACATGACCGTCGTCACCGATCGCCGCACCTATTACTTCGATCTTGTCGCAAGTCCGCGGGCCAAACCTCTGTATCAATTGCGCTTCGCCTATCCCGAAGAGCCGGAGGAGGACGCCCCCGCCCGCATGGCCGCCGCGCCTGGCTCGGTCGAGATGCAGGCCGCGACCGATCCGCTCGCCGTGACCGATCCGGCCTTGCTGAACTTCGCATGGGGGCGCAGCGGGGATGCCGCGCTGCTGCCCGAACGCGCCTATGACGATGGCGAGGTGACCTATCTCGCCTGGCCGCAGGGGCGCGCGGTGCCCGCCATCCTTGTCACCAATGCCGACGGGCGTGAAGGTCCGGTCAATTTCGCCGTCCGGGGCGAAAACATCATCATCGATGGCGTTCCTGCGCAAATCATCCTGCGTTCCGGCGACAATGATGCCTTTCTCGTCAACAACGGGCCACCGCGCCCGCCGCGCAGGCTCAGCGATCGTGCGCTCGCCCGCGCGACCGACCGCGCAATTGTGGAGCAGAACTGATGCGCCCCGCCGCCCGGCTTCCCGCCCATCCCGCCAATGACGTCGACCCGCGCGAAACCGAAAGCGCGGAAATCATCGACCTCGCCAGCCGCAATTCCTTTCCCGCCGTCACGCAGCGCAAGGGCAAGTCCGACGGGCTCGGCCTGGCCGCGGGCGTCGCCATCGTCGGCCTTCTCGGCGCGTTCACGCTGTGGGGCATGAATAGCGCGCGCATCGAACAGCCCGCCCCTGCGCCGGTCGCCACGCCGACGGAAACCGCTGCGACCGCGCCCGCCGACGTGCCGTTGACCGTGCCGGATGCCCCGCCCGCGGCGGCGCCGATGGCGATGCAGCAAGCCGACCCGGCCCCCGCGCCCGTCCTTTCCGCGCCGCCGCAGACCGCGACCGGCCCCGCCGCCAATCGTTATAGCAGCCCGACGCTGGTCTTCGATGCGGGCGGTGCACCGTCGGTTCCGGTCGGCGCGCCGGCACCGGGCGACAACGCGGCGGCAGGCAGCTCGGCGTCCGATTTCGCAAGCCGCATCGGCGGCGTCGGCGGCGGCCCGGCACAGGCCGCCCGCATGGTCGACCCCGGCACGACAGTGACGCAGGGCACGTTGATCCCCGCGATCCTCGAAACCGCGATCGACACCGACGTGCCCGGATATGTCCGCGCCGTGGTCAGCCAGGATGTGAAAAGCTTCGACGGCCGCCGCGTGCTCGTCCCGCGCAGCAGCAGGCTCATCGGGCAATATCAAAGCGGGCTGCAGGCCTACCAGAAACGCGCCTATGTCATCTGGACCCGGCTGATCCGGCCCGATGGCGTGTCGGTCAATATCGGCTCGCCCGCGACCGGCTTCGATGGCACGACGGGCCTGCGCGGCAAGGTCGACAGCCATTTCTTCAAGCGGTTCGGCTCGGCGATGCTCCTCTCCGTCGTGGGTGGATTGTCGGCGATGGGCACGGGAGGCGCGTCGGTCGTGCTGGGCGGCGGACAGAGCGCGGCGGCGGCGGCCGTGCAGGAAAACGGCAAGATCGGCCCGACCGTGCGCGTCCGGCAGGGCGAACCGATCCGCGTGTTCACCGCGCGCGATCTCGATTTTTCGACCGTGACGAAATGAATGCCGCGATCCTGCCGATGAGCCCGGACCTGCCCGCCGCCGACATGCCGAGCGCGGGGAGCGTCTATCTCGATGCGTATCTCGCCCCGTTCCGTCCGTTCCTGTTGCGGGACACGGTGACGGAAATCCTCGTCAACGCGCCGGGCGAGCTGTGGGTGGAGGATGCAGGCGTGCCCGGGATGCAGCGGGTCGCCGTGCCCGAAATCGACGACCGGCTGATACAGCGGCTCGCCGAGCAGGTCGCGCGAGTCAGCCATCAGGGCATCAACCGGGAGCATCCCTTGCTCGGCGCGACGCTGCCCGACGGGGCGCGCGTGCAATTTTGCGGGCCGCCCGCGACGCGGCGCCACTGGACCATGGCGATCCGGCGGCACCGGCGGCTGGACCTGCCGCTCGACGCCTATGACAGCGGGCCGTTGCGCGGCGCGGCGGAACCCGCGCTCCCCGATGCGCAGGACACGCCGGTCGATTTCCTGCGCGCCGCCGTCCGCCATCGCAAGACCGTGCTGATTTCCGGCGGCACGTCGACGGGCAAGACCACCTTCCTCAACGCCTTGCTGGGCGAAATTCCGGCACATGAACGCGTCATCCTCGTCGAGGATACGCCCGAGCTGAAGCTGCCCGGCGCCAACGGGGTCGGCCTTGTCGCGGTAAAAGGGGAGCTGGGCGAGGCGAAGATCACCGCGAACGAGCTACTTCAGGCCGCGCTGCGCCTGCGGCCCGACCGGGTCGTGCTCGGCGAATTGCGCGGCGCGGAAAGCGTGAGCTTCCTGCGCGCGATCAACACCGGCCATCCCGGCAGCTTTTCCACCATCCACGCCAATTCGCTGCGCGGTGCGCTCGAACAGCTGGCCTTGATGGTGATGCAGACCGGCATCGGCCTCACCCGCACCGACACGCTCGAATATGCGGCGTCCGTCATCGACGTGATCGTGCAGCTCGGCCGGGTGGACGGGCGGCGCGGCATCGCGGCCATCGGCCGGAGCGCGGACATACTCGCGCAGATCGGCTGATCGCGGGCCGGTTCTCGCGCCCACGTTTCGCATGTGCAGCATCGCGGGCTTGACCCCGCCGGGCCACAGGGCCAAGACGGCGGGGTGACACAGCATCTTCCCCCGCCCCCGCCGATCGATTTTTCCGGCGATGCGCTGTTCCTCGATTTCGACGGAACGCTTGTCGAACTCGCCGACCGGCCCGATGGGGTCGTCGTCGGCGAGCAGTTGATCGCGATGCTCCACGCATTGTCGGACCGGCTCGACGGCCGGCTCGCCCTCGTCAGCGGGCGCGACATCGCGACGCTGGACGGTTTCGGGATGGACGGCCTCGCGATCGCGGGGAGCCACGGGGCCGAATGGCGGCTTGCCGATGGAACGATGAGCGAAACCGCCCGCCCTCCCGGCATGGACGACGCGCGCCGGCAGTTCGAACGCTTTGCCGAGACCCACGACGGCGTCTTGTTCGAGGACAAGCCGCTGGGCGCCGCGCTGCATTACCGGCTGTCGCCGGAATGGGGCGAGGAATGCGTCGCGCTCGCCGAAAATCTCGCGCGATCACACGGTTTTCATGTGCAGCACGGCCACGAGATGGTCGAATTGCGCCGGGCGGGCGTCGACAAGGGCGTCGCCATCTCCGACATTCTGGAGCGCGCACCATTCGCAGGCCATCGCCCGGTATTCCTGGGCGACGACGTTACCGACGAGGCCGGTTTCGAGCAGGTGACCCGGTCGGGCGGGCATGGCGTGTTGATCGGGACGATGCGCGCGACCGCCGCGAATTTCCGATTGCCCGATGTTAATTCCGTGAACGAATGGCTCGACCGGTCATTACGAAATTGAGAGCGGATCGAAGGAAACCCAGGGGGAAATCATGAGCCGTCTTATCGTCGTATCGAACCGCGTGTCCATGCCATCGCCCGACGGGGCGCAGGGCGGACTTGCGGTGGCCCTTCAGGCGGCCCTGCGCGAGAGCGGCGGATTGTGGTTCGGATGGTCCGGCCGCGAGGTCGAGGAGTTCACCGGCAGCGTCAATTTCGAGGAAAGCGACGGCGTACGCTCTGCCGTGGTCGATCTCGAGGCGCAGGATGTCGAGGAATATTACAACGGTTTTGCCAATCGCACGCTCTGGCCGCTGTTCCACTACCGCGTCGACATCGCGAAATACAACCGCAGCTTCGGTGAGGGATACGAACGCGTAAACCGGCGCTTCGCCGAACCGCTGCATGTGATGATCGAGCCTGACGACGTGGTCTGGATCAACGATTATCATTTGATCCCGATGGCCATGCTGCTGCGCGATCGGGGGGTGCGCAACCGCATCGGTTTCTTCCTCCACACGCCCTGGCCGCCGACCCGCCTGCTCGTCTCCCTGCCCTATCACGAGCGGCTCGTGCGCTCGATGTTCTTCTACGACGTGATCGGGTTTCAGACCGAGGAATGGCTGGAAAGCTTCCGCCATTATTGCGAGCACGAGCTGGGCGGGCGCAGCGAGGGCGAATATATCCACGTCGGCGAAAAGATGGTGCGCGCGGTGGTGTGCCCCATCGGCATCGATTTCAAGAATTTCCGCGAGGCGAGCGAAACGCGCGAGGCGAATGCCATTGCCGAACGCATGCGCACCTCGCTGCGGCAGCTCACCATGATCGTCGGGGTCGACCGGCTGGATTATTCCAAGGGGATCGAGGAACGGCTCAACAGTTTCGAGCATCTGCTCCACACGCATGAGGAACTGCACCGCTCGGTCGTGCTCATCCAGGTCGCGCCCCCCTCCCGCGGCGAGGTCGAGCAATATCAGAAGGTCCGTGAAAAGCTCAACGAGCTGGCCGGGCGGATCAATGGCGAGTTCGCCGAGGTGGACTGGACCCCGATCCGCTACGTCAATCGCGGCTATGCGCGGGCGGAACTGACCGCGCTTTACCGCGCGGCGCGGGTCGGGCTGGTCACGCCGCTGCGCGACGGGATGAACCTTGTGGCAAAGGAATATATCGCGGCACAGGATCCCGAAGATCCGGGTGTGCTGATCCTGTCGCGCTTTGCCGGCGCCGCGTCGCAGATGAAGGAAGCGCTGCTCGTCAATCCCTACTCGCCGGAGGAAGTCGCCGAAGCGTTGCAGCAGGCGTTGAAGATGCCGCTATCCGAACGCAAGCGCCGCTTTGAATCATTGCTCGACGGGGTGCGAACGGAGGATGTCCATTGGTGGCGGGAGAAATTCGTCGCGATGATTACGGAGACCAAAGTCCCCCCCGGCAAGGGATAACTCCGGGCCGACCCGCTTCCCGCAATATCGGTGTGCGATTTCCATAACGGGCAATTGCCTAAGCGCGCCTAAGGATAAATTAGGGTCATCCTCTCATATCAGGCATGATGAAGCCTCATGTGCTCAGATTTGCTGACTGGCTGAAGATTTCTTCGGTACCGGACAAGCTTGCGATCGCGCAGCACGACGAGTTGCAGCGTCAGATCCCGATGCTTTATGCGGTGTTGAGCGTGAACGCCGTGGCCGTGGCGATCACCCATTTCCACGTCGCTCCGCTTTACATGACCTTGTGGATCCCGCTCGTGCTCGTCACGATGAGCACGTTGCGCGCCATCGCGTGGAAGTTGCGCCCCCGGATGGAAGTGAACGCGGCCGGGGCGATCCGCATGTTGCGCCGCACGACCATGCTCGCCGCCTTCATCGCCTTTGCCTATATAAGCTGGTCGCTCGGACTCTACGGCTTTGCGCAGGACGAACAGCGCGCCCATGTCGCGCTTTTCATTGCGACGACGGTGATCGGATGCATCGCGTGTCTCACCTATCTGCCGCAGGCTGCCTTCCTCGTCACCGTCATCGTGATGGTGCCCTATCTTTCGTATCAGCTGTCGATGGGCGGGCCGATCTACACCGCGATCGCGTTCAACATCCTGCTCGTGCTCATCATGCTGATCCGGGTGCTGCTCAACAATTTCCTTGGCTTTCAAAAGCTGGTCGAGGCCCGCGTCGAGGGCGAGCGGCTGCACGAGGAGGTCACCCATCTCGCCAATACCGACACGCTGACCGGGTTGCCCAACCGGCGCTACTTTTTTTCCAAGAGCACCGCCATGATGGAGCGATGCACGCGCGACGGGACGGCGCTCGTCTTCGGCACCATCGACCTCGACCGGTTCAAGGCGGCGAACGACACGTTCGGCCACGCGCTTTGCGACACGCTGCTGGCCGAGGTGGCCGAACGGCTGCGCGATGCGCTTGGCAAAGAGGCGATGATCGCGCGGCTGGGCGGGGACGAATTCGCCTTTGTCATGGAGACCGACCTGCGCCGCGCAGAGCAGCTGGCGCAGGCGGCATGCCGCAGGATCGCGCAGCCGTTTCACATGGGTGAAACGAAGATAACCATCGGCGCAAGCTGCGGCCTCGCGATGCGCAGCGACGAGCACACGAACATCGTCTCGCTCTACGATCAGGCCGACTACGCGCTCTACTACGCCAAGAATCACCAGCGCGGTTCGTCCATCACCTATTCCGCCAAGCTGGATCAGACGATGCGCCAGCAACGCCGGCTGGAAACCGCCCTGCAAAACGCCGATTACGAGGCGGAATTCGATATCAACCTGCAACCGATCGTGCGGCTGTCCGACTTTCACATCGTCGGGGGCGAAACGCTCGCACGCTGGAACAGCCCGACGCTCGGAGCGGTGGCGCCCGCCGTGTTCATTCCGTTGGCCGAACGGCTGGGGCTGATCAACCGGTTGAGCCTCGTGCTACTCGGAAAAATGCTGCGTACGCTCGGCCAGATGCCGCGAAGCGTCGTCCTGGGGTTCAACCTGTCGGCATACGACCTGGCGAGCGAGGAGACGGTCGCCGCCATCGCCGACTGCATCCGGGAAAGCGGTGTCGATGCCTCGCGCCTCGTGCTGGAGCTCACCGAAACGGCGATGCTGCGCGATCTGGAGCTGGCGCATCGGGCGATGGAGGAGTTTCACGCACTGGGCGCACGGATCGCGCTCGACGACTTCGGGACCGGTCAATCGAGCCTGAGCTATCTGCACAAGCTGCCCATCGATGTCGTCAAACTGGACCGGTCCTTCATCGTGGAAAGCCGGATGACGCGGAGCCGCGACCTGCTCCAGGCGGTCATAACGCTGTGCCGCACGATGGGGCTGCCCTGCGTGGCCGAAGGGGTGGAGGAAACGGAGCAGCTCGACATGCTCCGCGCGATGGGCTGCGAAAATATTCAGGGCAATCTGTTCAGCGCGCCCCTCACCGTCGCGCAGTTCGAGGACATGGTGAAGGAAGCCCCGGGCCGCTCCGTCTCCGTCGCCTGAATCTCGCAGGGTTATCCCGACCCGCCCCGACTTTATCCGCCGCGGAGCAATTGCACCCCGTAATCCCGCTCGAACAGATAGAGCAGCGTGCGCGCCGCATCGCCGCGTGCGCCCGTCAACCCGCCATCGCGTTCGATCAGCAGGCGCGCATCATCATGCGCCGGCTCCAGAAGATCGCCAATCTGTTCGGGCGTCGCCACGGCAAAGGCATGTTCGCCCGATTGCCGTGTGCCCAGCAGTTCGCCGCCGCCCCGCAGGCGCAGATCCTCCTCCGCCAGCCGGAACCCGTCCTGCGTCTCCCGCATGAGCGCGAGCCGGTCGCGCGCCGTCTCGCTCAACGCCCGACCGCGCAGCAGAAGGCACACCGATTCCGCCGCCCCGCGCCCGACCCGCCCACGCAGCTGGTGCAACTGGGCAAGCCCGAAACGCTCCGCCTGCTCGATAATCATGAGCGAGGCATTGGGCACGTTGACCCCCACCTCGATCACCGTGGTGGCGACGAGCACCTGCATCTCGCCGCTCGCGAAACGCTGCATGTTGGCGTCCTTCACATCGCCGGGCAATTGTCCGTGCACCAAGGTCACCCGGTCGCCCAGCACGTCGCGCAACGCATCGAAACGTTCCTCTGCCGCGGCGAGATCGGCGCGTTCGTTTTCATGCACCATCGGACAGACCCAGTACGCCTGCCCCCCGCCCTCGACATGGCGGCGCAGTCCGGCGACGACATCGTCCATCCGCTCCACCGCGACGACGCGCGTGTCGATCGGCTTGCGCCCCGGCGGCAGCTCGTCGAGTTTCGACACCTCCATCTCGCCATATTGCGCGAGCGTCAGCGTGCGCGGAATGGGCGTCGCCGTCATGGCGAGGCAATGGGCCGTCCCCTTCGCCTTCTGCGTGAGCAGGAGCCGTTGCCCCACGCCAAACCGATGCTGCTCATCGATGACGACGAGCGCGAGATTGCGATAATTGACCGCATCCTGAAATATCGCATGGGTGCCGACGATGATGTCGATCGTGCCGTCCATCAATCCCATTAACGTCGCCTGACGCGCGCGCCCCTTGTCCCGACCGGTCAGGATTGCGATCTCGACCCCTGTGCCGCGCGCCATTTCGGTGAGCGTTTCGTAATGCTGCCGCGCGAGGATTTCGGTCGGGGCGAGCATCGCGGCCTGCGCGCCGGCCTCCACCGCGATCAGCATCGCGGTGAGCGCGACGACCGTCTTGCCCGATCCGACGTCCCCCTGAAGCAGGCGCAGCATGGGATATTCCTGCGCCATGTCGCCCTCGATCTCGCGAATCGAACGCAGCTGCGCACCGGTCAGGGAAAAGGGCAGCTTCAACCGGTCGCGCAGATGCCCGTCCCCCTGCAAGGACGGCCCGCGCCGCCGGCGATTGTCCGCCTTCACCAGCATCAGCGCCAACGCGCTCGCAAACAATTCGTCATAGGCGAGCCGGTCGCGCGCCTCCCGATGTCCGCCGCGATGGGCGAGCACGAGCGCATCGCGCCAATCGGGCCAGCCGCGCTTTTCCTTCAAACCCGCATCGACCCATTCGGGCAGGTTGGGCACCAGCCCCAGCGCCTGTTCCACCATAGTGGCAAGACGGTTCTGCGTCAGCCCCTCGGCCAGCGGATAGACAGGCTCGCACGCCGCTCCCATCACGGCCGCGCCGTCGGGCGAAACGTGATCGGGATGGACGATCTGCAACATGTCGCCATATTGTTCGAGCTTGCCCGCCACCCATCGCGCCTCGCCGGTGGGCAGCAGTTTCCGCGCCGAATAGGACGCGCGCCCGAAATAGGTGAGCGCAACCATATTGCCGGCCGCATCGCGCGCCTGCACGCGGAAGGGGCCGCGCCCGGTGCTGCTCCCGCGATGGTCGGTCACGGTCAGGTGGATGATGATATGTTCGCCGACCTGCGCCTCGTCGAGGTCGGCGACCTGCCGCCGTTCGACGAAACGGTCGGGCAGGTGATAGACGAAATCCTTCACCCGCCGCAGCCCCAGCCGGTTCAACGGTTTTTCCAGTTTCGGCCCCACGCCTTTCAACGTGTCGGCACTGGCGAACAGGGGATTGAGCCTTTCGGGACGCATGGCGGCGGCTATAGCGGTGTTTTTCGCCGCTTGCACCGCGCAAGCGCGCTCGCTACCCGGTTTTCATGGCCGATCCTGTTCCCTTTAACGAACCCGCCCGTTTCGCCCGCGCGAAATTCCGTGCCTGGCATCGCGGCACGCGGGAGGCCGATTTCATGATCGGCGGTTTTTTCGACAAATATTCCAACACGTGGGACGAACGCGAACTGAAATGGTTCGAAACCCTGCTGGACGAGGATGACGTCGACATCATGGCATGGGCGCTGGGCGTACAGCCCGCCCCGCCGCTTTACGAAGGGCCGATGATGGACGCGATGCGCCGGCCTGATTACGTGCACGTCCACCGATAACCCCCGCGGGAACCGCCCTGCCCCCCGTTCGTCCCGAAGGACACATGGCCGAAATTTCCGATATCACCACCGCCCGGCGCCCGTTGGTGCTGTCCTCCCTCGCGCGCGGCGCGTTGCCGATGGTCATGGCCGATCTGGCGCGCGGGGCGAAGGGCCGCGCCGTGTTCATCGCCCCCGACGAACAGGCGATGGCCGCCGTCGCCGATGCGGCCCCGTTCTTTGCCCCCGAATTGCAGGTCATCGAATTCCCGGCGTGGGACTGCCTCCCCTATGACCGGTCGAGCCCGGCGCTCTCGGTCAGCGCACGCCGCCTCTCCGCGCTTCAGGCGTTGCAGCGGAAACGCAGCGGGCCGCAATTGCTCGTCACGACGGTCAATGCCGTGTTGCAGCGTGTCCTGACCCCGTTCCGCATCCGGGAGGCCACGCGCCTGCTCGAACCGGGCATGTCGGTCGGGCATGAAAGCCTGATCGCGCTGTTGCAGCGGCAGGGTTACAGCCGCGCCGACACCGCGATCGACGCAGGCGAATTCGCGGTGCGCGGCTCGATCTTCGACATCGTGCCGTCGGGCCTTGGCGAAAAGGACAAGCGATTGGGCCTCCGGCTCGATTTCTTCGGCGACGAGCTGGAGACATTGCGCCTCTACGATCCCGGCGATCAGCGCAGCACGGGTTCGGTAAAGAGCCACCTGCTGCTCCCTGCAAGCGAGGCGCTGCTCGACGACGATACGATTCGGCGGTTTCGCGGGCGTTATCGCGAAATGTTCGGCGCGGCAGCCACCTCCGACCCGCTCTATCAGGCGGTGAGCGAGGGCCGCCGGCAGGCCGGGATGGAGCACTGGCTGCCCCTGTTCGAGGAAAAGCTGTCCACGCTGTTCGACCATCTCGATCCGGACGATCTCGCGGTGGTGGATGGCGGGGCGATCCGGTCGGGCGAAACGCGGCTGGAAGAGATCGCCGACTATTTCCGCGCCCGCCGCGAAAGCGCCGCGCAGGCACCCGGCAGCTATCGTCCGCTGGCGCCCGAATCGCTCTATCTGGCGGAGGCGGAATGGACCGCGCGCATGGCGGAGCGGCCCATTCACCGCACCTCGATCTTCGCCGAGCCGGAAAGCGACGGCGTGGTCGATTTCGGGCTTCATTCCGCGCGCGATTTCGCCCCCGAACGCAGCCGCGGCGAGAACGTCTACGAAGCGGCGGCCGCTCACCTTGGAAAAGTGGCGAAGGGGGGCCGCAAACCCATCCTCGCCACCTATTCCGAAGGGTCGCGCGCCCGAATCGTCAGCCAGCTTGGCGAGGCGGGCAAGAGCGCGCCGGCCATCGCCGATGGATGGCAGGATGCGCTCGGCATCGCGGCGAAGGGCAAGGCGGTCGCTGTCGTGCTCCCGCTGGAATCCGGGTTTGCGAATGACGATCTCGATGTCCTGACCGAGCGCGACCTTCTGGGCGACCGGCTGGTCCGCCGCAAAAAGCGCAAGAAGGACGCCGATGCCTTCATGGCGGAGCTGGCCGCGCTCACGCCCGGCGATCTCGTCGTGCACATGGATCACGGGATCGGGCGCTACCTCGGTCTCGACCCGATCACCGTGGGCAAGAGCAAGCACGATTGCGTCACGCTCGAATATCACGGCGGGGACAAGCTTTATATCCCCGTCGAAAATCTCGACGTCTTGTCCCGCTACGGCAGCGAATCCGAAGGGGTCACGCTCGACAGGCTGGGCGGCGAGGCGTGGCAGAAGCGCAAGAGCCGGCTCAAGGAGCGCATCCGCGAAATCGCGCATGATTTGCTGCGCACGGCGGCGAAACGCGCGTTGCAGAAAGCGCCGGTGATCGAACCGGACGAGCAGAGCTATGCTCCCTTCGTCGATCGCTTCCCCTGGAACGAGACGGACGATCAGGAACGCGCCATCGGCGACGTGCTCGGCGATCTGGCCGATGGGCGGGCGATGGACCGGCTGGTGTGCGGCGATGTCGGTTTCGGCAAGACCGAAGTCGCCCTTCGTGCCGCCTTCGTCGCGGCGATGAGCGGGCGTCAGGTCGTGATGATCGCGCCCACCACCCTGCTCGCCCGGCAGCATTACAGCAATTTCGTCGAACGGTTCGGCGGCTTCCCGCTCAATATCGGGCGCCTGTCGCGGCTCGTTCCGGCGAAGGAAGCAACCGCGACGCGCGCGGGTCTTGCCGACGGCACCATCGACATCGTGGTCGGCACCCACGCGATCCTGTCCAAATCCGTCGCGTTCAAGCGGCTCGGCCTCGTCATCGTGGACGAGGAGCAGCGGTTCGGCGTTACGCACAAGGAAAAGCTGAAAGCGCTGCGGACCAATGTGCATGTCCTCACGCTGACCGCGACGCCGATCCCGCGCACCTTGCAGATGGCGATGTCGGGCCTGCGCGAATTGTCGGTGATACAGACCCCGCCGGTCGACCGGCTCGCCGTGCGGACCTATGTGATGGAATGGGACGACATGGTCATGCGGGAGGCTTTGCTGCGCGAACATCACCGCGGCGGGCAGAGTTTCATCGTCGTGCCGCGTATTTCGGACATGCCGGAAATCGAGGACTGGCTGCGCGAATACGTGCCGGAGGTGAAGGCCGTGTTCGCCCACGGGCAGATGGGCGCGAACGAGGTGGAAGAGCGCATGAGCGCCTTCTACGAAAAGAAATATGACGTGCTGCTTTCGACGACCATCGTGGAAAGCGGGCTCGACATTCCGTCGGCCAATACGATCATCATCCACCGTGCTGACCGGTTCGGCCTCGCGCAATTGTATCAGCTGCGCGGGCGGGTGGGCCGCTCGAAACTGCGCGCCTATGCCTATCTCACGCACACGCGCGGCGAACAATTGTCCGAGGTCGCGGAAAAGCGGCTCAAGGTGCTGGGCGATCTCGATTCGCTGGGCGCGGGGTTTCAGCTGGCGAGCCACGATCTCGACCATCGCGGCGCGGGCAATCTGCTCGGCGACGAACAATCGGGGCAGATCCGCGAGGTCGGCTTCGAACTGTACCAATCCATGCTGGAGGACGCGATTCTGGCCGCAAAGGCGGGCGATGCCGGGCTTGAGGAAGACCGCAGCGGGTTGTCGCCGCAGATCACCGTCGATGCGCCGATCATGATTCCGGAGGATTACGTCCCCGACCTCGCCGTGCGCATGGCGCTCTATCGCCGGTTGAACGATGCCGCCGACAGCGAAGCGATCGAGGCGCTCGCCGCCGAGATGATCGACCGGTTCGGTCCCCTCCCCTCCGCGACCGAAAACCTCGTCCGCCTGATCGAGATCAAGGCGCTCGCGGTGGAGGCCTGCATCGCGAAGATCGATGTCGGCGCACGCGGCACTCTGGTCAGTTTCCACAACGACAGCTTCCCCGAACCCGCCGGGCTCATCGCCTATGTCGAGCGGTTGAAGGGTACGGCGAAACTGCGGCCCGACATGAAGCTGGTCATCAACCGCGCGTGGAACGACCCGAAGGCGCGGCTCCACGGCCTGCACCAGCTGACCAAGGGGCTGGCGGGCGTCGTGCGGCGGGCGGCAAGGGCAAAATCACCGGCGTGAAGACGCGCCCGCGTTGCCAAGCCCGCCCCCGCCCCATAGGGTCGCGCGCCAAAGGGGAAGGATACGCCGCATGACCGAGCTGAAACCGATTTACGAAAAGCTCAGCCTGTTCGTGTCGCCGACCGAGCGTGCGCAGGAGGCCGCGGCCCCGCTGCGCGATGCGCATGACTGGGTCCCGCTCGCCGATGCGGATGCGATCGTGGTGCTCGGCGGCGACGGCTTCATGCTGACTGCGCTGCATACAATGCTCGATGCAGGGCGGATCGTGCCCGCCTACGGGCTCAATCTCGGCACGGTCGGCTTTCTCATGAACAGGTACAAGAGCGCCCGCCCGCTGATGGAGCGGCTCGCCCGCGCCAAACCGCTCACCGTGTCGCCGCTTTTCATGAAGGCCGTACGCCAGGACGGGTCGAGCTTCGAGAATTGCGCCATCAACGAGGTGTCGTTGCTGCGCGAAACGCGGCAGACGGCCAAGCTGGAGGTGTCGGTCGGCGGGAAGGTCCGCATTCCGGAACTCGCATGCGACGGGGTGCTGGTGGCGACGCCGGCGGGATCGACGGCCTATAATTTTTCGGCGAACGGCCCGATACTTCCGCTCGCATCGGGGCAGCTCGCCCTCACCCCGATCAGCGCGTTTCGCCCGCGCCGGTGGAAAGGCGCGATCCTGCCCGATCACCTGCCGATCGCCTTCCGCGTGCTGGAGGCAGAAAAACGCCCGGTTTCCGCCGTCGCCGATCAGAAGGAAGTGCGCAATATCGCCACGATCGAGGTCCGCGTCGCGCATGAGCGGGACCTCACCTTGCTGTTCGACCCGGGCCATAGCCTGGACGAGCGGATCGTGACCGAACAATTCGTGATCTGAACGAACATTTTTGCGATTTTTTGCAGGAGACGGCTTGTCAAAAATCTCAGCGCTGTTATACGCCCGGTCCTGCCTTGCAAAGGGCTGCTCCCCGATAGCTCAGCGGTAGAGTAGGTGACTGTTAATCACTTGGCCGTAGGTTCGAATCCTACTCGGGGAGCCACTATCTCTTTTCATCGACGTGCAATCTGGGGCAGGAACCTTGCGTTTCTGCTGTTTTTGCGCTGTCTGATGGTGCATGGAAGTGCATAAAAGAGCAGGTAATCGATACGCGCATGTGGGGCATGGATTCGGTCCTCACCTGTCACGGATATGTCGGGCCGGGGACGTCTCGGTGCCAGCATCGCGGATCATTACAACGACACGAAGGTGACGAGCGAGAACAGCACCACCTTTGCCGATAGAACGCAGCGTCGCATCTTCGAAGAACGCTTGCGCAGACATAATGCGGACGCCGCGCTCGGCTACGAGCTGGGGCGCTTTTCGGTCAGGCTCAATGTGCGGTATCACGGGCCATGGACCGATCGCAGCGGCAATGCGAACGGCGATATATTTCCGTGTTTCGGATCGATGGTGAGCGTGAATCGCGACATCAGTTCCCATGTGCGGCGCAGCATGCGCGCAGACCTCAGCCATGTGCGCAAACAGGTCGCGTTTCCTGCGCGTCGATGTCGAGCAGGTCGCATTCACCCGCAACGCGATCGAAGCTTTGAAGGCAATAATCGGCGGATATAGCCGGGTCGACACGGTGGCGGGCAGCACGCTCGCCAAGCTCGATTACGACAGCATGCAGGACGCTATGATCTCGGCCATGGCGGCACGGGGCGAAAATCGTCCGCACCGCCCTGCCCCGCAAGTCAGGCCAACATACTCACCGCCCACGAAGCGGCTTTCGATCGGCATCCGCGGCTCGGGCTCGTATTTTTGACGTATATAAGCCGCCGTGCCGGTCTGCGGATGCCCCTGCGGAAAATCGTCAGCATGGCACGCGCACCCGGCATCGATGCCATCGTCGCTGCGGCATACGGCCTTGATCCGGTCAATTTAACGCTCCCCGATTTCGAGGCCGATTTCGTGGGCCTGAACCTGCGCCAATGGATCGGAGCGCCGCTTGGCGTGGGGCTTCCTATATCCCGCATGGCCGTCATCCACATCGATCTGCACGTCCAGACCGTGACCGTCGATTTCGCCGCCTTGGTGAGCGTTGCCGCGGCCCTGCGGTTTCAGGTGGCAATAACGGCGCCGCGCCGTGCCGCGGGGGCTGCGGGCGCTGTGCAACCGCTGGGTCGCGGAATGCGCGACGATCGCGCTATCGAGGTGCTGTCCCCCGACGACCCGCGAATGCACGCGGGCATGACCGCGTTCCGGATGCGGGGGCAAACCTCGACCGAGGAGAACCGCACTCTGGCCGCGCAATTGCTCGACCGCTTCGGGATATTCACCGTCCTGCGCAGCGGATCGAACAGCGTTGCCTGCGTACGGGTTACACGGGCGCTGTTCGATTCGATGGCGGATGTCGATGCGCTGGCCGGTGCGCTGTGCCAGATTGCGCGCCTGATCCCGCTTCGCGCTCTGCTGATAAGCGAGAGGGCCCGGCGCATCGGCGACCGGGCCCTCTGTCGTTTACGGGATCAGCGACCGGCTTCGGCGTTGTTGCCCTGCTGCTGGCTCGCGGCCTTGGCCTGCGCTTCGGCCTGCATCCGCATGCCCACCTCGGTCAGTCGATTGCCGAAGCTCTTGGCGAGCGGCTGACACTCGGCATTGGCGGCGGGAAGGTCGCCGATGATCGTCGGCAATGCGTCATAGCTCATGACATCGCCGATCTTCTTGCCCGAGGACGCTTCGTAACGGCCCATGAAATAGGCCATGACCATGCCGATGCCGCGCTTCTGCTCCGGATCCTGCGCCTGCTCGCTGGCGAGAAGGGCCCACGCCGCACAGCGAAGGTTTTCTTCCGCGCCGTCCTGCGCGGCGGCCGGCATTGCCGACAGGGCGAGCGGGGCCGCCAGTGCGGTCATGGCGAGTTTCGTGATGGTCTTCATAAGATAATCTCCATATCGTTGGCCGCGCCATAGGAAATCGCGGCGCATAACCCAAGGGCCATGCACCGCGAATGGAGGGACACACATTGCGCGCCGATGAAGCGCCGGATCTTTAACCCGTCAAACGCGCATCGGCATGAGCACGTAGAGCGCCGGACTGTCCGAATTCTGCCGGATCAGCGTGGGCGCACCGGCATCGGCGAGGTGCAGCTCGACATTATCGCCCTCGATCTGGGCGAGAATATCCTTCAGATAATTGGCGTTGAACCCGATCTCCAGCCCTTCGGCGCTGTAATCCGCGGCCAGTTCCTCCGCCGCCGTGCCATTGTCGGGGCTGGTCACCGAAAGCGTGACGCGATCCTGGTCGAGCGCCATCTTCACCGCGCGGGTCTTTTCCGTGGCGATGGTGGCCACCCGGTCCACGCCGGAGAAAAAGCTCTTGGGATCGAGCTTCAGCAGCTTGTCATTGCCGGTCGGGATCACGCGGCTGTAATCGGGGAACGTCCCGTCGATCAGCTTGCTGGTGAGCACGATGCCGCCCTCCCCGCCCATGGTGAAGCGGATCTTCGACGCGGACAGATCGACCTGCACATTGGTGTCGAGCGATTCTTCGAGCAGCTTGCGCAATTCGGCGACGCATTTGCGCGGCACGATCACGTCGGGCATCCCCTCCGCCCCGTCCGGACGCGCCAGGGTAAAGCGCGCGAGCCGGTGCCCGTCGGTCGCCGCCGCCTTCAACACGGGCTGCCCGCCCGGCCCGTCCTCCGCCACGTGGAAGAAAATGCCATTGAGGTAGTAACGCGTCTCTTCGGTCGAAATCGCGAAGCGCGTCCGGTCGATGAGCTGCGCCAGCGTGGCAGCGGGAATCTCGAAGCTGGTCGGCAGGTCGCCTTCGACGATGGTCGGAAAATCGTCGCGCGGCAGGGTGGGAAGCTGAAACCGGCTGCGCCCTGCCTTTACCACCATGCGATTGTCCGCGGTTTCCAGGCTGACCTGCGAACCGTCGGGCAATTTGCGCGCGATGTCGAACAACAGATGCGCCGACACGGTAATCGCGCCGGCGCTTTCCACGCTGGCCGCGCTCATCGTTTCGACGACCTGCAGATCGAGGTCGGTGGCCATCACCTTCACCCCGCCATCGGAGGATGCATCGATCAGCACGTTGGACAGGATGGGGATGGTATTGCGCCGCTCCACCACCGATTGCACGTGGCTGAGACTGTGCAGCAGGGTCGCGCGTTCGATCGTGGCCTTCATTATACTCAATTCCCCCTGTGCCCGGCGGCGGACATGCGCGGTGCGGGCAAAGTTCAATACGGCCAAACTTTCTTAGCGCCCACGCGCATCGGGGCAAGGCGAACACACCGGGAACGCCGCGATTCGATTGCGTTTTGCGCGGAGTTTTCCCCCGCTGTCAGCGGAACGGCGGCTCGTTGAACGCACGCAGCTTGCGGCTGTGCAGGCGGGTGCCTTCCTCGCGCAGCAGGTCGCAGGTGCGGATGCCGATCTGCAGATGCGCGCCGATGGCCTCCTCGTAAAACTTGTTGGCCTGCCCCGGAAGCTTGATCTCGCCATGGATCGGCTTGTCCGACACGCAGAGCAGCGTCCCGTAAGGCACGCGGAAACGATAGCCCTGCGCCGCGATGGTGGCGCTTTCCATATCGATACCGACCGCGCGCGACAGTGAAAGGCGCCGCGCCGTCGTGCTGATCTGCAATTCCCAGTTGCGGTCGTCGGTCGTGACCACCGTGCCGGTCCGCATCCGCTGCTTGAGGCTGGCCCCTTCGGTCCCGCTCACATCCTCGGCTGCGGCGGCGAGCGCCTGCTGCACCTCGGCAATGGCGGGCAGGGGAATTTCGGGCGGCAGCACCGCGTCCAGCACGTGATCGTCGCGCAGATAGGCATGGGCGAGCACGTAATCGCCGATCTTTTGCGTCGGGCGCAAGCCGCCGCAATGCCCGATCATCAGCCACGCCTCAGGCCGCAACACGGCGAGATGGTCGGTAATCGTCTTCGCATTCGAAGGCCCGACGCCGATATTGACGAGCGTGATGCCGCTACGCCCTTCACCGATGAGGTGGTAGGCCGGCATCTGGTGCCGCCGCCACGCCGTATCGGAGAGAAGCCCGCGCGCGCCCGTCGTCTCTTGATCGATGAACAATCCGCCCGCCCCGGCGAGCGCCTGATACCGCCCCTGCCCGACCTGCGTGCCGGCCCATTCGACGAATTCGTCGACATAGCGGTGATAATTGGTGAACAGCACGTATTTCTGAAAATGGTCGGGGTCGGTGCCGGTATAATGCGCGAGGCGTGCCAAGCTGAAATCCGTGCGCAACCCGTCGAACAGCGAGAGCGGCATCGGATCGTCCGGATTGCCGATCTCGAACCCGTCGGCGAGTTCATCCCCGATCAGCGCGAGGTCGGTCGACGGAAAATGCCGCGCCAGCAATTGCGGGCTGACCCCGGCAAGATCGCGCCCCGCATTGCCGTCGAGGACGTAGGGAAACGGGATTTCCTGCCGCGAACGCTTCACGTCCACCTCGACCGGATAATCGGCCAGGATGAGCGAAAGCTGCTCCCGCAGATATTCGGCGAACAACCGCGGCCTGGTCACGGTGGTGTTGTAATGCCCCCGCCGGTTGAGCCGCCCGAACGCGCGCGAAATATCCGACGGGTCGCCATCCCCCTTATAGGTGAGGCGCAGTTCGGGGTAGCAATAGCTGCCGTCGCTTCGCCGGGTGGAGGATGGCAGGCTGCCATCATTGGCAAAGGCGGCAATGTCGGCGCGGAGCCGTTCGACCGCCTCGTCGTGCAGGCGGGTCAGTTCGGCAATGATCGTATCGGGTGTATCCATCGGCGGCAGATAGCGCGCAATATCCTACATTTCAAAGGCAGACTGCACCGTTTTTCGATCCACGCCGATTCCGGCACGAACCACGATTCCGCGATCGGATACGAAAACGGGCGCGGCACCCATCCGGATACCGCGCCCGTATTTTTCCGACCAACGGCCGAAAAGCGACCGATCAGGCCTGCTCTTCGCCCTCGGCTTCGTCTTCTGCGGATTCCTCCGGCTCGCCAGCGATTTCGCCCGGCTCGGCATTGGGATCACGCTCTTCGGTGAAGCCGCCGGTGTTCTGCGATTCTTCTTCGAACATCTGCGCCATCACGTCGATGCCCTGCGCCTGCAGCTCGGCTTCGTCGTCCGAACGGGCGACATTGGCCTTCACCGAGACGCTGACTTCGGGGTGAAGCACGACGCGCACGTCGAACATGCCGATGGTCTTGATCGGGCCGTCGAGCACGATCTGCGACTTGTTCACCTCGTGGCCCTTTTCGGTCAGGGCCGCGGCGATGTCGCGCACGTTGACCGAACCGTAAAGCTGACCCGAGTTGGACGATGCACGGATGAGGACGATTTCCTCGCCGTCGATCTTCTTGCCCTGCGCTTCGGCAGCGGTCCGCTTTTCGGCGTTTTCGGCTTCGAGCCGTTCGCGATTCGCCTCGAACACCTTGCGGTTCGATTCGTTGGCGCGAAGGGCCTTCTTATTGGGGAGCAGGAAATTGCGCGCGTAGCCGTCCTTGACGGACACGACATCGCCGATGCTGCCCAGCTTCTCGATACGTTCGAGGAGGATGATATCCATGGGTTTTCCTCCTTACTTCACGATATAGGGCAGCAGGCCGATGTGGCGTGCGCGCTTGATCGCCTTCGACAGCTCGCGCTGCTTCTTGGCGGACACCGCGGTGATGCGGCTGGGAACGATCTTGCCACGCTCGGACATGAAGCCCTGCAGCAGGCGCACGTCCTTGTAATCGATGGCGGGCGCGTTCTTTGCGGAGAACGGGCAGCTCTTGCGACGACGGAAGAAAGGACGGGCCATTAGCGGTCTCCCCGGCGGTTGCCGCCGCGATCGCCACGATCGCCGCCACGGCGGTCACGGTCGTTCTTGCGCATCATGACGGAGGGTTCGTTGTCCATCTCGTCGATGCGGATGGTCATGTAGCGGATGACGTCTTCGTTGATGCGCGTCTGGCGCTCCAGCTCGGCAACGACGCCGGTGGGGGCGTCGATGTTCAGCATCACGAAATGCGCCTTGCGGTTGCGCTGAATCTTGTAGGCGAGGTTCTTCAGGCCCCAGGTTTCCGTGCGGACAACCTTGCCGTCATTGGCCTCGACGATTTCGGTGGCGGTGTTCGCAAGCGCATCGACCTGAGCCTGGCTCAGATCCTGACGCGCAAGGAACACATGCTCGTAAAGCGGCATGCGCTCGTTCCTTTTACTCTAACCGATCGCTGGCGTGTCCGCACCATTGCGGGGCCCCTCCGGCTTTCTTCGTGTTCCCGCAATGCAGGAACGTCCCGTGCCATACACGAGGCGGCGCCAGATGCAAGCCTTAGGCATGCACGCTCAATGCGCGCCGATGCGAAACACCTTGTGCAGGAGAATCGCGATCACGAACCCCAGTGCCAGCCCCACCAATGCCGACACGGTCGCATAGCTCAACCAGCCCAGCACGCCGGACAATGCGCCAGTGGCCATTTCAACGTGGTGCTGAATGTCATGGACGACATGCGCCGGCCCCGGCACGCCCAGCTCCTCCAGCCCGTGCAGGATGATCCCGCCGCCGACCCACAGCATGGCGATCGTCCCGATGAACGACAGCGCGTGCAGGAGAAACGGCATCCCTTTCAGCATGAGCCGCCCGGCCCGCTGCGACAGCGCGCTGCTTTTCTGCGACAGGTACAGCCCGATGTCGTCCATCTTCACGATGAGCGCGACCGCGCCATAGACCACGACGGTAATCCCGATCCCGATGATGGCCAGCACCGCCGCCCGCGACAGCAGCGTTTCCGCCGCCACGGAATTGAGCGTGATGGCCATGATCTCGGCCGAGAGAATGAGATCGGTGCGGATCGCCGCCGATGCGCGTTCGTTTTCGAAGGCGGCAGGATCCTCGATCGGTTCGTCGATGGTCTTGCCCTGTTTCTTCGCGCCGAGCTTCTCCATCACCTTTTCCGCCCCTTCGTAGGACAGGTAGCACCCGCCCAGCATCAGGATCGGCGTGATGGTCCAGGGCAGGAATTCGCTGAGCAGAAGCGCGGCGGGCAGGAGGATGATCAGCTTGTTGAAGAAGCTGCCCTTGGCGATGCGCCACACGATGGGCAATTCGCGCTTGGGCGAAAGGCCGGTGACGTAGGACGGCGCGACGGCGGCATCGTCGATGACCACGCCGGCCGCCTTCGTCCCTGCGCGCGATGCGGCAATGCCGACGTCGTCGACCGAGGCCGCCGCGGCGCGCGCGATCACCGCAATATCGTCGAACAACGCTACCAGACCTGTGGCCAATGCAATTCCCCTTCAAATGTCCTGCCGCGGGCGACGCCCGTTCAGCGGTCGAGCCGCATCAGCAGATCGTGCGCAAACTGGCTCAGCGTATCGTCGCGCGCGCCCATGATCACGATGCGGTCGCCGGCTTGCGCGATCTGCACTATCCGATCCGCGCAATCGCCACGGTCCGCGATATGTTCGGCATTGCCGCCGCTTTCATTGATGGCGGCCACGATCCGTTCCGAACCGACCGAACGATCGGTGGTTCCCCCGAAATAGACCGGGTCGGAAAAGATCACCCTGTCGTCGGTGTTCAGAACCTTCGCGAAGGTTTCGGCCAGTTCCATGCCCATTTGCCGCAACGGGCCATATCCGTGCGGCTGAAAAAAGGCGATGACGCGGCCCGGATGCGCCTTCAGCGTGCGGAGCGTTGCGGCGCATTTTTCCGGGTTGTGGCCGAAATCGTCGATGACGGTGATGTTGCGCGCACTCGTGCCGACGACATCGAAGCGCCGCCGCAACCCTTCGAACCGGGACAATGCGGCGACGGCATCGGCAACGGACACGCCCGCGGCATCGGCGGCGGCAATCGCGGCCAGCGCATTGGCGAGATTGTGGCGCCCCGGCTGCTTCAATTGCAGATCGTGGCGCGTATCGGCACGGCGGTCGACGATCGTGGCGTCGATGCCGGTCGGCTTCTGCACGATGGTGCCGGGCACGACGCCGATGTCGGCCTCTTCATTGTCGATGGCAAAACGGGTGACGGCCTGCGCACGGGCGGCGAGTGCCATGCTCTCCGCATCGTCGGCATTGATCGCGCCGCGCGGCGCGACCGCCAGGAAATTGCCGAACAGGCTGCGCAATTCGTCCATGCTCTTGTGGTCGAGGCTGACATTCAGCAACACCGCCACGCCGGGGCGGTAGAGCGCGATGGACCCGTCGCTTTCATCCACCTCCGCCACGAACATGCCGCCATCGCCGGTGCGCGCGCTGGCAAAGGGCGCGTCGTCGGCGACGAAATTCTTCATCACCGCGCCGTTCATGATGGTGGGGTCGCGCCCCGCCTCCGCCATGATCCAGCCGGTCATGCCCGTCACGGTCGATTTTCCGCTGGTCCCGCCGATGGCAATGGAATCGGGCGCGGCATTGAACAGTTCGGCGAGTAATTCGGCCCGGCTCATCCGCGCACAGCCAAGATCGCGCGCGCGCGCCACCTCCGGCACGCTATCCTCGATCGCGGCGCTTGCGATCAACACCTGCTCGGCGCTCGTCACCCCGCTGCCGTCCTGCGGGAACAGGGCAATGCCCTGCCGTTCGAGCCATGCGAACTTCGCCGCGCTGCGTCCGGCATCGAAACTGCGGTCGGACCCGCCGATGTCCGCCCCCCGCGCCCGCAGGATACAGGCCAGCGGCAGCATCCCCGATCCGCCGATCCCGCAAAAGAAGAACGGGCGCGAAAGAAGGTCGGACGGTTTGGCAATATTGTCGGTCATCGCCGCTGTGGCTATTGGCAAAGGGCACGCTTGGCAATCACGGGCATGGGGTTTAGCGATGGTTTTATATGTATAACGTCGCCATCTGCGCCCCGTCGGCCCCCTTCCCGCGCGATTGCGCCGACGCGGTGGCGGCCCTCGCCCGCGACTACCCGGACCTTTCGCTCACGTTCCATCCGCAATGTTTCGAGGAATCGGGCCATTTCGCGGGAAGCGATGCACAGCGGCGCGAGGCGCTCATCGAATGCGCGAACGATCCGGCGTTCGATGCCGTATGGTTCGCGCGCGGCGGATATGGCGCGTGCCGGATTGCCGGCGACGCGATTGCGCGCATGAACGATGCGGCCCGCGACAAACGCTATTTCGGCTATTCCGATGCGGGCTATCTGCTTGCCGGGTTTTACCGCCATTCCATCGGACGGCCCACCCACGCACCCATGCCTTACGACATCGGGCGCGACGGCGGCGCGGCGGCGGTGCGGCGTACGCTGTCCTTCATGTCGGGCGACCGGGGAACGATGGAGCCGTTTGCCGCCGATGCGCCGACGGTGGCCTTCAACCTTGCGACCTTCGCCATGATCTGCGGCACGTCGCTCATGCCGGACCTGTCGGGCCATGTCCTCATGCTGGAGGAGGTGAGCGAGTATCTGTATGCCATCGACCGGCTTTTCTTTCACGTCGCGGAGGCGATGCCGGCCATGAACCTTGCTTGCGTGCGGCTGGGCCGGGTGTCCGACGTGCCGGAAAACGACCGCCCCTTCGGCATGGGCGCAGAGGCGATCTGCCGCCATTGGTGCGAGCGGGCGGGCGTGCCTTTCCTCGGTAAGGCGGACATCGGCCACGATGCCGCCAATCGCATCGTCCCGTTCGGCCCCCGCCCGAAATGACATGACGGCGGGGCTTGCGGGCGAATGCGCCGCGACCTACCCCGCCCCGCAATGCATAAGGAGACATCCATGAAAGCTTTCATCTTCCCCGGACAGGGGAGCCAGACCGTCGGCATGGGCGCTGCGCTCGCCGACACATCCGCCCACGCCCGCGAGGTTTTCGAGGAAGTCGACGACGCGCTGGGGCAAAAGCTCTTCGCCATCATGAAGGACGGGCCGGAGGATCAGCTCACCCTCACCGAAAACGCGCAGCCTGCGATCATGGCGCATTCCATGGCCATCGTGCGCGTTCTGGAGAAGGAATTCGGCGTCTCGCTTGCCGCGACGGGCGATTATGTCGCGGGCCACAGCCTCGGCGAATATAGCGCGCTGTGCGCCGCCGGTGCGTTTTCGCTGTCCGATACGGCGCGGCTCCTGAAACTGCGCGGACAGGCGATGCAGGCCGCCGTCCCGGTCGGTGTCGGCGCGATGTGCGCGCTGCTCGGCGCCGATGTGGAAAAGGCGTCCGAACTGGCGAAGGCCGCGACCGAGGCGGAAGGCGAAGTGTGCACCGTGGCCAATGACAACGACCCGACGCAGGTCGTGCTGTCGGGGCACGTTGCGCCGATCGAACGCGCGGTCGCCATTGCGAAGGAATTCGGCATCCGCCGCGCCGTGATGCTGCCGGTGTCGGCCCCGTTCCATTGCGAATTGATGGAACCGGCCGCCACCGCGATGGACGATGCGCTGACCCGGACCATGCCGAACGCACCCCGCCTGCCGGTGTTCGCCAATGTCACGGCGCAGCCTGTCGCCGACCCCGCAGAAATCCGCAAGCATCTCGTCGCGCAGGTCATGGGCCGGGTCCGCTGGCGCGAGAGCGCGGCGGGCATGGCCGCGATCGGCGTGACGCAATTCATCGAGCTGGGCGGCAAGGTGCTCGGCCCCATGGTCAAGCGGTCCGCCGATGGCGTGGAGGTGCGCTCCATCGTCACGATGGCCGATTGCGAAACGCTGGCAAAGGAGATCTGAGCGATGTTCGACCTGACCGGAATGACGGCGCTGGTGACCGGCGCATCGGGGGGCATCGGCTCCGAAATCGCCCGCGCCTTGGCGGGACAGGGCGCGCGTATCGCGCTCAGCGGATCGAACGGCGACAAGCTGCGCGCCTTTCGCGAACAGCTGAACGCCGAAACCGGCGGCGATCATGTGGAGATCACCTGCGACCTGTCGAGCGCGGAAAGCGTCGATGCGCTGATCCCCGCGGCGATCGACACGCTCGGCCGGCTGGACATCCTCGTCAACAATGCCGGGATCACCCGCGACGGGTTGATGATGCGGATGAAGGACGAGGATTGGGAGCAGGTGTTGCAGGTCAACCTGACCGCTGCGTTCCGGCTGATGCGCGCCGCGACCCGGCCCATGATGAAGGCGAAGTTCGGCCGCATGATTTCGATCACCAGCGTCGTCGGCACCACCGGCAATCCGGGGCAGATGAACTATGCCGCGGCCAAGGCGGGTCTTACCGGCCTGAGCAAGAGCCTCGCGCAGGAGCTTGCCACCCGCAACATCACGGTGAACTGCGTCGCGCCCGGTTTCATCCGCACGGCGATGACCGATGTGTTGCCCGATGCGCAGAAGGACGAGCTGAACGCCCGCATTCCCGCCGGGCGCATGGGCGAAGGGTCCGACATCGGCGCCGCGGTTGCCTATCTCGCGTCGAAGGAAGCGGGCTACGTCACCGGGCAGACGCTCCACGTGAACGGCGGCATGGCGATGATCTGAACCCCGTTGCCGGGTGGGTGCCGAATGGCCGCATCCGCCCGGCAACCGGACCGCGTGCGATGCGTTGTCCCACACGATGGCCCACAAGAAACCGAACCTGCCGACAAAGACCTGCCCGGTGTGCGAACGCCCGTTCGCCTGGCGCAAGAAGTGGGCGCGCGACTGGGACAATGTGGTCTATTGTTCGGAGCGGTGCCGCCGCACGGCGAAATAGCGCGCCGCCATGACCGAAGGGCCGGACGTTTCCGCCCGGCCCCTTCATCGGATTACCAACCCTGCGGCTGCCCCTTATTCTGCTCGTCCAGCCAGGCCTTGAGCGGGGCGAAATATTCCACCATCGCCTTGCCGCTCATCTCGCGGCTTCCGGTGAACGCCTCCAGCGCATCGGGCCAGGGCTTCGACGCGCCCATTTCCAGCATGGCGTTCAAACGCTGCCCCACCTCCTCGTTGCCGTAGAAGCTGCAGCGATGCAGCGGCCCGGTCCATCCGGCCTGCTCGCACGCCGATTTGTAGAACTGGAACTGCAAAATCCGGGCGAGGAAATAGCGCATGTAGGGCGTGTTGCCCGGAATGTGATATTTCGCGCCGGGGTCGAACGCATCGGCGGGCCGCTCCACCGGCGGGGTGATGCCCTGATACTCGCGGCGAAGATCGGTCCACGCCGTGTTGTAATCGGCAGGCGCGATGCTGCCGTCGAACACGCCCCAGCGCCATTGATCGACCAGCAGGCCGAAGGGCAGGAACGCCACCTTGTCCATCGCCTGACGCAGCAGCAAACCGATGTCCTTGTCCGCCGAGGGCACGTCCTCGCGGTTGAGCAGGCCGATCTGCACCAGATATTCCGGCGTGATCGACAGCGCGACGAAATCGCCGATCGCCTCGTGGAACCCATCGTTCGCGCCGTTGAGATAGAGATACGGCTGCTCGTTATAGGCACGCTGGTAGTAATTGTGGCCGAGTTCGTGATGGATCGTCACGAAATCGTAAGCGTTCACCTTGATGCACATCTTGATGCGGATGTCGTCGACATTGTCCACGTCCCACGCGCTCGCATGGCACACGACTTCGCGGTCGGCAGGCTTCGTGAACTGGCTGCGCTCCCAGAACGTCTCGGGCAAAGGCTCGAACCCCAGCGAGGAATAGAACCCCTCGCCGATCTTCACCATGTCG
This sequence comes from Croceicoccus sp. YJ47, assembly GCF_016745095.1. Lineage (NCBI taxonomy): Bacteria > Pseudomonadati > Pseudomonadota > Alphaproteobacteria > Sphingomonadales > Erythrobacteraceae > Croceicoccus > Croceicoccus sp. YJ47. The sequence goes on from NZ_CP067087.1 coordinate 350,685, forward strand.
ATCGGCCCCTCGCCCTTGGCCTCCAGCAATTCGCCGATGTCATAGCCGAGGTCGCCCGCCCCTTCGGGCGCGACCAGCGGGTAGATATTGCCCCATTCCTGCGCCCACATATTGCCGAGCAGGTCGGCGCGGATCGGGCCGGTCGCAGGCTGCACGCCATCGCCATATTTCGCGTTCAGCCGCCCGCGAACATAGGTGTGGAGCGCCATGTAGAGCGGCTTCACCTCCTGCCACAGCCGCTCGGTTTCGGCGGCGAACTGTTCGGGCGGCATGTCGTATCCCGACCGCCACATCGCGCCGGTATTGGCAAAGCCGAGTTCCTTCGCGCCTTCGTTGGCGATCGCGACCATGCGCGCGTAATCGTCCTTCATCGGCGCGCCGACATTGTCGTGCCAGCTCGCCCACATTTCCGCATATTCGGTAAGCGTGCGTGCAAGATTGCCCATCTCCGCCTCGATATCGCTGCCCGAAATCGGCTCGCCGTTCAAAAGCCCGCGCCCCTTGCCATATTGCGCGTTGAGATCGGTGGCGATGGTATTCAATTCCTCCGCCGCGCCATCGGCGGTCGGCGCGGGAAGGACAATGCCGTTGCGCAGGATGTCGAGCTTGCGCGCCACATCGGGGTCGAGCCCCGGCACACGCGCATATTGCGCGGCGGCCAGCGCGTATTTCACCTGCTTTTCCGTGCCGATCGCCCCACTTTGCGCCGCGAGTGCGTTGGTGTCGGGCGTGATATAGGTGGCGTTGACCCATGCGATGCGGCTGGCATCGACGCTGTAACCGAACAGGTCGGCTTCGGCGGCGGCGATGAATTGTGCCGCGCCCTGCGCCGTCATGGGAAAGCGGGCCGCCTCCTCCGCGTCGGTGGTGACAGGGTTGCCGTCGGCGGCGGTCTGCGCATGGCCGGGGGTGGCAAGCGCGATGGCCATCGCCATCGCGGCGACGGAAGAAGCGAATTTCATCAGGGCGTTATCCTTCGATCCCGGTTCGTTATGAAACCGGTTTGGACCGCCACCCGCCCGAAATCAAGCGGTCAGAAACGCCACCAGCTCATCGCCGAGTGCGCCTTCGGAAACGCTGCTCATATGCGTGCCGGGGATCGTGGCGCGGCGCCCGTCGGGCAATGCCTCGGCCAGCGCGTCGGCGCTGCCGTTGTCATTGTCCTTGTCCCCGCACAGCACGAGCGTCGGCATGGTCGCAGCGACAAGCGCCTCCCGACTGGTATCGGCCATCGAGCCGAGCAGCAGGCGGGCGGCGGTGCGGTCGACCTTCATCGTCTTCATGAAGCTGACGGCGAAGAACGCGGGGTCGCCCATGCGCACCTCGTCGAACCGGTCGATCGCGTCGCGGAAGAATTCGGCCCGCTTCTCCCATCCGGCAAGCCCCTCCAGCCCCATGCCGGTCAGCACGAGCCGCCGCGGCTCCAGCCCGTCGAGCACGCCGCGCAGCACCGTGCGCGAACCCAGCGAAAACCCGACAAGATCATATTCGACCAGCCCGTAATGGGCGATCACATCCTCAAGATCACGGACAAGCACGTCGGGCGGATAACAGGCCGGATCGTGCGGCGCCCCGCTGTGCCCATGCGCGCGCAGATCCGGCATGATGAGCGCGAACCCCGCATCGGCGAGCTTCTGCGCATGGCCGAACTTGACCCAGTTCGTCTCCACATTGGAGAACAACCCATGCAGCAGCACGACCGTTCCGCGCGTGCCCTCCCCCATGCGATGCACGGCAAGGGGCGTGCCGTCGCGCGCCGCAACCGTATCGAAATCGGGGAGAGCCATTGCGCGATCAGCCTTTTTTCAAGATACGGCGGCCGAGCAATTCGGCGATCTGCACCGCGTTCAATGCGGCACCCTTGCGCAGATTGTCCGACACGCACCACAGCGCCAGGCCGTTTTCGACCGTCGGATCCTCGCGCACGCGGCTGATATAGGTGGCGCTGTCGCCCGCGCATTCGACCGGGGTGACGTATCCGCCGTCCTCGCGCTTGTCGACGAGCATGATGCCCGGCGCCTCGCGCAGGATGTCCTGCGCTTGGCTTGCGGTCATTTCCTTCTCGAATTCCAGCGTGATGGATTCGGCGTGGCCCACGAATACCGGCACCCGCACGCAGGTGGCCTGCACCTTGATCCTGGGGTCCATGATCTTCTTCGTCTCGACGACCATCTTCCACTCTTCCTTCGTCGAACCATCGTCGAGGAAGACGTCAATGTGCGGAATGACGTTGAAGGCGATCTGCTTCGTGAACTTGCGCGGTTCGACCTGATCGCCGACGAAAATGGCGCGGCTCTGCTCGAACAGTTCGTCCATGCCGGCCTTGCCCGCACCGGACACCGATTGATAGGTGCTGACCACCACGCGCTTGATCGTGGCGACATCGTGCAGCGGCTTGAGCGCGACGACCATCTGCGCGGTCGAGCAGTTGGGATTGGCGATGATCTTGCGCTTCACCGCCTCCTCGATCGCGTCGGGGTTCACCTCCGGCACGATGAGCGGCACGTCCGGGTCCATGCGATAAAGCGAGCTGTTGTCGATGACATAGCACCCCGCCGCCGCCGCCTTCGCCGCGTAATCCTTCGCCGGACCGCTTCCGGCGGCGAACAGCGCGATGTCCCAGCCGGTGAAATCGAAATGTTCGATATTGCGGCATTTGATCATCTTGCCGGTGTCGCCGATCTCCACCTCGGACCCGACGGAGCGCGAGGACGCGACCGCCGCGATCTCGTCATACGGAAATTCGCGCTCCGCCAGGATCGCGAGCACTTCGCGCCCGACATTCCCCGTCGCGCCAACGACGGCCACCCGATAACCCATGATCAAACCTTACCTGAAAGACATTATGTCAAACGGCGCATCACGCCAGCGCCGCACTGTGGGCGCCCTAACCGCACATCGGATGGCTGACAACCCATACGATTGGCGAAACATTGCGCGGATTACGGGGCCATGCGCAACGGGCTGGCCTCGGCGAGGATGAGCATGAAACGATTCTTGTCGTCGCTCCACCGCCGCATCGGCGTCCAGCCACCTGCGAGCAGCAGCGTATTGGCGCTGCGCTTGCCATATTTGTGGCTGTTCTCGGTATGGATCGTCTCGCCCCTGGCCATCGTGAAATCATGGTCGCAGATCGCAAAACGCATGTCGGCCTGCGCCTCCAGATGCATTTCGATGCGCGCGATGTCATCGTTCCAGATCGCCCGATGCGCAAAATCCGCCACCGGAATATCGCCGCCCAGCTCGCGATTGATGCGGATGAGCAGGTTGAGGTTGAACGCCGCCGTCACCCCGGCCGCATCGTCATAGGCAGCCTCCAGCACGGCGGTATCCTTGATCCGGTCCATCCCGATCAGCAGCTGTGCCGGCGTTTCGCCGGCGCCGTCCGCACTCAACGTGCGTCGCATCTGGCGCAGCAGGTCGACCGCGGTGCGCGGCACCAGATTGCCGATCGTCGATCCGGGAAAGAACCCCAGCCGCGGCGCGCCCGCGATCGCGCCCGGCAGGGTGACGGGCTTCGTGAAATCCGCCTCCACCGGGTGGATCGGCAGATCGGGGAAGCTTTTGGCGAGCGTATTGGCCGACGCGCGCAGGAAATCGCCCGAAATGTCGAGCGGGACATAGGCCGACGGCGCGATTGCGTCGAGCAGGAGCGGCGTCTTCGCCGAGCTGCCCGACCCGAATTCGACCACGGCGCGGCCCGATCCGATGGCATCGGCAAATTCCTGCCCCCGCGCGGACAGGATCTGCCGCTCCGCCCGGGTCGGGTAATATTCGGGGACGGCGGTGATATCCTCGAACAATTGCGATCCGCGTTCGTCGTAGAACCAGCGCGCCGGCACCGCCTTTTGCGGCTGCGACAGGCCGGCGATCACCTCGTCGCGAAAGGCGCGGTCGATCCCGCTCGCATCTTCATCCACGATGCGAACCGCTTGTTCGACTGGCATGCGTATCCCCTCAAATATCCTTGGCGAGCCGGAGCCCGGTGAATTGCCACCGCATGTGCGGATAGAAAAAATTGCGATAGCTGGCGCGCATGTGGCCGCGCACCGTCGCACAGCTCCCGCCCTTCAACACGAACTGCCCCGACATGAACTTGCCGTTATATTCGCCGACCGCCCCTTCGACCGGGCGGAACCGGGGATAGGGCAGATACGCACTGCGCGTCCATTGCCAGCACGACCCGAACAGACCGTCGCGCGCCACGGGATGCAGTGGGCCGGCGGTGTCGAGCTGCTGTCCCGCATGCGGATCCTCGCTCGCGGCGAGTGCCTCCCACTCGGCCTCGGTCGGCAGGCGCGCGCCGGCCCATTGGGCAAAGGCATCGGCCTCGTAATAGGAGATATGCGTGACCGGCGCATCGGGATCGCGCCGCCGCGCGCCGGAGAGGGTGAATTGCGTGTCCCCCTCCCAATACATCGGCGCGGCAATGCCGTTCGCCTGCACCCACGCCCATCCATCCGACAGCCACAGCGCCGCATCGCGATAGCCGCCATCGGCGACAAACGCCTCCCATTCGCGATTGGTCACCAGCCGCCGCGCCATCGCGAACGGTTCGAGCAAATGACGGTGGCGCGGCCCTTCGCAGTCAAAGGCGAAATCGCGGGCCGGGTCCGCATCGTCCGCGCCGAAATCATGGCCGATGCGCGTGATGCCGCCGGGGTGCTCGATCCAGCCATCATCGCCCGGCGCGCCCGCCGGAACGTCGCCCTCGAACATCGCGGGACCGAGCGGGTTTTGAAACAGCGCATGCTTGATATCGGTGAGCAGCAATTCCTGGTGCTGCTGCTCATGCGCGATGCCGAGTGCGATGAGTTCCGCGCAATCCTCACGGATCAGCAGCGGCTCCATCGCATCGTCGACCGCGCGGCGAAAGGCGACGACTTCCTCCAACGTGGGGCGCGAGAGCATGCCGCGCGAAAACCGGGCGATCCGCTCGCCCTCCGCCTCGTAATAGCTGTTGAAAAGATACGGGAATTTCTCGTCGAAAAGCCGATAGCCGTCGAGCCGGTCGCGCAGGAGAAAGGTTTCGAAAAACCATGTCGTGTGCGCCAGATGCCATTTGGTCGGGCTGGCATCCTCCATCGACTGTATCGTGGCGTCGGCATCGGACAGCGGCCCGGCGAGATCGAGGCTGAGCCGGGTCGCGCGGAACCGTTCGGCCAGGCTGTTCATGGCCGGGGAATCGGTCGCCCCGGCTCGTGTCGTGTCGATCTCGGGGCGTGGCGCGGCATTATCCATGCCCCTATAATGCGCGATCGGCGCCGAAGTGCCAACCGCACGCGCAAATTCATCCGATTCCGGTGCGACCGGGGCATGGCGACGGCCACGCCCCGGCTGTCATCACGCGGCTTCGGCGTCGCGCTGCCGCATTTCCATGTTCAGCATCTCGGCGAGCAGGAAGGCCAGTTCGATCGACTGCGCTCCGTTCAGACGCGGATCGCAATGGGTGCGATACCGGTCGCCCAGCGCCTCGTCCGTGATGGCGATGGCGCCGCCGGTGCATTCGGTCACGTCCTGCCCGGTCATCTCGACATGAATGCCGCCGGCGTGGGTGCCCTCTGCCCGGTGAACCGCGAAAAAGCCCTTCACCTCCGACAGGATGCGGTCGAACGGGCGGGTTTTCAGGCCGCTCGGCGATTTGATGACATTGCCGTGCATCGGGTCGCACGACCACACCACCGGGTGCCCTTCACGCTTGACCGCGCGGACCAGCGGGGCGAGGCCTGCCTCCACCTTTTCATGGCCGAACCGGCTGATGAGTGTGATCCGCCCCGGCTCGCGCGCGGGGTTGAGCGTGTCGAGCAGGCGCAGCATCGCATCGGGTTCGAGCGAGGGCCCGCATTTCATCCCGATGGGGTTGTTGACCCCGCGCAGATATTCGACATGGGCGCTGCCCTCGAACCGGGTGCGATCCCCGATCCACAGCATGTGCGCGGAGGTATCGTACCAATCGCCGGTGAGCGAATCCTTGCGGGTGAGCGCCTGTTCGTAAGGCAGCAGCAACGCTTCGTGGCTGGTGTAGAAGCTGGTCCCCTGCAATTGCGGGACGGTTGCGGGATCGACGCCGCATGCCGCCATGAAGTCCAGCGCCTCCGAAATGCGGTCCGCCGTCTGCGAAAAGCGCGCGCCCCAGTCGGAGCGGCCGATGTGGTCCTGCGTCCACTGGTGCACCTGCCGCAGATTGGCATAGCCGCCGCCCGCAAACGCGCGCAGCAGATTGAGCGTGGCCGCGTTCTGGCTATAGGCGCGGATCATGCGCTCGGGATCGGGTTGACGCCCCGTGGAATCGAAGCCGATGTCGTTGATGATGTCGCCGAAATAGCTGGGCAGCTCGGTATCGCCCTGCGTTTCGGTGGGGGCGGAGCGCGGCTTGGCGAACTGCCCCGCCATGCGTCCGACCTTCACGACCTTCTGCTTGCTCGCAAAGGTCAGCACGACGGCCATCTGAAGCAGCACGCGGAACGTGTCGCGGATATTGTCGGGGTGGAATTCGGCAAAGCTTTCCGCGCAATCGCCGCCCTGCAACAGAAATCCGCGGCCGCCCGCCACCTCGGCGAGATCGGCCTTGAGCGCGCGCGCCTCGCCCGCGAAGACGAGCGGCGGATAATGCGACAGGCGCTCCTCGACATCGTTCAGGGCCGCTGTATCGGCATAGGTCGGCAGGTGCCGCCCCTCATGCGATTTCCAGCTTTCGGGGCTCCAGTCGTTTGCCAATGTGGTCACTCCATCGCGCCGCCAGTCGTGGCGGTCTTGTCATGTTCGGTGGTGGTCGGAAGGCGCCCGCCATAGCAACGCGCATCCCGCTTTGCAAAGGTTACAATGGCAAACATCCATACGAAACGATGCTGCGCATGTCACACGCGCAACATCGCATCATTCCCCGGCCTGTTCCTCCGGCAGCACCGAAATGCGGACCGTGTCCTCGCCCCCGAGGAACATCTGCGCCAGCTTCTGCATCGTTTCGGGCGTCGTGCGCGAATAATCGTCGAGGATCGAGCGCACCTGATCGAAGCGCCGCGGATCGCGCGCCGCCCCGCCAAGCTGGTTGAGCCAGAAGCCGTTCCCGCTCGACGACCGGCTGATCAGCTGCCGCAGCGGTTCGGTGACGCGGGCGATTTCCTCCGCGCCGGGCGGGTTGGCGACAAGGTCGGCGGCGATGCCGTTGGCGACGTCGTAAAACGCCGGCACGTCCTTGGGCTGTAGCTGCGCCATGGCGATGATCATGCCGCCATCCTCGCGGTCGAGCGGCCAGCGCGAGGCGACATTGGGCGCATAGCTCGCGCCCAGCCGTTCGCGCATCGCATCGAACAGGCGATTGTTGAACAATTGCGAGAGGATCTCGACCTGCCGCGAAAGCCGCACGCGGTCACGCCCGCCGCCCGTCGGCCAGGCGATGATCGCCGCGGCCTGGTTCGCGTCGCCGCGATGGGTGAGCACGATCGGATCGCCGCCCGTTTCGGGAAAGGAGGAAAGCTGCGGCCCCATCTCCATCGCGGGACGCTGATCGAGGGCGCCGAACGTCCTTTCCAGATCGGCAACCGCCTGCCCACGGTCGAAATCGCCGAAGATTTCCACCGTCACCGGCCCGCTTGCCAGGATCGGCTCCCACACCTTGCGGAAACCTTCGGGGGTGAGCGTCTCCGCCTCCGCCGGGGTGGGCGCGTGGAAGCGCGGGTCCTCACCGCGCAGGATATATTCGAGGTCGCGCTCGATCACGCCGGCCGGGCTGGTCGCGTAGCTGCCATATCCGAGGGCCAGCGCGGCCCGCGTGCGCAGGATCGGTTGCGCATCCCAGCGCGGATCGGCCAGTTTCGCCGCGAACAGGTAAAGCTGATCGGCGAGGTCGGACTGCCGCGTTTCCGCGCTCATCACGAAATTGTCCTCCTCGATGGCGAAGCCGAGGCCGAGCTTGCGCCCGGTCGCGATGCGTTCGAGATCGTCCTGGTCGAGCTGGCCGACGCCCGCGCTCATCAACGCACCTTCGCCGAGCGTCGCATAGGGGGCGCTGTCCGCATCGAACGCGCCGTAGCCCGCACCGAACCGCACGCGCACATTGACCCGCCCCGGCTCGGCATCGTTCGCCCACAGCATCGCGCGCACGCCATTCGACAGCGTGATCGTCTCGATCCCCAAAAGGCCCGAGGGCGCTTCCTCGACCACCGTGCCCGGCGTTCCGATCGCGGGCAGGTCGGCAAAGGACAGCTGCGGTCCGTTATCGGCACTGTTGTCGAGCGCCTCGACCGGGGCGAGCAGCGCGGCGCGGAACGCGGCGGCATCCGCCTCGTCCGCATCGGGTACGATCATCAGGCCGCGCAGAACCTCGCCGGTGAAAAGCTGCCGCGTATGTCGCAGGACAGCCTGCGGCGTAACGCGGTCGCTCATCCCGCGCAGCACGTTGAGCACCGTATCGGGCGCCGCCACGGTTTCGCGAATGTCGACGGCCTGCACGATATTGTCGGCAAGGTCGCGGGTCTGCTGCACCGAGGAAGTCTCCACCCCGATGGCGAAGGCATTGTCGAATTCGGCAAGCTCGCGCTGTACCTCCGCCTCGGTCGGCGGGGTGGCGAGCGCCGACGCGATCACCGCACGCACATCGTTCAGCGCGGCCTGCCAGTCGTCGGACAGCGGCGTGACCGATACGAAGGTCACGTCCGCGCTGCGGTTGACGTCGTCCTGGCCGACCTGCGCGGCGAGATAGCTGCCGCCGGCGCGGGCCTGCGCCTCCAGCCTGCGGTTCAGAACCGAGATCGCCAGCTGATCGAGCAGCAGCCCTTCGTTATAGGCGATGGTGTCGGCGACCTTCTCCCACGGGCGCAGCACGGCATAGCCGACATTGCGCGGCAGGTCGGGTTCGACCATCACCCGCGTCTCACCCACGGGCGCCAGCGCGCCTTCCGCAGAGCGCGCATCGGCGCCTGCGACCGGATCGCCGAAATCGGGCGCGGGCACGGCGCGGCCCTTCCCCTTCCAGCCGCCGAAATATTTTTGGAGGAGCTGCGTCATCAACGCAGGATCGAGATCGCCCGCAATGGAAATCACGGTGTTCTCCGGCCGGTACCACCGGTCGTAGAACGCGCGCACGTTCCGCCGCCCAGCCGCGCCGAGCGTGGCCTCCGTACCGATGGGCGCGCGGGTGGCGAGCGGCTGGCCCGCGAAATAGGTCTCTCGGCTGGCCTCGCTCACGCGCAGGCCGGCGCCGCCCCGCTCCCGCTTTTCGGCGAGCACGATGGGCACCTCGGTCTTCACCCCTTTTTCGGAAAGCGTGGGCGCCGTGACCATGCCCGACAGCAGGCGAAACACCTCGTCCGCCTTCGCCGGGTCGATGTCGGGCACATCGAGCTTGTACACCGTCTGCGTCGGGGTCGTTTCGGCGTTGGTATCGTTGCCGAACGTCGCGCCGAGCTGTTCCCAGCGGGGGATCGTCTCCCCCGGCCCGAGATATTTCGATTCCCGGAACACCAGATGTTCGAGAAGATGCGCAAAGCCGCGCTCATCCTCCGTTTCATGCAGGGATCCGGCATCGACACGCACGCGGATCGACACCTGCCCCTGCGGCACCTCGTTGAAACGCACCGCATAGCGCAGCCCGTTTTCCAGCTCGCCAAAATCCCATTCGGTATCGGGGGGCACGTCGCTCCCGCGGTAGATCCACGGGCGGTCGGCCTCCACCTGCGGCCATTCGCGGCTCGCCTCGGCGGACGGGGCGGGCTGCGCATGGGCGGCGGGTGAAAGGGCGGCAATCCCCACGAAAGCGGAGAGCGAGAGGGCGAAGGGCGATACGGCAAGACGCATGGCCGTGCGGGCGTTCAATATCATGGGCGCCATATAGGTGGCCGGGTGATGAAGCGCCACTGAATACCCGCATCGGCCTGTTGGCGAGGGACGACGATGGCGCTTGAATACAGGCGCATTCTCTCTACATCGGACGCATGTTCATCGAAACCGAAACCACGCCCAATCCCTCCACGCTGAAATTCCTGCCCGGACGGCAGGTGATGCCGTCCGGCACGCGCGAGTTTACCGACCCCGAAACGGCCAAAGCCTCGCCGCTGGCGTCCGCGCTGTTCTCGCTCGGCGATGTGACGGGCGTGTTGTTCGGCGGCGATTTCGTGGCGGTGACGGCGGCGCCCGGTGCCGACTGGTCCGCGCTGAAGCCGCAGGTGGTCTCGGTCCTGCTCGACCATTTCGTGTCCGAAGCGCCTCTGTTCGCAGGCGGCGGCGCGGAATTTTCCGTGCCGGCCGAAGCCGATCCCGTCGTCGCCGACCGGGAGGAAGACGCCGACATCATCGCGCAGATCAAGGACCTGCTCGAAACGCGGGTGCGCCCGGCGGTCGCGGCCGATGGCGGCGATATCGTCTATCGCGGGTTCGACGACGGCGTCGTCTATCTCGGCATGCAGGGGGCGTGTTCGGGTTGCCCGTCCTCGACCGCCACGCTGAAGCAGGGGATCGAGGGTTTGCTGAAACATTACGTCCCCGAAGTGAGCGAAGTGCGCGCGGCCTGAACCCCCGCGCCCTTTTCAAGAAATTTCGAGGCCGATCATGACCGACACCGCCCTTCCCCAGCCCGTCAACGCCCATGCGCTGGATCGCATCTTTCGCGAGGCGCGGACCATGAACGGCTATCTCGACAAGCCGGTCGCGCCCGACATGCTGCACCGGATCTGGGACCTCATGAAGATGGGGCCGACGTCGGCCAATCAATTGCCCGCGCGGCTGATCTGGTGTGCATCACACGATGCGCGCAAACGGCTCGCCGCCTGCGCGAGCGATGGCAATCGCGACAAGATCGAACAAGCGCCGGTCGCAGTCATCCTCGCGATGGATCTCGACTTTCACGAGGAGCTGCCCTGGCTGTTTCCACACACCGACGCGAAAAGCTGGTTCGAGGATGAGGATGCGCGCCGCGAAAGCGCCTTTCGCAATTCGAGCCTGCAGGGCGCCTATTTCATCATCGCATGCCGCGCGCTCGGTCTCGACTGCGGGCCGATGTCGGGCTTCGACGCGGACAAGGTGACGGCCGAATTCCTCGGCGATCATCCGCGCTGGCGGCCCAACTTCATTTCCACTCTCGGCTACGGCGACATGGACAGCACCTATGACCGCAGCCCGCGTCCCGATTTCGAGACGTTCAATATCGTCCTCTGATCGGGCACGGGGCCGGGTTTCGTGAAGACGCTGGTCATCGATTGCGCGACGGAGGCGTGCTCCGCCGCGCTGTTCGATGGTGATGCGCTGATCGCGGGGGACCACGCGGTTCTGGGCCGCGGCCATGCCGAACGGCTGATCCCGATGATCGCGCAATTGCCGGGGCGCGGGCGCGCCAACCGGATTGCCGTCGCGCTGGGTCCGGGAAGCTTTACCGGCATTCGCGTCGGGCTTGCTGCCGCGCGCGCGCTGGGCGTGGCGTGGGGCGTTCCGCTGGTCGGCTATCATACGCATGCGCTCGTCGCGGCGCAGGCGGTCGCCGATGCGGGCGGGCCGGTCGCGGTGTGCAACACCGGCGGGCACGGGGAATGGTTCGTCCAATCGTTCGGCGACGATGGCGCGCCGCTGGACGCGGTGCGTTCGCTGCGCCCCGACGATGCCGCCGCCGCCATCGTATGCGAGCGCGTCGCCGGCAATCAGGCAGAGGCGCTGGTCGCGCAGCGCGGGTCCGGTACGGCGATGCCGATGCTGCCGGATGCACGGCGCTTCTTCCTTTTGCATGCGGCGCGGCTGACGGGGGATGTCCGCCCGGCTTACGGGCGCGGTCCGGATGCGAAATTGCCCGGCGGTATCGAACCGCCCGCCCTTACCGGATAGCGCCACGTGCCGCCGCACGACGACATCGACGCGATGATGGACGTGATGAAAAGCGCGTTCGATCCCGCGTTCGGGGAGGCATGGACCCGCGCACAATTGACGGGCGGTCTGCTCATGCCCGGCACGCAATACTCCATCATCCGCAGCGACGGGCGGTTCGACGGCCCGTTCGACTCATCGTGCGAGGCGGCGGGATTCGCCGTGGTACGCACCGTTCTGGACGAGGCGGAGCTCATGCTCATCGCGGTGGCGCCGCGCTGGCGGGGGCGCGGTTACGGGCGGCATCTGCTGATCGACGTGATCGACCGGGCGGCGGTCGCGGGCGTCGCGCGGCTCTTCCTCGAAATGCGGTCCGACAATCCGGCCCGGGCGCTTTACGAAGGGATCGGCTTCTGCCCGGTGGGGCGCCGGCCCGGATATTATAAGGGCCGCGACGGAACCAAGCGCGACGCCGTCACTTATGCAATCGAACCCATCGCAAGCCAGCCCTATTATTAAATATCGTTTCGGCGCGCCTTGCGATCATTATTTGCCGATACTTCGCCAACCTGCCGCGTTTTAGGCTCGTGTTAAGGCGCATTGCTGCATGAGATTCGCCTCCGAAGGCTTGTAAAAGCGTTTCCGCACTTTAAGTGGCAGACGCCTCATGCGCGACCCCCTCAACAAAAAGCGCGTATGAAACAAATCATTAACCCCCGTTTGAAAGTCCGAGAGATGGAACAGTCCGACCTGGATATGAAGGAAACCCTCATTACTTTGACCTCGGACATCGTGGCCGCTCATGTGAGCAACAATGCCGTCGATGTTTCCGATGTCCCCACGCTCATCACCGCGGTGCACGCCGCGCTCGCCGGACTGGACGGCGAGGTGAAGCAGGACGAGGCCCCGCCCGAACCCGCCGTATCGATCCGCGCATCGATAAAGCCCGACTATATCGTCTGCCTCGAAGACGGCAAGAAGCTCAAGATGCTGAAACGCCATCTCATGACGCATTACAACATGACGCCCGATGAATATCGTGCGCGCTGGAACCTGCCCGCGGATTATCCGATGGTCGCGCCCAATTACGCGGAAAAGCGTCGCGAACTGGCCAAGAAGATCGGCCTCGGTCGCAAGCCTGGCACGCGGGTCAAGAAGAAAAGCTGATCCCGCGCCGCGCGTCGTATGATCGGGTGATCGATGGGTACGGGGCGGTTGCACTGACGGAGACGCGGTCTATGATTGGCCGCAAACTGCCGGCCCGCCCTCTTGCGGCGGTCCGGCGCGAAGAAAAAGGCGTTGATACCCCGTGCCCAATCCTATCGATCTCGAAGCAATCTGTGCTGAACGCGGCCTGCGCATCACCGACCAGCGGCGCGTGATCGCGAAGGTATTGTCGGAAAGCGAAGACCATCCCGACGTGGAAAAGGTGCATGAACGCGCCAGCGCGGTCGATCCGCGCATCTCGATCGCGACGGTCTATCGCACCGTCCGCCTGTTCGAGGAGGCGGGCATCCTCGACCGCCACGATTTCGGCAATGGCCGCGCCCGTTACGAAGCCACGCCCGAGGCGCATCACGATCACCTGATCGACGTGGAAACCGGCAAGGTCGTCGAATTCGTCGATCCCGAACTCGAAGCGTTGCAGCGCCAGATTGCCGAGCGGCTGGGCTTTCGCCTGGTCGATCACCGCATGGAACTTTACGGCGTAAGGCTGGACCGGGACTAGGCATGGGCGCGCCGATCGTGGCGCAGGGCGGCGGGCTGTCGCTGTCCGACTGGCGCGTGGTGCCGCGCATTGCGGCGATGCTGGTATGGCTCGCGATGTGCGTGCCGGCCTATTACCTCTCCCGCCTGCTCCGCATGCCGAACCGGGTGCCGCCCGCGTTTCTATCAGGCATTGCGCGCATCGCCGGCATTCGCGTCCACACCGACGGGGTACCGGCATCGGGGCGGCGCATCCTCATCGCCAATCATGTCAGCTGGATGGATATTCTCGTGCTGGCCCGCGTGTCGGGGGCGGCTTTTGTGGCGCATGACGGGCTCGCCGGTGTCGGTCCGCTCAAATGGCTGTGCGACATGAACGACACGGTGTTCATCGCCCGGTCGCGGCGGCAGACCGTGGGCGAGCAGGCCGACAGCATCCGTGACGCGCTCGACGTGTCGCACACGCTCGTCCTCTTTCCCGAGGGCACGACCGCCAACGGGCACGAGATGCTCCCGCTCAAAAGTGCGCTCCTGTCCGCGATCGACCCGGTACCGCCCGGCGTTTCGGTGCAGCCGGTTTTCATGGATTACGGCCCCGACGCGCCCGCGGTCTGCTGGGTCGGGGACGAGCCGGGCCTGCGCAATTTCCTGCGCATCGTCGCGGGCCGGACGCCTGTCGCGGTGACGGTGCGCTTTCTCGCCCCGCTCTCCGGCGACGCGCTCGACGGGCGCAAGGCGATGACCCGCGCGGCGCAAGACGTATTGGACGAGGCGCTCGACCGCAGCCGCGCGCGGTAAGGACGCGCCCTCGCCACTCCCTTTCGCGAAATGGCGATTGGGTGTAAGCGGCGGCGCATGACCAAAGCCGCACCGAAAAATTTCCGAGTCAAAAGCTTCGGCTGCCAGATGAACGTCTATGACGGCGAACGCATGGCCGAGATGCTGAGCGAGCAGGGCATCGTTCCCGCCGCGGAGGGCGAGGAGGCCGATCTCGTCGTTCTCAACACCTGCCACATCCGCGAGAAAGCCGCCGAAAAGGTCTATTCCGACATTGGCCGCCTGCGCAAGGCGGGCGCGAAATCGGGCCGCGAACCGATGATCGCCGTCGCCGGATGCGTCGCCCAGGCCGAGGGCGAGGAGATCATGGCGCGCAGCCCCGGCGTCTCCATGGTGGTCGGCCCGCAGGCGTATCACCGGCTGCCGCAGATGATCGACCGTGCGGTGAAGGGTGAGCGCGTGACCGACACCGACATGCCCGCGATCGCGAAATTCGGCGCGCTCCCCGCCCGGCGCAAGCGTGCACCGTCGGCGTTCCTCACCGTGCAGGAAGGCTGCGACAAATTCTGCACCTATTGCGTGGTGCCCTACACCCGCGGCGCGGAAATCAGCCGCCCCTTCGCCGATCTGGTGGAGGAGGCGAAGCGGCTCGTCAATGGCGGCGCGCGCGAGATTACGCTGCTCGGTCAGAACGTGAATGCCTGGCGGGGCGAGGATGACAGGGGCCGGACGGTCGGTCTCGAAGGGCTGGTCCGCGCGCTGGCCGCCCTGCCCGACCTTGCCCGCATCCGCTATACCACCAGCCATCCCAACGACATGACCCCCGGCCTGATCGCCGCGCATGGCGAGCTCGACAAGCTGATGCCCTATCTCCACCTCCCGGTGCAGTCGGGGAGCGACCGGGTGCTGGCCGCGATGAACCGCAGCCACACGGCGCAAAGCTACGTCCGCGTGATCGAACAATTCCGCGAGGTCCGGCCCGACATCGCGATTTCGGGCGATTTCATCGTCGGCTTTCCCGGCGAAACCGATGCCGAGTTCGAGGAGACGCTGCGCATGGTGGACGACATCCGCTATGCCGCCGCGTTCAGCTTCAAATACAGCCCGCGCCCCGGCACGCCCGCCGCCACCATGGACGCACAGGTGCCCGAGGCCGTGATGGACGAGCGGCTGCAACGGCTGCAATCCCTGCTCGCCGTGCATTCGCAAGCGTTCAACGAAAGCACGGTCGGCAAGCGCTGCGACATTCTGGTCGAGCGCAAGGGTCGCCGCGACGGCCAGTGGATCGGCAAGACGCCCTGGCTGCAATCCGCCTATTTCACAGGGGACGCCGAAATCGGTGACCTGGTGACGGTGGAGCTGGAACAGGCCGGACCGAACAGCCTTGCCGCGCGCCGGCTGGACACCGTGGACGCGTGATGCGCCGGGCCGCGGCATGGGCGGCAGGGACGTCGATGCTACCCCTGGCCGTGCTGCTGTCGGCATGCGGGGATCGGGCGGAGGATACGCCGCCGGCTGCGCCCGTGGCTGCGGCGACAACGGCTACGACCGGGGACGCGGCGGCGCCCGCCCTGCCCGCCGGCTTCGCGCGCGGAACCTTCGCCGGTATCGAGGGGCGCTTCCGGCTCGTCTCGCTCGACGATGCGGCGCCCCCGGACGATTTTGGCGAAAGCTCCGTCCGCTTTACGCAAACGACCCTGTCATGGGATGGCTGCAACCATCACGAGGGTCTGTATATCGCGACCGGCGACAGCCTCGCGGTGCTGCGCGGGCCGTCCACGCTCGTCAATTGCCCGCCCGATGGACCGGACAACGCGCTGTCTGCCATATTGACCGCGCGCCCCGCCATCGGCCGCGATGGCGATGGCCGGATCGCGATTGCGGGCGGCGGGCACCGGGCCATCCTCGTTCCGGACGGACCGGCGCGCGACAGCTTTCCCGCCCCGGCGATCGAGGGTCGGGAATTCGCGCTGATGCTGTCGTCGCCGGATGGTTCGCCGGTGCTGCTGCGCGTGGCGGAGGGGCGGCTTTCGGTGGATATCGGGTGCCCGGATGCGATTTCGGGCAGGGTCGATGGGCAGGCCGGTACGCTTGTTCTCCGCGATGTCGAAAGCCGCGCCTGTCCCGGTACCGCCGCGCCGTCGGAGGCGCAGCGCCGCCTGCTGCGCGTGCTTTCCGCCGATCCGGCCTATGTCGTTGGACCCAATGGCGATTTGCTGCTCGCGGCGGGCGAAACCGTTGTCGCGGGCCGCGCGCGTTGAGCAGTGGCGACACATGTCCTTGTCACCGCGCTTGCGGCGCCTACATTCACATGATGACGATTCGCCCCGGATGATCGGGGCGGACACAGACAAGGAAACTCAGTGAGCCGCAAACAGGCGCGCATGTCCGGCACGGACGAAAACAGCCCCTACGACCCCATCGCCGCCGGCCCCGCAGGCCATCGTTCGCGCACGGAGATGGAGTTCGACAACCCCGGCGTGTTGGCCGCGCTTTTCGGGCAGTTCGATGCCAATCTGGTCCGCATCGAAAACCGGCTCGGCGTGTATATCGCAGCGCGCGGCAATCGCGTGCAGATCGAAGGCAGCGAGGATGCGGTCGAACGCGCCCGCGACGTCCTCCAGGCCATGCATCAACGGATTCAAAGCGGTTTCGAACTCGACGCCGGGGCGGTCAGATCGCTCATCGCGATGTCGGACGAACCCACGCTCGACGGGATCGTGCGCGGCGATGACAAACGCCCGCCGGTGATGATCCGCACGCGCAAGAAGACCATCGCCCCGCGTTCGGCGGCGCAGATCGACTACATGCGCGCGCTCACCAGCAACGACATCATCTTTGCGCTCGGCCCGGCGGGCACGGGCAAGACCTATCTCGCCGTCGCGCAGGCGGTCGCGCAGCTCATCACCGGAAGCGTGCAGCGGCTCATCCTCTCGCGCCCCGCGGTCGAGGCGGGCGAACGGCTCGGCTTCCTGCCCGGCGACATGAAGGAGAAGGTCGACCCCTATCTCCGCCCGCTTTACGACGCGCTTTACGATTGCATGCCGCCCGAACAGGTGGAACGCCGCCTCGCCAGCGGGGAGATCGAGATCGCGCCCATCGCCTTCATGCGCGGGCGCACGCTGGCCGATGCGTTCGTCATCCTCGACGAGGCGCAGAATACCACGCCTGCACAGATGAAGATGTTCCTCACCCGCTTTGGCCAGAACAGCCGCATGGTGGTGTGCGGCGACCCGAAACAGGTCGACATTCCGGGCGGGGACAGCTTTTCCGGGCTCGCCGACGCGGTCAAACGGCTCGAAGGGGTGGAAGGCATCGGGATGGCGCGCTTTACCGCCGCCGACGTGGTGCGTCACCCTGTCGTGGGCCGCATCGTCGAGGCGTATGAAGGGCAGCAGGGCTGACGCGCATGTCCGCCGCCACGATCGAACTCGACGTCGATCCCGTCTGGGGTCAGGACACCGATTGGGAGGCGCGCTGTGCCGCGGCCGCGCGGGCCGTGGCGCATGTCCTGCCCGAGCTGGCGCATTCCGAGATTCTGGTGAGCGTCGTCATGGGCGAGGACGAGGAAGTCCACGCGCTCAACCAGGAATGGCGCGCGAAGGACAGGCCGACCAACGTGCTGAGCTTTCCGATGATCGCGCGCGAAGAGCTGCTGCGTGCCGCCGAACGGCCCGGCGCGCCCGTGATGCTGGGCGACATCATCATGGCGCATGGTGTATGCAGGCGCGAGGCGGATGAGAAACAGGTTGCGCTTGCAGATCATGCAACGCATCTGCTGATTCACGGCCTCCTCCACCTCGCCGGTTTCGATCATGAGGATGGGGACGAAGAGGCCGAGGCGATGGAAGCGCTCGAAATCAGGGCACTGGCCGCATTGGGGATCGACGATCCCTATGCGGATCGCGATATTTGAAAAAGAGCCGGTCCCCTGCGGCGGACGGTTCGATGACCGAGGATGAAAGACACGACGATGCCGGACGGCAGCCAATCTGGCGATACTCGCAACCCGGAGCCTGACCGAAGGGCGTTGTGGCATCGCATACGCGCCTTCTTCGACAATGAAGGCGAAAGATCGCTGCGCGAGCAGATCGAGGAAGCCATCGACGAGCATGAGGAGGATCGCGACACCGCGGCCGATCATGCCAATGGCGACCTGTCGCAGACCGAACGGCAGATGCTCCGCAATCTCCTGCATTTCAGCGAGAACGACGCCGACGACGTCGCCATCCCCCGCAGCGAGATCATCGCCATCGAACGCAGCGCAAGCTGGGCCGAGCTGGTCGCGACCTTTGCCGAACACGGCCATTCGCGCATCCCGGTCTATGCCGAATCGCTCGACCACGTGATCGGCATGATGCTGATCAAGGACGTGTTCCCCTTCCTCGCCATCGGGGAAACCCCGCCCGATGACTGGACCGTGCTCATGCGGCAGCCGGTCTACGTGCCGCAGGCGCGCGGGGCGCTGGACGTGCTGGCCGACATGCGCTCGCACCGGGTCCATCTCGCCATCGTGGTCGACGAATATTCGGGCACCGACGGGGTCATCACGATCGAGGATCTGGTCGAGGAGATCATCGGCGATATCGAGGATGAACACGACGATGCCCCGGTCGAGCAGCTCGTGCCGATCGACGGCGGCATTTGGGACGCCGATGCCCGGACCGAACTGACCGAGGTCGCGCGCCGCGTCGATCCAGAGCTCGCCGTCATCGAAGGGTCGGTGGACACGCTCGGCGGGCTGGCGTTCGTGCTGGCGGAGGAAGTGCCCAAGGTCGGCAGCGTGCTCCACCATGACAGCGGCTGGCGGATCGAGATCATCGCCGGCGACGAACGCCATGTCGAACGGCTGCGGCTGCATCCGCCCGTGCCCGAAACCGACGCGGACGAAGAGGCCGAAGGCTGATGGCGACGCGCCGCCTCCCCCCGCTGCGCAGTCTCGAGGCGTTTGTCCGCATCGTCCGGCTCGGTTCGGCGAAGGCGGCGGCGAACGAGCTGGCGCTGTCCCCGTCCGCGCTGTCGCGCCGGGTCACCGCGCTTGAGGATTTCGTGGGCAAGAAGCTCTTCCTGCGGCAGCATCAGGCGATGAAGCTGACCGAGGATGGGCAGAGCCTGTTCGATGCGGTCGCCCCCGCGCTCGACGAGCTGGCCGAGAAGATCGGCACGCATATGGGCGATTCGCGGCTCCTGCGCCTGCGCCTCGCGGTGATGCCACTCTTCGCGGCGCAGAGGCTCGTGCCGAGGATGCGCGAATTGCGGAGGCTGTATCCGGCGCTGCATATCGACATGGAAAGCTCGTCGCATCCGGTGCCGCGGCTCGGCGATACGCTCGATGCCGCGATCATCCTGTCCGACGGGCCGGACCCGTCGCTGCACATGGTGCAACTCGACCAGAACCGGGTCCATGCCATCGCCTCGACCGAGCTTGTGGCGATGCTGGGCGATACGCCCGACCCCGATCTCCTGGCGAAGCAGAACTTCCTCGTCCATTCGGATATGGAGCGCAGTTTCGAAGCGTGGCGCAAGGCCGCCGGGCTACTGCCGCGCCACCGCCCCACCGTCGATCATTACGACAGCGGCCCGCTCATTCTCGAAGCCGCGGCGCAGGGGCTCGGCGTGGCGATCATGCACGGGGACCATCTGTCCCGCTCCAACGATGCGCGGCTGGCCCCGCTCTACGATCTGGAGGTGGAAAGCCCGTACAGCTACTGGTTCGTGTGCCGCCCGCGCGCGCTCGAAAACCGGCAGGTGCGCATTTTTCACGACTGGCTGGTAAACGCGAAGCTGTAACGCCAGAAAAAAGGCCGCAGGGGTGATCGCCCCCGCGGCCTTTTTCACATCGTGCGGCGTGGGATCAGCCCACCGTCGCCTTGACGATCGTGCCGGGTTCGCGCGGCGGCTCGCCCTTGGGCAATGCGTCGACATGGTCCATGCCGCTCTCGACCTGGCCCCAGACGGTATATTGCCGGTCGAGGAAGCTTGCATCGTCGAAGCAGATAAAGAACTGGCTGTTCGCGCTGTTCGGATCCTGCGTGCGCGCCATCGAGCAGGTGCCGCGCACATGCTTGTGATCGTTGAATTCCTGTTTCAGGTCCGGCTTCTTCGATCCGCCCATGCCGGTGCCGTTGGGGCAGCCGCCCTGCGCCATGAATCCGGGGATCACGCGGTGGAACTTCACCCCGTCATAGAACCCTTCGCTCGCCAGCTCCTTGATCCGGGCGACGTGGTTGGGCGCGATGTCGGGAAGCAGCTTGATGACGACATCGCCGCCCTCGCCATTGCCGGTGTCCAGCGTGAAGGTCAGTGTTTCGTCGGCCATGCAATCTCCTGATACTAATCGGGCGGGAACGCCCCGCCATTGGCTGGCCCCGATATAGGAAGGGCGTCCGCAAAGTCATCCCCGCGTTTTACCAAGTTTTTCCCGGAACTTGTCGACAGGTTTTTCCACAATGCGGCCGAGGCGCGCTTCGCGGTTGATTTAATGGCCCCGCCGCCTATCCCTCGTGGCCGATGGACCGCGACGAACACGCCATGATGGACGATTCCGCAGGGGAGGCCGCGCGCCTCGCCGCCGATCTCGACGCGCGTGAGGAACGGCTTGACGAGGATGACCGGCTGAGGCCCGAATTCGTCGAGGAAGTGCGCGAGGCGCTCGAGGAAGACGAGCGGCAGCGCGTCTACGATCTGGTCGAACCGCTCCACCCCGCGGACATCGCCGATCTGTTCGAGATTTTTGCCCGCGAGGAACGCCCCGCGCTGGGCGCCGCCATTGCCGAGCTGATGAACAGCGAGGTCATCGCCGAGCTGAACGAGCACGTGCGCGACGAGCTTATCGCCGCACTGTCGCCCGATGCCGTCGCGCAGATCGCCGAACAGCTCGAAACCGACGACGCCGTCGCCCTGATCGAGGATCTGGACGAGAGCGACCGCGACGCCGTCCTTGCCGAGATGGACCCCGGCGACCGCGCCGCCATCGAAAGCGCGCTGTCCTTTCCCGAGGAATCGGCAGGCCGCCTGATGCAGCGCGATCTGGTCGCGGTGCCCGAACATATCACCGTCGGCGACCTCATCGATTACCTGCGCGAAAATGCCGATCTTTCTACCGAGTTCTGGGAAGTGTTCGTCGTCGATCCCGCGCACCGCCCGGTCGGCACGTGTCAGCTGTCGTGGATCCTTCGCGTCCCGCGCAATATCGCGATTTCCGACGTGATGAAGCGGGACCAGACCTTGATCCCCGTCGAGATGGACCAGGAAGAGGTCGCGCTCCGCTTTCAGAAATACGCCCTCATTTCCGCCGCCGTGGTCGACGGGTCGGGCCGGTTGCTGGGCCAGATTACCGCAGACGACATCGTCCACATCATGTCGGAAGAGGCGGGCGAGGACGCATTGCTCATGTCCGGCGCGGGCGAAGGCGACATCAACGAGCCGATTCGCCAATCCTATACCGAGCGTGTGCGCTGGCTCATCGCAGATCTGGGCACGGCGCTCATCGCCTCGCTCATCATCGCGAGCTTCGGCGCCGCGATCGAGCGTCTCGTCGCGCTCGCCGTGCTCATGCCCATCGTCGCCAGCATCGGCGGCAATGCGGGGACGCAGACGATGGCGGTCGCGGTGCGCGCGCTCGCCACCAATCAGCTTACCCGGTCAAACACCCGGCGCGTGATATGGCGCGAAATGCGGGTCGCCCTGCTCAATGGCGGGACGGTCGCGGTGCTTATCGGGGCGGCGACGGCGTTCATCTTCACCCCGATGCTGGGCGCGGTGATCGGGGCGGCGGTCGTCATCAATATCGTCACCGCCGGTTTCGCCGGCGTTGCGGTGCCGGTATTGTTCGACCGGATGAACCAGGATCCCGCCGTGGCCTCGTCCGTGTTCGTCACGATGATCACGGATTCCATGGGTTTCTTCGCGTTTCTCGGCCTCGCGGTGGCGAGCGGGCTGACGGGATGAAACGCGCGGCGCTGGCACATGGCGCCGCTGCTCCCTAGATACGCATCATGCCGCTCAACATGACCAAGATCGCCTTTCGCGCCAATGGCGTCGACGGCCTGCGCCAGCGGATCGCCGCGCACGAGGCCGAGTTTCGCATCAACACGCGCTACATCCCGAAGCGGCACGAGGAGATGATCGGCGGCTCGCTCTACTGGATCGTGGACCATGCCATCGTCGGGAGGAGCGAGATCCGCGCCTTCGAAAAGCGTGAGGATGGCCGGTATGACATCGTGCTCGCCCCCGAACTGATCGCGGTGGAAACCCGGCCCAAGCGTGCGCATCAAGGCTGGCGCTATCTGGAGGAGGCGGACGCGCCGCGCGACCTTCCCGAGGGCGCGGATCCGGGCGACGTGCTTCCGGGCCGGCTGCTCAACCGTCTGACGAAGCTGGGCCTCGTCTGAGCGAGAACGACGGAACGTGTGCCCTCCCCGGCCCGTTGACCGGGTAAAGGAGAAAGCACATGCCAGAACGCCAATCGCGTCACCCCGACAATGACATCATCGACGCCGCACAGGAACAGGCCACCCCGTCGCAGCAAGGCTCCGCGGCGCGGCGACCTGGAACGCCGCGTGGGTAAACGCGCGGAGGAGAAGAACGCCTTCACCCCCGAAAATCAGGTCGAACGCGTCACCGGACAGGATCAGCCCGCACAGGACGCGCAAAAGGGTGAAAAGACCCGCGCCGCGATACAGTCCGAACGCGCGGACTGAACCGCCGGGCGCAGCGGGTTCAGCCCCGCTCCCACCATTCGCAGATCAGCCGATGCGCGATGGCATAGGCAGGCGGCATCGAAAATCCCGCGCTCGCCTTTCCATCGCGCGCGTCGGCGATCTGCGCCCGCGTGAACCAGCGCGCATCCTCCAGCTCGTTCTCGTCCACGGTGATACGGTCATCGTCGGCATGCGCATGGCAGCCCAGCATCAATTGCGAGGGAAACGGCCAGGCCTGGCTCGCCCGATAGGTGACGTCGCGGACGCGGACGCCCGCCTCCTCCATGATTTCGCGCGCGACCGCATCCTCCAGCGTTTCGCCCGGTTCGACAAAGCCGGCGAGCGCGGAATACATGCCATCGGGAAAGCCCGCCTGCCGCCCGAGCAACAGCACGCGTTCGCCATCGGGGCGGCGGTGTTCCACGGTCATGATCGCCACCGGGTCGGAGCGGGGATAATGCGTCGCGGCGCAGGCCGGATCGGTGCAGTCCCGCTGCCACCCGCCCCGCGCGATACGCGTCGGCGCGCCGCACACGGCACAGAACCGATGGCGCGCGTGCCAGTCGGCCATGCTCCGCGCGCAGGCGAACACGGCGAACTCATCGGAATGCAGCCGCGCGGCCAAGTCGCGCACGGCGCGCATCGGCACGGGATCGCTGATCGCCGGGACCGCCGCGAAACAGCCCCGCTCCCCATCGAGACCGAGGAACACCAGCTCTGCCCCCTCCGGCGCATCGGACAGCGCGGTCCAGCGCAGCCGGTCCTGCGCATCGAAATCGGGGGCCATGCCGGCCATCGACAAAAGCCGCGCATCGCCCCGCAGCAGCGCAGCGATGGCGTCGCCATCCCCGCGCAAATGGTCGGCACGGTCGATGAAACAGGGCTTTGCGGCGGCGGGGGTGGACATGGTGCGGTTCCTCTCGGCCACCATCCCTAATCCGCCGTATCGCAAAGCGCCAGCCGCACCGCCTTTGCAAACAATGTCGGCAGCCCGGCCTCCGCGATCCGGTCGAGAGGCCACCACTGGCCCTCCGGAAGATTGCGCCGGGTCGCGACCTCCGCCCTCATGACCGAGAGCGAAAGGGCAAAATGGGTAAAGCCATGATCGACGGTCCCGTCCGCCCTGGTCCAATCGGCCGTAAACGGGGCCATGCCGTCCCCGTCCTGCCCCGCTGCCCAGCCATCGTCGGGCAAGGCCCACATCCCGCCGAGCATCCCCCGCCCCGCCCGCCGGACGAGGAGAACAGCACCGTCATGCAAGGCTAGGAACGCTGTGCCGCGGCGGTCGGGCCGGGGTTTCTTCGGCAATTTGCGGGGCAGCTCGGCGGCCACGCCCTGTTCGCGCCCCAAGCAACCGGCGTTTAGCGGACATCCGGGGCAATCCGGCCCCTTGGGCGTGCAGATCGTCGCGCCGAGGTCCATCATCGCCTGCGCAAAATCGCCGGCGCGCATGACGGGCGTGATCGCGTCCGTTGCGGCGCGGATCGTGGGGCGCGATTTCGGGAGCGGTTCCGTGATTGCGAACAGGCGCGACACCACCCGTTCGACATTGGCATCGACGACGACCGCCCGCCTGCCGAACGCGATCGCCGCAATCGCCGCCGCGGTATAGGCGCCGACGCCGGGCAGGGCGCGCAACCCCTCCTCCGTATCGGGAAAGCCGCCACGCAGGCTTACCGCCCTTGCACAGGCGAGCAGGTTGCGCGCCCGAGCATAATAGCCCAGCCCCGCCCACGCCGCCATGATCGCATCGTCGTCCGCCGCCGCGAGCGCGTCCACATCGGGCCAGCGCGCGGTGAATTGCGCGAAATAGGGGCGCACGGCGGCCACCGTGGTCTGCTGCAACATGATTTCCGACAGCCACACGCGGTAGGGATCGGGCCGCGCCTGCGAACCGGGCGGGGTACGCCACGGCAGATCGCGCGCAAAGGCATCGTACCATGACAGCAACAGGCGCGCGGGCATGGGATCGGGTTCGAACATCTGGGAACTGGTCTTCACGCCCGGTTCTATGGCATGGGCGGTGCATCCATGAAAAGCGACTCCACCAAACCTGCCAAACCGCGCAAGGCCGCTGCGAAGCCGTATGAGCGTCCGCGCGGCGGCGGGGCGAAGCCGATTGCCGATCTCATGCCGCAGATCGGGCGGACCGCGTTTCGCCGCTTCGGTTTCGTGCAGTCGAGCATCGTCACGCGCTGGCCCGAGATTGTCGGGGCCGAACACGCGCGCGTCACCGCGCCCGAATCCATCCGCTTTCCCCCCGGCGAAAAGGCGCACGGCACGCTCAACCTCGTGGTGCTGCCCGCGCATGCCCCGCTCATTCAGCATGTCGTGCCCGACATTATCGAGCGGGTGAACCGGTTCTTCGGCTATCGCGCGATACAGCGGGTGAAGATCCGGCAAGGCGCGGTTCAGCCGCCGAAGGACAATGGGGCAAGGCTGGCGGCGCCCCCATCGCTCAAACCGATTTCGATGGAACTGGGCGACTCACTGCGCGATATTGGCGATCCGGAACTTCGCACCGTGCTGGAATCGCTGGCACGCTCGATGGAATCGGCAGGGAACAGGACGAAGAACTGATGCGCATGATCTCGGCATTTCTCGGCACTGCGCTGGCCGCGAGCCTGGCCGCCGCCCCCGCCGTATCGGCGCAGGAGAGTGCGACCCCGCAGAGCGCGCCGATGGCGGGCCACCTCATCGGCCGGGTCGATGCCGATATGCGGCTCGCCGAATATGTGAGCTATACCTGCCCGCATTGTGCACATTTCGAGCAGGAGGCCGGCGACACGCTCAAGCTCGCCTATGCCCGGCCCGGCCATGTCGGGGTGGAGATTCGCCATCTCGTTCGCGACCCGCTCGACCTGACCGTGGCGCTGATCGCCAATTGCGGCAAGCCGGCGAATTTCGCCACGAACCACGCCGTGTTGATGAAGGCGCAGCCGCAATGGCTCGACCGTATCCGCGCGACCACGCCTGCACAGCGGGCGCGTTACGAAACCGGCACCAACGCATCGCGGCGGCAGGCGCTTGCCCGCGATGCGGGGCTGTACGAGCTGATGAAGGGGCGCGGCTATACCCCGGCGGCGCTCGATCGCTGCATCGCGGACGATACCATGGCGCAGACCCTCGCCACGCGCACGCGCCAATATGCCGAGGCTGGCGTCACTGGCACGCCGAGCTTCGCCATCGACGGGACGCTTCTTCCCGGCGTCCACGACTGGGCCGCGTTGAAGCCGGTGCTGGACGCGCGCATCCTGCCCTGAGGCGTTTCCCTCGTCCAACCGGCCCGTTGTGGACAATCGCGGGGCCGCGCGGCATGGCGTTTGCCTCGTGCCGCGAATGGGCTATTCATGGGGGAAAGACATCCCTTTGTCCGTCATACGAGGATATTGCCCGATCATGACCCGCCTGCCCGCAAAGACCGCCTTTTTGGCCGCTCCGCTCATCCTCGCTCTCGCTGCCTGCGGTTCGGGCGAAGAGGAGGCCGCAGGTCCGAGCGCGGCGAATGGCGAACCGGTCGCCAGCGTCACGGCGCCCGAAGGCCAGAGCTGGTCGGAGACGATCAGCCAGACGGCCGAGGGCGGCTATATCATGGGCAACCCCGATGCGCCGATCAAGCTGGTCGAATATGGCTCGCTCACCTGCAGCCATTGCGCCGAATTTTCCGCCGCTGCGATGGAGCCGCTGCGCACCGAATATGTCGATACCGGCCGCGTGAGTTTCGAGCTTCGCAATTTCGTGCGCGATCCGATCGACATCACCGGCGCGATGCTGACCCGGTGCGGTGCGGATGAAAGCTATTTCGCGCTCACCGACCAGTTCTGGGCGAATCAGCCGCAATTCTTCGAGGCGGTGCAGAACGCGGGCGAGCAGGCGTATCAAAGCGCGATTTCCGCGCCCGACAATCAACGCTACGTCGCAATGGCCGACATCACCGGCATGTTCGATTTCTTCGCCGCGCGGGGCATTTCGCGCGATCAGGCGATCTCCTGCCTTCAAAACGCGCCGACCGCCACGCAGCTTGCCGAAAATACGCAGACGCAGGGCGAGCAATTCGACATCACCGGCACGCCGACGTTCCTCATCAACGGACGCAAGATCGAGGCGCTGACCTGGCCGGAGGTGCAGACCGCGTTGCAGAACGCGGGCGCGCGGTGATCGAAGACCCGGCGATTCCGGGCGCGCAGCGGGCACGCTGATGCAATTCCGGCGGCTCCGGCTGAGCGGGTTCAAGAGTTTCGTCGAACCGACCGAACTGCATATCGAGCCCGGCCTGACCGGCGTCGTCGGCCCCAACGGCTGCGGCAAGTCCAACCTGTTCGAGGCGTTGCGCTGGGTCATGGGCGAATCCAGCCCCAAATCCATGCGCGGTTCCGGCATGGAGGACGTGATCTTTGCCGGGACGCAGCGCCGCCCGGCGCGCAATTTCGCCGAGGTCGTACTGCTCGCCGAAACCGACGATGGCGAGGACATGGAGGTCATGCGCCGCATCGAAAAGGATGCGGGCAGCGCCTATCGCCTGAACGGGCGGGACGTGCGGGCAAAGGACGTATCGCTGATGTTCGCCGACGCGGCGACCGGCGCGCACAGCCCCGCTCTCGTCAGCCAGGGCCGCATCGCCGCCGTCATCGCGGCCAAGCCGGCGCAGCGTCGCGAAATGCTGGAGGAAGCGGCCGGGATCGCCGGGCTTCACGTCCGGCGGCGCGACGCGGAAAACAAGCTGCGCGCAACAGAGGCCAATCTTCAGCGGCTCGACGAATTGCTGGCGCAGCTCGACAGCCGGATCGGCACCTTGCGGCGGCAGGCGAAGGCCGCCGAAAAATACCGCGAATTGTCGGACACGATCCGCAAGGGCGAGGCGCGGCTGCTCTTTGCCCGGTGGCGCGATGCGGCGATCGCGGCGGACACCGCGCGCGCCGCCGCCCGGCAGGCGGAGGCCGACGTCGCCGCGGCGCAGGACACGCTCAACACCGCGACGAAAGCGCAGCGCGAGGGCGCCGAACGGCTCGCCGCGACGCGCGAGATCGTGGCCGACCGGCGCGACGATCTCAATGCGCAGGCGAACATGCTCGCCGTGCTCACCGGAAAGCTGGAGGCAGCGGAGGAAAAGCTTGCCGATCTCGACCGGCAGCACGCGCGGATGGAGGCGGACGAGGGCGATGCCAACCGCACCACGCGCGATGCTGCCGATGCGATTGGCCGGCTCGAACGCGAGGTCAAGGATGCGGAGGCGAAGCTGGCCGGGGACGAGGCCAGACGCCCCGCCCTCGTCCAGGCGCAGGAACGGGCCGAACGCGACGCGCGCCAGGCGGAACTGACCCTCGCGCAGGCCATGGCGGAACAGGCACGGGTCGAGGCGGACTGGCGCGTGGCGGAGGCGGCGGTGGCACAGGCGGAGCAGACGCTGGCCCGGTTGCGACGGGAAAAGGAGCAGCGCGCCGAGAAGGCCGCCGGGGCCGGCGATGCCGCCGCCCTCGCCGCCGCGCTGGCCGAGGCGGGCGAGCGCGTGGAGCGCGCAGAGGCCGCTTTGCACGGGGCGCGGGATACGCTCGAACAGGAAAGCGCCGCGCGGGAAGGCTTGCGCAGCGCGCGCGACGATGCCGCCGGCGCGCTGTCGGCGACGAAGGCGGAACTGGCCGGCGTCGCGCGTGAGCATGACGCGCTCGACCACGACAGGATCGCGCGGGAAAAGGCCCGCGACCGGCAGAAGGGACAGCGCCGCGCCATCGACGCGCTCGCAGCCGAGCCGGGCTACGAACGGGCGCTCGCCGCAGTGCTGGGCCGGGATGCCGCCGCGCCGCTGGGTCGGCCGGGCGCGGAGGAGGATGGTCGGTTCTGGACCGGGGCGCCGCCCCCGCCCGCGATTCCCGGCAGCCTTGCCGACCATGTCCGCGATGCGCCCGATGAATTGCGCGCGCGGCTTGCGCTGGTCCGGGTGGCGGAACGCGACGACGGGGACGCGCTGGCGCCCGGCGAATGGCTGGTGACGATGGCGGGTGCCCTGCGCCGGTGGGACGGGTTCGTGGCGCGGGGCGAAGGTGCGGCGGAGGCAGCGCGGCTGGAGGCGGCCAACCGCCTCGACGCGCTTGCCGCGCGGCTGCCGGAATTGACGGATGCGGTGGCACGGGCGGAGGCCGAGGCGGCGGCTGCGAATGATGCGCTGCGCCAGGCGGGCGAGCGGCGCGGCGCGGCGGAGCGCACCCTTGCGCAGGCCGCAGAAGAACAGCGCAGCGCCCTGCGCGCCCGCGACCAG
Source organism: Croceicoccus sp. YJ47 (assembly GCF_016745095.1). NCBI lineage: Bacteria > Pseudomonadati > Pseudomonadota > Alphaproteobacteria > Sphingomonadales > Erythrobacteraceae > Croceicoccus > Croceicoccus sp. YJ47. The sequence goes on from NZ_CP067087.1 coordinate 379,911, forward strand.
GCCGAAAGCGCGGTCGAACGACACGCCCGCCTTGCCGAGGAACTGGCCGAGAGGCTGGCCGAACTCGACACGCAGATTGCCGCCGCCGTGAAGCATCGCGATGAGGCGGAAGCGGCGCGCGCCCGGTTGCCCGACCCTGCGGCTCAACGCGCCGTCCACGACGCGGCGCAGAAGGCGAACGACACCGCTCGCACCGCGATGCAGGCCGCGATGGCGGAGCTTGCCGCACTGGAACAGCAGCTGGCCGTGGGCCGCGAACGCGTCATCGGCCTCAGCAGCGACATGCGCGGATGGCAGGCGCGGGCCGGCGACGCGGCAAAGCGGCTGGCCGGGATGACCCGCCGGCGCGAACAGATCGAGGAGGAGCGCGCGATCACCGCCGCCCGGCCCGACGCCTTGCACCGCGAAATTGCCGAGGCCGAAACGGCCCGCGATCGGCTTGCCGGCGAGTTGGCTGCCGCCGAAAGCGCCCATGCCGCCGCTGCCGAGGCCGCCCGCGCGGGCGAGACGGCCTTCACCGCCGCGAACGAAGCGGTGTCGCAGGCCCGCGAACATCGCGCCGGTGCCGCCGCCCGCGCCGAGAACGAGGAAGCGCGCCGCGGCGAACTCGCCCGCCAGTCGGGAGAGCGGTTCCAATGTCCGCCGCCCCTCCTCCCCGAGCGCGCCGCGTTCGAGAAGGACGATGTCGGCACGGCGCAGGGCGAGAGCGACACGCTCGACCGCCACGTCGCGGCGCGCGAACGGCTGGGCGCGGTCAATCTCGTCGCGGCGGACGAACTCGCCGAAGCCGAGGCGCAGCAGGGCACCAGCGCGCAGGAGCAGGCCGATCTTGCCGAGGCGGTCCATCGCCTGCGCGGTTCGATCGGCAGCCTGAACCGCGAGGGCCGCGAACGATTGCGGGCCGCCTTCGACGCGGTGGACGGACATTTCCGTTCGCTGTTCACGACGCTGTTCGGCGGGGGGCAGGCGCATCTCGCCCTCGTCGACAGCGACGATCCGTTGCAGGCCGGCCTCGAAATCTATGCACAACCGCCGGGTAAGAAACTGCAATCGCTCACGCTTTTGTCGGGTGGGGAGCAGGCACTGACGGCGGTCGCGCTGATCTTCGCGCTGTTCTTGACGAACCCGGCGCCGATCTGCGTGCTGGACGAGGTGGATGCGCCATTGGACGATGCGAATATCGATCGGTTCTGCGATCTTCTCGAGGCGATGGTGCGCGAGACGCGAACGCGCTATCTCATCGTGACGCATAATGCCGTGACGATGAGCCGGATGCACCGCCTGTTCGGCGTGACCATGGTGGAACAGGGGGTGTCCCGGCTGGTCAGCGTGGATCTGGGCGGGGCGGAGGAATTGCTCGCCGCGGAATGAGGGGACGCGATAATGGATGAAAACACGCTCGATCCGCTGCACCCGAACATGATCAAGGTGTTGCGGGTGCGCGCGATCTTGATGATCGTGCCGCTGGCCGTCGCGGCGATTGGCGCGGAGATTGCCGCCCCGCTGCCCACAGGCGCGATCATTGCGCCGGTCGCGCTCCTGCTGCTTGGCTTTGTCGCGGTGATGCCGCGCCGCCGCTACCGGCGCATGGGCTACCGCCTGACGCGCGACCGGTTGCGCGTGGTGCGCGGATGGTGGAACCGGCGCGATACGGTGGTTCCCTTTGGCAGGGTGCAGCATATCGACGTCAATGCGGAGGCGATCGAGCGGCTGTTCGGGCTCGCCACGCTGGTGGTGCATACGGCGGGCACGCATAATGCATCGGTCGCGCTGCCGGGGCTCCGCCACGACGATGCGCTCGCCATGCGGGAAACGATCCGCGCCTTCATCGCCGACGGCGAAGCGGGATGAGCGATGGGGCCGACGACGGCGCGCTGATGCGCACGCATCCCTATGGCATTGCCGTGCGCGCGGCGAAGGGCGTGTGGCAGGGCGCGCTCGGCATCGCGGCGCTGGCATTCGGCGCGCTGCGCGAGGATGTGCCCGACTGGGTCATCTGGATCGCGCCGGTCATCGTCGTGATCGCGGTCGTCGGCGGCGCATGGATTTCCTGGCGGCAGCTTGGCTATCGCGTGGGGACAGACGATATTCGTGTCGAACGCGGGCTTATCAATAAAGAGGCGCGGTCCATCCCCTACGACCGGATACAGGACGTCAGCCTGTCGGAAACGCTGCTTTCGCGCCTGTTCGGGCTGGTCGAGGTGCAGTTCGAGACCGGTGCCGGCGGCAAGGAGGAGGTCACCCTCGCCTATGTCACCGCGGCAGAAGGCGCACGATTGCGCGAGCAGGTCCGCGATGCCCGCGCGCGCGTGTCCGGGGATGGCGGCCCGGCACGGGATCGGGGCGGCGATGGCACGGACGGCGCATCGCCGCCCACCGCAACCGAATCGGCGCAGACTGTTTTCGCCATGGACAACAGGCGGCTCGTCACCTTCGGCGCGTTCGAATTCTCACTTCTCGTCTTCGCGGTCCTGGCCGCCGGGTTTCAACAGTTCGAATTCCTGCTCTCCCCCCTGATATGGGATGACAGCTTCTGGAAGGAACTCATTGGGCAGCAAGGGGAATATGTTGCCGCAGCGGGCGTCGCGCTGGCCGTTGCGGGCGCGGTGCTCGGGCTGGGGACGTTGCTGCTCGTCGGGTTCGTGACCGGTCTCGTTCGCACGATCCTTCGCGATTACCGCTTCCTCCTCGAACGCACGGAGAAGGGATTTCGCCGCCGCCGCGGGCTTCTCACGCGCAGCGACGTGGTCATGCCGCTGCACCGCGTGCAGGCCGCAATCATCGGCACCGGCGTGATCCGGCGTCTCCTTGGCTGGCACGGATTGTCCTTCGTCAGCCTGGCGAGCGACAAATCGGACGCGAGCCATGTCGTCGCGCCCTTTGCCACAATGGCGGAAATCGCCCGGATCGTCGCAATCACCGGCATCGACCTGCCCGATGCGGCGACGCGCTGGCACAGGCCGGATGCGCGGTACTTCACCGATGCGGCGCTGATCGGCGCGGTTCCGCTGTTGTTGATCGCGGTGGGGCTGGCGGTTTCGCCGTACTGGCCCTTTGCCGCGATTCCGGTGCTTGTCGCCGGGCTGATCGCGGCGTCACGCTGGCTGCAATGGCGGCGGCATCGCCATGCGCTCGACGAGGCGACATTGTTCGGACAGGTGGGCCTGCTCTCCCCCGAACTCACCGCCGCGCCCCGGATACGCCTGCACAGCGTGGAAATCGCACAGGGTCCGCTGGCCCGGATGCGCGGCTATGCGCGTCTGCATTTCGGGCTGGCGGGCGGGAAGTTCGCGATTGCCGGCATCAGGCTCGACGAGGCGCGAGCGGTCCGCGCCCGCGTGCTCGACCATATTGCTGCGGTCGATTTTGCGCGCCTGCCGCGATAGTCCTCACATCCCCGCATTGCCCGCGACGAGACAGGCCAGCGCCATCAGCAACCCGGCAAACCGGTTCGAACGGAACTTGGCCAGCGGATCGGCCGGATCGGCGGGCCGCAACGTCCCGATCTGCCAGATGAGATGCAGCGCCATCGGCAGCAGCGCCAAAAGCGCCAGCCAGTGTTCCCGCAGCAACCAGAACGCCGCCGCCCAGAACACCATCGCCGCAAGGTAGAAGCCCGCCACCCCGCCGCGCACCCGTCCGCCCAATGCCCGCGCGCTCGACCGCACGCCGACCAGCGCGTCATCCTCGATATCCTGCAACGCATAGATCGTGTCATAGCCGATGACCCAGCAGATCGCCCCGGCGTAAAGCGCAGCCAGCACGCCCCACTGCGGCAGGCCGATCTCCACCCAGCCGACCAGCGCGCCCCAGCTGAACACCATGCCCAGCCACGCCTGCGGCCACCAGGTGATGCGCTTCATCAACGGATAGGCGGCCACCGGCAGAATGCTGGCCAGCGCGACGAGCTGTGCCTGCAACCGCAATTGCAGCAGCACGATCAACCCGACAATGCACAGCACCCCCAGCCACAGCAGCGCCCGCATCGCGGACACCGCCCCGCTGGCGAGCGGGCGGGTCGCGGTGCGCGCGATCTGCCGGTCGAGATCGCGGTCGAGAAAATCATTCCAGACACAGCCCGCCCCGCGCATCGCGATCGACCCGAGCAGCAGCCAGAGCAGCAGCGGCCAGCGGTCCACCCCGCCCGCCAGCAACACCCCCCACGCGCAGGGCCAGAACAGCAGCCACCAGCCGATCGGCCGATCGAACCGGGCAAGCAGCGCATAGGGCCGCGCCGGCGCGGGGAGCCAGGCGACGAGGCCGCGATGTTGCGTGTCGGGCGTTGCGGTCACATCCATGTCAGCGTGCTAGCGTCTTTTCGCGGCGATGCGAAGCGGCTAGACGCTGGCCCCATGCCCGCAACCCCCGCCTGGCCGCCGCGCAGCGCCCCCCGCCTTTTCGTGCCCCACCCCCTATCGCCGGGGCAGGACATCCGGATCGAGGGCAATGCCGCGCATTACCTCGCCCGCGTGATGCGCGTGGGGACAGGCGACGCGGTGATGCTGTGCGACGATGCGACCGGCGAATGGGCCGCCCGCGTGACCGACGTGGGCAAGCGTTCGGTGACCGCCGAAATCGTCGAACACATGCGCCCCCGCGAAACCGTGCCGGATTTCACGCTGTGCGCCGCGCTGCTGAAAAAACCGCGCTTCGATCAGGTGCTGGAAAAGGCGACGGAACTGGGCGTGCGGCGGATCCAGCCGGTCGTGACGCGGCGCTGCGTCGCCGATGCGCTCAACCTCGATCGCGCGCGCACCATCGTGACGGAGGCGGCTGAACAATGCGCGCGCACCGCCCTGCCCGAACTGTGCGAGCCGGTGCCGCTCGCCGCGTTGCTGCGCGACTGGCCCGATGACCGGGCGTTGTATTTCGCGGATGAAACGGGCGGAGCCGCGGCGGCGGCGGAATTTGCGCGCGGCCCGCGAACCGCCGCCCTGCTGACCGGACCGGAGGGCGGCTTCGACGATGCCGAACGCGACGCGATCCGGGCCGTAGAGTCTGCGCGCGCGATCACGCTCGGCCCCCGTATCCTGCGCGGGGAAACCGCGACCTTTGCCGCGACGGCGCTGTGGATGGGGATTGCGGGCGACTGGGCGGCGGACACGCCCGTTCCATAAAATTGCGCTGGCATCGCGGGGCGCGGCGTCCTAACGCGCAGGGCATGAGTACGCGCAAAACCTCTGCCCAAGCCGCGCCGGTCATCGAGAGCCGCGACGCCCTGATCCGCCCGATGGCCGACGGGGAAAAGCCGCCCGAAAACTGGCGCATCGGCACCGAACATGAAAAGCTGGTGTACAAACGCGGCGATCACCACGCGCCCAGCTATGACGAGCCGGGCGGCATTCGCGACATTCTCATGGGGCTGACCGAATTCGGATGGTCGCCGGTGGAGGAGAACGGCAAGGTCATCGCCATGTCCGGCCCCGACGGCACGGTCAGCCTGGAACCTGCGGGACAGCTCGAACTGTCGGGTGCGCCGCTTGAAAACCTGCACGAAACCTGCGCCGAAACCGGGCGCCACCTCGAACAGGTGAAGGCGATCGGCGAACGTTTCGGCGTGGGTTTCCTCGGCGCCGGCATGTGGCCGGACAAGACGCGCGAGGAACTCCCCATGATGCCGAAGGGGCGGTACGACATCATGCGCCGCCACATGCCGCGCGTCGGCAATCTCGGTCTCGACATGATGCTGCGCACCTGCACGATACAGGTGAACCTCGATTACGAGAGCGAGGCCGACATGGTGGCCAAGTTCCGCGTCGGGCTGGCGCTGCAACCGCTGGCGACCGCATTGTTCGCCAATTCGCCGTTTCTGGAGGGCAAGCCGAACGGTTTCCTCTCCTATCGCAGCCATATCTGGTCCGACACCGATCCGCACCGCACCGGCATGCTGCCCTTCGTGTTCGAGGATGGCTTCGGGTACGAACGCTATGCCGATTACATGCTCGACGTGCCGATGTATTTCGTGTTTCGCGACGGGAAATATATCGACGCGGCGGGCCATTCGTTTCGCGATTTCCTCGACGGCAAACTGTCCGTCCTGCCCGGCGAAAAACCGACCGCCGCCGATTGGGAGGACCACATGTCCACCGCCTTTCCCGAGGTGCGGCTGAAAAGCTTCCTCGAAATGCGGGGGGCCGACGGGGGACCGTGGAACCGGATCTGTGCGCTTCCGGCGCTCTGGGTGGGGATCCTTTACGACCGGACCGCGCTCGCCGCGGCGTGGGATCTGGTCAAGGGCTGGACCATGGCCGAGCGTGAGGAACTGCGCGACGCGGTGCCGAAAATGGGGCTGACCGCGCCCTTGCCGGGGGGCGGCACGCTGCGCGACATCGCGGGCGAGGTGCTATCCATCGCGCGGGCCGGATTGTCCGCACGCGACCGCCGCAATGCGAGCGGGGACAACGAAACGGGCTTTCTCGAACCGCTGGACGAGGTGGTGCGCAGCGGAAAGACGCTCGCCGACAAATGCCTCGACCTGTATCACGGCGAGTGGAACGGCGACGTGTCGCGCATCTACGGCGCGAAGAGCTTCTGATCATGGCGCGTCCGGCGCGACACGCCGGACGCGGACCATGGCTTAGCGAAAGGCGGTGATCCGCCCGCTTTCGTCCAGCACGTAAAGCGTGTTGTTCGCGACCACCGGGGCCAGCGATACGCCGGCGTTGAGTTCCGCAACCCTTGTCGCCTCGCCATCGGCGGCATTCACGGCCCATAGCTCGCCGCGCGAATTCGCAATCCACAACCGCTCCCCCGCGAGCACCGGCCCGGACCAGAAGATCTCGCCTTCCTTGTTCTTCGGCTTGCGATAATGGGCAAGCTGCGCGATCCAGCGGACCTTGCCGGTCGCGCGGCTGATCGCCAACATCCGCGCATCGTCGGTAAGCGTGAAGATCCAGTCGCCCGCAACCGCAGGCGTCGAAATCCCCGCGAGGTTGAGCTCCCAGATACGCTGCCCGGTGACGAGCTCGTAAGCCGCCATGCGCCCGCCCTGGCCCAGCGCATAGACGCGGCCCGAATCGATGATCGGATCGGCGTCGATGTCGGTCAGCGTGCCGACGGATGTCGAAATGCTGGTCCGCGAAAGCGCGTCGGCCCACAGGTTGCGCCCGTTTTCATAGCGATAGGCGATCAGCTCTCCCGAGGAATAGCCCGCGATCACCGTGCCCTGCCCCGCCGCGGGCGCCGCCACGCCGAACACGCCCGACTGGCCCGAAGAGCCTGCCTCGGTCCAGTTCTGCGACCCGTCCTGCGAATCCAGCGCATAGATCCGGTTGTCCTGCGTCATCACGAACACCTCGCCGAACGCGAGCGTGGGCGCCCCGCGCAGCGGCGAATTCAGGTTCACGCGCCAGATTTCGGCACCCGTCTGCGCGTCGAGCGCGGCAACCTCGCCAAGGCCCGTGGTCGCATAGACGCGCCCTTCACCATAGCTGACCCCGCCGCCGAACAGCGAATTGCTGCCCGCGCCTTCGGATTCGAGCGAATGCTGCCACAGGCGCGCGCCGGTATCCGCATCGAACGCCTGCACCGTTCCCGCCGTGTCATAGACGAACATGATGCCATTGCCGATGACCGGCGACGCGGCCAGCCGGCGGCGCGTATTGCCCCCGGCAATATCGACCGACCAGGCCCGGCTCGGCGAAGCGGACAGCGCGAGATGGCCGTAGCTTTTCGAGGCCGATCCGCCTGCCTGCGCCCATTCGGCGTTCACCTGCTGCGCCGGGAGCACGACCGGCACGTTGGCCAGCGCCGGGTCCACCTTCGCGCCGCTCTCGATCTTGGACAGGATCGGGGTGCGATTGCCGACCGTCGGCGTGGTTTCGGGGTCGCCCTTGTCAAAAACGCTGCACGCGCCGAGCGAGACGGCAAGCACGGCCATCGCCGCACCGCGCAGCAAACCTGCGCCGCGCCGGCGGGTCGATGTCGGAAAATATGTGTTCAAAACCTGCATCCGATCCTCTTACGGCCGCGCCTTGCGGCGCTGCCTTGTATGATATCCTCGACGACCTGCTGCGGATCGTCGACCGCGTCGGTGCCCAGCACGCCGGCCATCTGCCGCGCGCGGGCACGCAGCGATTGCGGCACGTCGTCCTCGCGCGCGATCTGCGCGAACATGGCGCCAGCCTCGTCCTCGTTGCCCTGCTTGATCTGTGCCATGGCGACCAGCTCGCCCGCGCTGCCGAAGAACGGATTGCCGGGCGCCGCGATCGGGCCCAGCCGCGCGATCACATCGGCAGGTTCCATCGCGTCGAAATTAGCCGAAACCGCCCGCAGCCGCGCAAGATCGCGCAAGGCTTCGGGGGCATCGGCATCGTCGGCAACGAGGTCGAACAGTCGCGTCGCCTCCGCCGCATCGCCCTGTTCAAGCGCGATGCCCGCCGCCGCCATGCGGGCAGGCGTGCGATAGCCCGCAATGTCGGACTCCAGCAACGGGGCAAGCCGCTCGCTCGCCTCGTCAAGCCGATTCGCATCGATGCGATCCATCGCGAGCGTCAGTTCGACCGCATCGGCCTCCGCCTCCGCGACTTGGCGCCCGTGCCACCAGACGTAGCCGCCCAGCCCGATAATCACCAGAACCGCGACGATGAGCGCCGGCACGCCATAGCGGCGCATCGCGCTCTGCATCCGGTCCTGCCGCACGGCTTCGTCCACCTCGCGGCGGAACACGTCTTCCTGCGCCTTTTCCTGGCGGGCGAGGGCCTGCTGCCGGTCTTCGGGGGTTTTCGGGCGAAGCGCCAAGTTCATTGCCTTTCATGCGGTCGGTTCGCGCGGGGTCTAGGCGGCGCGACAGGGCTTTTCAATCGCCAATCCCTCTCGCCCATCCGGCCCCTGCATAGAGCGGTTAGCCCCTGAACCCGCGATGAAAGGGCAAACCGCCGCCGCGGCGCCGCTCAATCGAGATGCGGGATGTCGAGCAGCCCGGCGATCAGCGCGTGATACCCCGCGGGATCGGCGCGTTCCTTGCCATAAGACGCATTGGCCGCGCCCGCCTCCGCCGCATTGTCGCCCGCGACCATACGGGACAGCGCATCACGCAGGCCGTCGCCACCCTTTGCCCCGACAAGCCCGAACCGGCTTTCGGGCGGCAGCAGTTCGGACAACGCCCGCGGCCCGCGCACGAGCACGGCGGAACCGGCCGCCATCGCCTCGGCCATGCCCACCGGCACCCCGCCGTCCGACGCGCACAGGACAACGTCGTAAAGGCCAGCGAAATCGGACGGCCCCGCAACCCTGTCGGTGGTCAGCACGCGGTCCTGCATCGCATCGGCCTCCGCCCGCGCGACGAGCGGCGCCGTCTCCTCGCGCGTCCCGAACAGCACCAGCCGCCAGTGATCCGCCATTTGCGGCAGCGCCCCCAGCACCGCATCGGCCACCGGCGCGACATCGCATGCCCGCGCCGCGATCCACCGTTCCGCCCCCCGTTTTACCAGCCGGGGCATCGCATCGGGGCGCGGTTTCGCGCGCGGCGCCGACGGGAACAGCGGGGGCAGGATCTGCAGGCTGCCCGCAGGGGGCGACCAGGCGCGCGCGAATTCGGCCGCGCTGTCCATGGTCGGCACCACGATCGCGGGCGTTCGGGCAAAAGCGAGGCGCCTGCGAAAATCGTGCAGCATCCCGCCGGCGAACCCGGCCACCCCGTCGTGCAGATGGAGCAGCGGCGGCAGGCCTAGCTGCCCGGCGAAAAACGTATGCGCCATGACCGGGTTCAACGCCCTGTCGCCATGCGTCACGACGAGATCGTAGCCGCGCATCGCCCGCGCCATCCGCGACAGCCGACCCAGCCCCGCAACACCCGAAAGCACAGGGAAATCAGGGCGGTAAAGCTGCAACCTCGACGCCGTATCATCATCGGCGAAAGGCGAATGGTTCTGCATCTTGGGCGGGAGGCCGCGGATCAACCGCGCCGACCACGCCATCGCATCGGCATCGATACCCAGGTGCAGCAGCTTGCGCACCTTGAAAACCTTGATCTTCTTCTTCGCCATGACAGGATCAGCCCGTTCGTTGCAGCAGCGCGGCGATGGCCTCGCGCGACTGCGGTTCGTCGAGCGTGGGCGCATGGCCGGTTCGCGGCACGGTGACAAGCGCAACCTCGGGCCAACGCTCCGCCATCTTCGCGGCGGTTGCGGGCGAAAGCAGGTCCGAATTCTCCCCGCGCAGCACGAGCACGGGCCGCCCCGAAAGCGCGTCGAATCCGGGCCAGAGCGAAACGGGCGCCGGCGCGTCATCCTCCGACCGGTCATCATCGCGGGCAAAGGCATCGGCGATGCGGGAATCGTAATCGAACCCGATCCGCCCGTTATTGCCCATCACCATCAATCGTTTCGCATGGGCCAGCCATTCGTCGAGGCCCCAGTCGGGATAGCATTCGCCCTGGCTTTCCTGCAACGCGCGGGCCGCGTGCATCCATGTCGGATAATTGCGCCCCTGCCCGACATATCCAGCGATGCGGTCAAGTCCCGCCTGCTCGATCTCCGGTCCGATATCATTGAGCACGGCGCCCGCGACCTGTTCCGGTTGGCTCAGCGCGTAAAGCATGGTCACGATCCCGCCGAGCGAGGTGCCGATGAACACCGCGCGCGCGATCCCTTCCTGTGCGAACAGTCCGGCGATGTCTTGCGCGTAGGTGACGGGGGTGTAGCTCGCCGCATCGCGCGGTTGTTCGCTCAACCCCCGGCCCCGCAATTCGGCGACGAGCACGCGGCGGTCCTCCGCAAGCGTTTCGGCAAGCGATTCGAAATCGCGCGCATTCCGGGTCAGCCCCGGAATGCAGAGCGCAGGCAGCGCGTCCGATCCCTCCGGCCCCTCGTAATCGCGGTAGTGGAGTTGCAGGCCATCATCGCTTTCCCAGAACCTGTCGATATAGGGCGCCGCCCTGCCCGGATCGCTCGCCGGCTCGGTCTGGGTTTCGCGTGTGTCGCGCGGGGTGTCGGTCAATTTCGTATCCTGATCGTCGTGGGCGGGGCGGTGGGCAGCCATGCGTTTAGCGTGCCTTTCTTCAAAAGAGAATTGCACGATGGCGGGCACGTCCCCACTATCGCGGGATGCAAGGCGATCCGCAAACAGCCCGCTATCGGCCCGAAACGCCGATCCTGTCCATCGCATCGTGGATCGCCGACCCGGTCGAGGCGGCGAGATTTCCGGCGCATACCCTGCGTTTCCGTAACGACCGTGCGGCGCGGGAGGTGGGTCTTGCCGATATGTCCGACGCGGACTGGATCGCGCATTTCGGGCGGTTCGGATCGCTTGCCGACAATCTCCCGGCCCCGCTCGCGCTGCGCTATCACGGGCATCAGTTTCGCAATTACAATCCGGACATCGGCGACGGGCGCGGTTTCCTGTTCGCACAGATGCGCGACGGCGGCGGCAGGCTCATGGATCTCGGCACGAAAGGCTCGGGACAGACACCCCATAGCCGGTTCGGCGACGGTAAGCTCACGTGCAAGGGCGCGGTGCGCGAGATCCTCGCGACCGAGATGCTGGAGGCGCTGGGCGTTCACACCTCGCGTACGTTTTCGGTGATCGAGACGGGCGAGAGTCTCGAACGCGGCGACGAACCCTCGCCTACGCGCAGTGCGGTGATGGTGCGGCTGAGCCACGGCCATATCCGCATCGGCAGTTTCCAACGGCTCGCCTTCCTGCGTGAGGAGGACCATCTGCGCGCCCTCACCCACTATGCGCTCACCCACTATCCCGGCCCGCCGCCGCCCGAGGACGCACCGGGACGCGACGATCCGGCGGTTCGACTGGTACATCTCGTCGTCGAACGACTCGCGGATCAGGCCGCATCCTATGCCGTGGCGGGTTTCGTGCATGGCGTGCTCAACACCGACAACATGAATGTGTCGGGCGAAAGTTTCGATTACGGGCCGTGGCGCTTCCTGCCGCAATGGGATGCTGCGTTCACCGCCGCCTATTTCGACAGGGAGGGGCTCTACGCCTTCGGGCGGCAGGGCGATGCGCTCCACTGGAACTGTGCGCAGCTGGCCATCGCGCTGCGCCCCATATGCGAGGCGGAGCCGCTCATCGCCGCGCTCGACCGTTATGCCGCATTGTTCACCGCCGCGGTCCGGCGCCGGTTTGCCTGGCGGCTCGGCGTTCGTAATTGCGATGACGACACCGCCGCCGCACTGGTGAGCGAAGGCGAAAAGGCCATGCGCGCGACCGGCATGCAGCCCGATGCGTTCTTTCACGCCGCGCGGACGGACCGGTTGCCGCCCGATGCCGCCGATTTTGCCGCGGTCGTGTCCGGAACCGACAGGGTGGCCGATACGCACCCCTACTGGTCGGAGGAGACGGCGCAATCCATGCTGATCGAGGAGGTCGAGGCCATCTGGGCCGCGATCGACCGGGACGACGACTGGACCCCTCTCCATGCGAAGGTCGAGGCCGTGCGCCGCATGGGCGATGCGCATGGCGATGCGCCCCGCCCCGCCGGACAGCCGCAATGATGGGCGTGCAATTCGGCGCGCCATGCCCATATGGATGCACCTGAAACCAGTTTACGCCCGTGACGAACGGGCCTGCGATAAAAAGAGGATTGCACGTGACCGCCCCCATCGTTTCGACCGAACCCGCCACCGACGAAGAAATCGCCCGCATTGCCATCGGCGATGTCGATGCGGCGCTTACCCGTGCGCGCGATGCCTTTCCCGACTGGGCCGCGCGGGGCACCGATGCGCGGATCGCGATCCTGCGCCGCTTTGCCGATGAGGTGCGCGACGATGCGGAGGATTTCGCAAGGCTCATCGCGCGCGAGACGGGCAAGCCGTTCTGGGAAGCGAAGACCGAGGTGTCGGCCGTCGTCGCCAAGGTCGAGATTTCGGTAAAGGCGCACGAGGAACGCACCGGCACGCGCGCGCTGGACGGGGCGGCGACGGGCGCGCTGCGGCATAAACCGCATGGCGTGATGGCGGTGCTCGGCCCGTATAATTTTCCGGCGCATCTGCCCAATGGCCATATCGTGCCGGCGTTGATCGCGGGGAATGTCGTGATCTTCAAACCGTCGGAAAAAACCCCCGCGGTGGGCCAGCGCCTCGTCGAATATTATCACCGCGCGGGCGTGCCCGCCGATGTCGTGCAATTCCTGCCCGGCGGGGCGGAGGAAGGCCGCGCGCTTACCGGCGATGCCCGCATCGACGGGGTGCTGTTCACCGGGTCGTCCACCACCGGCATCGCCATCAACAAGGCGCTGGCCGACCGGCCCGGCATCATCACCGCGCTCGAAATGGGGGGCAACAATCCGCTGATCGTGTGGGACACCGACGATCTCGACGCGGACGCGACGATCATCGTGCAATCGGCCTATACCACGGCGGGACAGCGGTGCACCGCGGCACGGCGGCTGATCGTGCGGGACGATCTGCACGATGCATTGATGGAGCGGCTGCTGCCGATGGTGGACCGCATCATCGTGGGCGCCCCGTTTGACGAGCCGCAGCCTTTCATGGGCCCGGTCATCGACAATCATGCGGCCTAAGGGTTGATCTCCGCCTATGATGCGCTGGTGGCGAAGGGCGCGCGCGTCGTGCGTCCGCTCCGCCGGGTGGCGGAGGGCAAGCCGATGCTGACCCCTGCGATCCTCGACGTGAGCGATGTGGCCGACCGGCCCGACGACGAATTGTTCGGCCCGTTGCTACAGATCATTCGCGTCGCCGATCTCGATGCCGCGATCGATGCGGCGAACGACACTGCCTACGGGCTTTCGGCATCGCTCGTCGGCGGAAGCCGGGCGGATTACGAACGGTTCTGGCAATTGTCGCGCGCGGGGATCGTGAACTGGAACAAGCCGACGAATGGCGCATCCTCCGCCGCGCCGTTCGGCGGCACCGGGCTTTCGGGCAATCATCGGCCCGGCGCCTATTACGCGGCGGATTACTGCTCCTATCCCGTCACCAGCACCGAGGCCGACACCCCCGAGGCCGCGATTCCCGTCGGACTGAAGGACTAAGACCGCACGCGAAAAGACGCCGCTCCCCGAAGGGGAAGGCGCGGCGTCTCCTCATCCGACCACACGGGCCGAAACGATCAAATTGTTATCAGCGGCAGCGCGAATTGCTGCGGTCGATCTCGCGGCCGAGCAGCGCACCGCCGGCGGCCCCCAGAATCGCGCCGAGCGTGCGGTCACCGCGCCCTGCGATCTCGTTACCGATCAACCCGCCGACCGCGCCGCCGATCAGCAGGCCGGTCGTGCCGTTTTCCTTGCGGCAATACACGCGGCCATCGTCACCGCGCCACACGCGGGTGTCGCGGCGCACCGGCTCGCCATAGCTGCGATAGCGGTCGTCATAGCGGCGATCGTCATAACGGCGGTCGTCGTAACGTCCGAAACGGCCATTGTTCCACCGGTCGCGGCGGTCCTTGCGATGCTGCACGGCTTCGTCCGCGGCGCCGGGCAATGCGTACTGGCTCACGACCTCGGCACTCGCATGGGTGGGGAAGGTCGCGGCCTGCGCGGCGGGCGCGGACAGTGCGACGGCCGGGATGGCGGCGGCCAGTGCGACATTGCGGAACATTGCGATGCGGGTCATGCGATTCTCCATTCTTTCCGGACTTCCGGGCAAGTGACGGGATAGCCTTGCCGGTTCCGATTGCTCATTTGGCACGTTCATAAATATCTGAACTTTTATGAACGTTAAACGAACGGAGATGCAGTTTTTAAAAAGTTTTTAATGTTTCGGCTTTGCCTATCGCGATGCTGATGCCTAAGCGCCGCGCCATGACGCGCGTTTCACCCCGCAGGACTGCCATGTCGAAGATGACTGCACGATGACTGAACCCGCCACCGCAGCGCCGGTGCGCAGCGGCCTGCCCTATGCCATCGGCGCCTATGGGATGTGGGGGATTTTCCCGCTCTACCTCGTCCTGCTCAACGCGGTCAGCCCGTGGGCGCTGGTCGGCTGGCGCATCCTGTGGACCTTGCCGCTGTGTGCGATCATGTTGAGCGTGGCGGGACAGTGGGGCGCGATCCGGGCCGCGCTGCGCGACCGCCGCGTCCTGATCGCGATGGTCGGCAGCTCCGCTTTGATCAGCGTGAACTGGCTCGTGTATATCTACGCGGTGCAGAGCGGGTCGTTCTACGCAGCGAGCCTTGGCTATTACATCAATCCGCTCGTGAACGTGCTGCTCGGCACGGTCGTGCTCAAGGAACGGTTGAGTAAGCTGCAATGGCTTGCCGTCGGGCTGGCCGCGATCGGCATCGCGATTCTCGCATGGGAAGCGGAGGCGACCTTGTGGATCAGCCTCGTGCTCGCCTTTTCCTTTTCGACCTATGGCCTCATTCGCAAGACGGTGGCCATCGCGCCGCTGCCGGGGTTGACGGTGGAGGTGATCCTGCTTGCGGTGTAAGCTGTGGCCGCGGTCGCGCTCGCGCCCGCGGGCACGGCGCAGTTCGGCGATTCGCTGTCGATCTCGCTGCTCCTGGTGGGTGCGGGCGCGATGACGACCTTTCCCTTGCTGATGTTCGCGACCGCGGCGCGCCGGATGAGCTATTCCGCGCTCGGCTTCGTGCAGTTCCTCGCGCCGACGATCGTGTTCCTGCTCGCCATGTTCGTGTTCGATCAGCCGCTTCTGATTGCGCAGCTGGTCTGCTTCGTCTTCATCTGGACGGCGATCGCGCTGTTCTGCACCGACATCGTGAAACGCGGCAACGCCACCCGCCGCGCCGCCCGCCAAAGAAAACTGCCCGTATAAAACCGCGAGGCCGAAGCCGCGCGCCTTTCCGCGCGGCCTAGAGCGCGCCTGCGAAGCGCAACGGTTCGCCTGTCGCGCGCTCGCCCAGTTGCCCGTCCCACATGGCGGTGTGCCCGCGGATGATCGTGCCGACGACGCGCCCCTTCAGCTCCATGCCCGTAAACGGCGACCAGCCGCAGCGCGAGGCGAGCCATTCCTCGGTAATCGTGAAGGAGCCCTTGCGGTCGATCACGGTGAAATCGGCGTCGTAACCGGCGGCGATGCGCCCCTTGCCGACCAGGCCGAAGATCCGCTGCACCCCCGCGCTGGTCATGTCGATCAGCCGGTCGAGAGTCATGCGCCCCTCCGCCACATGGTTCAGCATCAGCGGCAGCAGCGTCTGCACCCCCGGCATGCCCGACGGCGCATCGGGATAGGGTTTCGCCTTTTCCTCCGCCGTGTGCGGCGCATGGTCGGAGCCGAGCACGTCGGGCACGCCCTGCTGCAACCAGTGCCACAGCCCGTCGCGATGCGCGGCGCTGCGGATCGGGGGGTTCATCTGTGCATGGGTGCCGAGCCGGGGATACGCATCCTCCGCCGCGAGCGTGAGATGTTGCGGCGTAACCTCGCAGCTGGCGATGTCGCGATGCTTGCTGATCTCGGCCAGCTCCGCCGGGGTGGTCACGTGCAGGATATGGATCGGGCGATTCGCCGCGCGCGCGATGCGCAGGATGCGGCGGGTGGCGAGCATCGCGCTTTCATCGTCGCGCCATACCGGATGGGAGGACGGATCGTTCGGCACACGCTCGCCCTTCCGCGCATTCATGCGGTCCTCGTCCTCGGCATGGATGGCGACGCGGCGCACCCCGGAATTGAGCACGCGGGCCAGATTGTCGTCGTCCGACACCAGCAGGCTGCCGGTGGACGCGCCCATGAAGATCTTCACCCCCGCCGTGCCGCGCATCCGCTCCAGCTCGGCCAGATGTTCCGCATTTTCGGCCGTCGCCCCGATGTAGAACGCATGGTCGCACCACATGCGGTGATGGGCGCGCGACAGCTTGTCCGTGATGCGTTCGGCGGTATCGGTATTGGGGTTGGTGTTCGGCATTTCAAAGACCGCGGTGATTCCGCCCAGGACCGCGGCGCGGCTTCCGGTTTCGAGGTCTTCCTTGTGCTCCAGCCCCGGTTCGCGAAAATGGACTTGGCTGTCGATGACGCCGGGCAGGATGTCGAGCCCGGTGCAATCCACGCTGCGCACCCCGGGGAAATGGCCGATGCCCACGATCTTTCCGTCGCGAATGCCGACATCGCGCTCGACGGGACCAGATGGCGTGTGGACGGTTCCCCCGCTAAGGGACCATTCGGGCGTGTCATGCGTATCGTTCATGCCATAGCGATAGACGGCCCCGGCCCGTTGGCCAAGACCTGCCGCGCCCTATCGGACAAGAGACCGCAAGGAAGGACCGAAATGCCCCACGATTCCCGCTCGCCCGCCCCCGCGCCGATGCGCGGGCTGGCCACCCGCCTGTGCGAACGTGCCGTCATCCGGCTTTCGGGCGACGACGCGGTAAGCTTTCTTCAGGGGCTGATTACGACCGACGTGACGAAATCGCTCCCTGTGTGGGCTGCGCTGCTTTCGGCGCAGGGCAAGGTGCTGTTCGATTTCTTCGTCTGGCTTTCGGGCAAGGACATGCTGATCGATTGCGAGGCGGAGCATACCGAGGAACTGATCCGGCGGCTCTCGCTCTATCGCCTGCGCCGCAAGATCGACATCGCGGTCGATCCGAAGGTTACCGTCCACTGGAACGCGCATCCGGGCGACGGCGGGGCGGACGATCCGCGCCTGTCCGCGCTCGGTCAACGCTGGCTCGAACCTGTCGACGAAAGCGATGCGGCATGCGCCGATGCGGCCTATCGCGAACATCGGCTCTCGCTCGGCGTGACGGAAGGGCGCGCGGAACTCGGCCATGATCAGACGCTCTGGCTCGAATGCAATGCCGGCGAACTCCACGGGGTGAGTTTCGACAAGGGTTGCTATATCGGGCAGGAAAACACGGCGCGAATGAACTGGCGGCAGAAGGTGAACCGGCGGCTGACCGTGGTGCCGATACAGCTTTCGGACGAAAAGCGGCGGCGCATCGCCTATGACGATCTCGGCCTTGCGGTGGATCACCGGCGGGTCGACGATATCGATGCGGACCGCGCGCCGCGCTGGATGGCGAAGGCGCTGGAGGCGGGCAACGCTGACCCGGCCTAAACGCAGGCGATCGCCTCGTCCGGGAGCATGGCGAGCAATTGCCGCTCCGCCATGTCGCGCGCGGCATCGCCGGGAAGGGCGAGCGAGGCGGCCAGCGCATCGCCCATTGTCGCCTGACCGAGCGCCAGCAGCACGAGCATCATCGTCGCCTCCCGGATGGGGCGCGTATCCTCACCCGGCGCGATATTGTCGACGAGCGTGTGAATCGCCTCGAACACGGGGTCGAGCGCATCCTCGTTCCCCGAAAGCAGCATCCAGCTCGCCAGCGCGCCCGCCCCCTCGCGCCCGAACGCATCGAAGACCAGATCGACCACCTCGCGCGCGCTCCCGTGCCCGGCCCGGCGCGCGGCGATCGCCTCTGCAATGATCGTGCACACCGTCGTCGCGAGATAGCCGGCCAGCGCTTTTTGCAGGCCCGCCGCGCTTCCGAAATGGTGGAGGAGGTTGGAATGGGTGCGCCCGATCCGGCCCGCGACCGCCTTCAACGTGACGGCCTGCGGCCCGCTTTCGACGAGCAGCGCGCGCGCCGCATCGAGCGCGGCACGGCGGCTGTCTTCGGGGCTCAGGCGCTTCCTTATTGACATCTATGTAAGTCCATCCCATTCTCTGGTCATGGCCCATAGCAACATCACGCCCGATTTGACAGCGACCGCACCGGCCGGCCTGATGCCGCCCGTCGCGATCCAGATTCGCAACCGCCGGTTCAAGCGCGGCGAGCCGGCGCAACGCTGGTGGGCGGGGGGCGATCCGTTCGCGACCGCCGTGTTCAATTCGCTGTCGATCACCTTTCCCAAGGGCGAGGCCTATTTCATCAGATCGGTGAAGGCGCATCGCAAGGGCGCCCCACCCGAGCTCGCCGCGCAGATCCGCGATTTCGTGACACAGGAAGTCAATCACACGCGCGAGCACGTCGCCTTCAACAAGGCGGTGACGAACGCAGGCTACGACATCGCCGATTTGGAGCGGCAGGTGGACGAGGATCTTGCCGAGGCGCGACAGCGGCCGGTGATCTTCAATCTCGCCGCGACCATGGCGCTCGAACATTTTACGGCGATGTTCGCCCATCAATTGCTCGCCGATCCGCGCCATCTGCGCGGAGTCGAAGGCGATGCGGCCTATCTGTGGCGCTGGCACGCGGTCGAGGAGATCGAGCACAAGGGCGTCGCCTACGATACCTACGCCCATGCCACGCGCGACTGGAGCCGGTGGAAGCGCTACAAGCTGAAATCGGTGATGATGCTGCTGGTGACGAAGAATTTTCTGTCGCGGCGGTATCGCGGGGCGATCGAACTGCTGCGTCAGGACGGCATCACCGGCCCGCGCGCGCATCTCGGCGTGCTGCGCCATGCGTTGCTCTCGCCGGGCATCCTGCGCAAGGCGATCCCGGACTGGCTATCCTATTTCAAGCCGGGCTTTCACCCCTGGAACCTCGACGACAGCCATCTGCTCGCACGCTATGACGCGGGGGCCGACACGGTCGCCCCCCACGCGGCCGGCGACACCGCCGCGGCCTAGGCGGCGATAAGGTCCGGCGTACGCATCACGCGCTGCCCGCCGTCCGGCGAGGGCAGAACCTGCGTCAAGCTGGCAAGCGCCGCCTCGATCTCCGCATCGAGACCGAGATTGCGATAGGCCGGGGCGAGCCAGGCCGCCCTTTTCCACCCGTTCCCATGCGCGCGCAGCGTCGCCGCGCCGATGATCCGTGCGCCCGCATGCGGCATCGTCACGACGAGCGCGTGCCGCTCCGCATCGTGCGCGGGGTTCGACCCGGGCGGAGGGTCGAACGCCGCCGGCGCGTTCAGATGGTGCAGACGCGGCGCATCCTCGACCCAGGCAGGCCGCAGGAACAGGGTTTCGCTTCGGATGAACACTTCGCTTCTCCCGGATACAGGGCACGTATAGCCGCCCTGCATTGCAATCATGTGGCAGCGGGAATGCTGCCGCAGGCGGATTTCGGGAAGAGCCAAGAAAAAAGGGAGACGGAGCCTGTGGCCCCTCTCCCCTGTTTCGTCCGGCTGCGTCATACGCCGGAAGGGCCACCCCGTCGGGACGGCCCATATACGACCGTCGTTATTCGGCAGCTTCTGCCATGACATCGACGGATACGTATTTGCGGCCTAGCTTGCCGTCATGGAAACGCACGCGACCTTCGCCCAGCGCGAACAGCGTGTGGTCCTTGCCGATGCCGACATTGGTGCCGGGATAGAACTTCGTACCGCGCTGACGCACGATGATGTTGCCGCCGATGACGTTCTCGCCGCCGAACTTCTTGACGCCGAGGCGGCGGCCAGCCAGATCGCGACCGTTGCGCGAAGAGCCGCCTGCTTTTTTATGTGCCATGGTGAACTGTCCTTCGAATTATCGGGTTCGCGGCGCGGGCTCAGGCCGCGTCGTCGGTCTTTTTCGCGGCCTTCTTGGCACCGCTCCCGACCGAGGTGATGCGCAGGAGGGTCATCTGCTGACGGTGGCCCTGCTTGCGGCGATAGTTGTGACGGCGACGCTTTTTAAAGACGACGACCTTCTCCGACTTCGCCTGCGCGATGATTTCCGCCGAAACGGTCACCTTGCCGGCATCCGAAAGCTCGGCACCTTCGTAAGCCAGCAGGACATCGCCCAGCGTGATCGTGTCACCGGCCTCGCCAGCCAGCTTCTCGACAGCGATCTTGTCTCCCTCGGCGACGCGATACTGCTTGCCGCCAGTGCGCACGATTGCGAACATGTTAGTCAAATCCGTTTCTTGCTGCCCTTCACGATCCTTACGCGGAATACGACCGATCGGTCCCATCCCAGGCAAAAGAATCGCTACGGGCAATGAACCGGCATAGGCACCGCCATGTGCGCACCGCCGGATTGAGTGGCGCCCGATACGCAACATCGCCGCCCGTGTCAACGCGTAAGGGGGCGAAAAGCGCGCATGATCCGACGGAACGCTTCCCACGCGGGCGGGACATGCTATGGCACGAAACCCATGTCGATACAGCCCCGCCCCGCCCTGCTCGCCCTTTCGATCGCCGCCGCCTCCCTTGCCGGATGTGCGAAGGATACAGGGGAGTATCCCTCGCTCGAACGCAGGCCCATCGAACGCGCCGGCGCGATCGGTGCGCCGACCCCGCCGCCGCCGCCCGCGCCGCTATCCCCCGAATTGCCGGCCCGTCTCGACACTCTCGCCGCGCAGGCGCGTGCGGCCCATGCGCGTTTCGTGGATCAGTTGCCCGCCGCCCGCCGCCGCATCCGCGAAGGATCGCGCGCCCCCATCGGCAGCGACGCCTGGGGCGATGCGCAGGTCGCGCTCGCCAGCCTTCAATCGGCGCGGAGCCAGACCATGCTGCCGCTGGCCGATCTCGACCTGCTGCTCACCGAACGCGCGGCGCAGGAGCTGGCGCGCGATGTGACGCGAATCGTCGCGACGCGCGACATGGTGGCCGCACTCGTCGCCGAAGAGGATGCCGCGCTCGGCGCGCTCGTCCCGGCGCGCCCATGAAAAAAGGCGCGGAACCGGAAGGATCCGGTCCGCGCCAGGGGGGAGAGAACTGTACGCCGCCGGGCTAGCCGACGATGGCGCGAATGGTGACGATGCCCACGCCCCAGCCGAGAATCAGCACCGGCAGGATGACGACCTGCACCGTTGCGGCTCCTGCCTCCATCCGCCCGGTCATGGTCGTGATCCCGTCGCGGCGGAACGCACCCCAGTCGAGGGGACGGTCGCCATGGTCCGGCTTCATCCGCACCCAGAGTGCGGGCACGCCGAAACCGGCGATGACGAAAAGGAAGAAGATCGCCATCGGAATGGCAAGGCCCGGCGCCGACAGCCCCAGCCCCATCACCGCGAGATAGGCGAGATAGGCCCCGACCGTGACCGCGTAGAGGCCGGTCGGCAATTCGAAGCTGCGGTCGACATGCGTGCGCGCGCCGCCATGTTCGGCCAGCGCATCGGACGGAATCGCGGCGGGCAGCTCGGTATGGACGAAGGCTCGTTCGGTTACGAGCTGACGGCTCAATTTCATGCTCATCGTGCATCTCCTGCGTGATGGGCATGATGTATCGCGGCGGCGGTCCCGATTCCTTGATCCGGATCAAAGCGCGAAAATTATGCGCCTCATGCGATATGCGCCCACCGGGCGAGATCGGCGTGATCCTCATCGCGCGGCTCGATCCAGCGCCACCCCGCCGCCGTATGCTCACGTTTCCAGAACCACGCCCGGCTCTTGAGATGATCCATGAGGAAATCCGCCGCGGCAAAGGCATCGCGGCGGTGGCGCGCGGCACATGCGACGAGCACGATGGCGTCGCCGGGCCGCATCTGCCCCACGCGGTGCAGGGCCATGACCCCCGCCAGCGGCCAATGCGCGAGGGCGCGGTTCGCGAGCGCCTCCATCCCCGGAACGGTCAACGGCCCGAAATGCCGCAGCTCCAGCATGTCGACCGAGGCATCGCCGGCCTCGCGCCGCACCTTTCCGAGGAAGCTGACGATTCCGCCCGCCGCGTCATGGGCCGCCGAAAATTGCGCCATTTCCCGCGACGGATCGAAATCCCGCTCGATCAGCCGGACATCGCGCACCGGGCTATCCACCGCTGACGGGTGGGAGGAAGGCGAGCTCGTCCCCGTCGCCCGCGCGCCAGTCGTCCCCGGCGACGATGACGCCGTTCAGCGCGATCTTCGTGGTGGGATCGCCGATCTGCGCCGCGAAATCCGCGTCAAACTGCGCGCAAATCTGCGAAAGCGTGAGCGGCGCGGCGACGTCGATGTGCCGCTGAGGCCCGCCGGCCACATCTTCGAAGCCGGCCCAGGAACAACAGTGTCAGCATGAACTCAGCCGCCGGTCATCGACATGTGGCGGGCGAGCGCGGGGGCCTCGCCCGATTTGCGGATGGCGAAATGGTGGCGTTCCGGCTTGATCGCCATGGCCAGGTTCAATGCGTCGTCGAGCGCGCGATCGGGATCGTCCGACCGGACCGCGGCGCGCAGGTCGACCTGCTCCTGCCCGCCGAGACAGGCGTAGAGCTGTCCCGTGGCGGTCACGCGCACCCGGTTGCACCCGGCGCAAAAATTCTGCGTCAGCGGCGTGATGAGGCCGAGCCGCCCGCCCGTCTCCGCAATGTCCCAGTAGCGCGCCGGGCCGCCGGTGCGGTGCCCGCTCTCGCGCAGCGTCCAGCGCCGGTTCAATTCGTCCTGTATCACGGTGAGCGGCAGGTAATGGTCGATCCGCTCGCCATCCACCTCGCCCAGCGGCATGACCTCGATCAGGGTAATGTCGTGCCCCTCGCCATGGGCCCAGGCGATGATGTCGGGAATTTCCGACTCGTTGATACCCTTCAAGGCGACCGTGTTGAGCTTGACCCGAAGCCCGGCCTGTTTCGCCGCCGCGATGCCCGCCAACACGTCGTCGAGCCGGTCCCGCCGCGACAGCTCCGCGAATGTGCGCGCATCGAGCGTATCGAGCGAAACATTCACGCGCCGCACGCCCGCATCGGCCAGCCCGTCCGCAAATTCGGCAAGCCGCGTCGCATTGGTCGTGAGCGTCAGTTCATCGAGCCCGTCGCCGAGCCGCCGCCCCAGCGCGCGGGTCAGTTCCATCATGTCCCGCCGCACCAGCGGTTCGCCGCCGGTCAGCCGGATCTTGCGCACGCCGCGGTCGATGAAGCCCAGCGCCACGCGGTGCAATTCCTCGAGGCTGAGCACGTCCTTGCGTGGCAGGAACTGCATCCGTTCGGGCATGCAATACTGACAGCGAAGGTCGCACCGGTCGGTCACCGACAGGCGCAGATAGGTGATGGCCCGTTGAAACTGGTCCACCAGCGGGGCATTTCGGATCGTCGGTTCGGGCTTGGCCATGCGGTCCGTTCTGTCACAAGAGGCACGCGAAGGCAAAACGTGAAGCCGCCTACCCTGCGCGTATCAATTGCCCGGTGACGCCTTCGTTCCCGTCGAGAAAGGCGATGGTCGCCGCGATCGCCTCCTCATCCGCGTTTTCCTGCGCCGGCGCGACTCCGTTTACCCGGCGTGGGGCATGGCGCCGGGCCAGCGCGGCAATCGCCTCCACCCGCCAGCGATGGGGCTTTTCCTCCGCATGGGAAAAACGGATGGTCAGCACATCCGTCGTATTGAGCGCATTTTCGATATGCGGGAGATGATAGTCGTGAAACCGCGCCGCGGCGGAGAGCGGCTCCGCGCCGGAAAGATCGGCGGTATAGACCAGCCCCCGCATTACCGGCGGTCGCGGACGAGCGTCATGCCGATCTTCTCGTCATGTTCGGCAATGGCGAGCTTCACGATCTTGACCGTGACCTGCTCCACCCGGTCATCCTGAAGGAAGAGCGTTTCGCAGATATGGTCGGCCACCGCCTCGATCAGCTTGAAATGCACGCCTTCGGGCAGGGCTTCGCTCGCCGCGAATTTCAGGTCCATGTAGTTCTTGCTCGCGTCGAGCGGGGTGTCGGGCTCGAACCGGTCCGGCACTTTCATTCGTACGGCGAGCGAAATGCGGAGCGGCTGCGGCTTTCCCGTCTCCTCCGAATAGATGCCGGTCAGGACATCGACGACGAGATCGGACACTTCGAGCGTGAGCGAATCGGTCATGAGCAATCAGCCTTCGTTGGACCAGCGGGCATAGATCGCGGTCGGCAGGATCCGCCCCGCCTGTCCTGCGACGCCTTCCTCCCGCACGGCGAGGTCGCCATGTTCGACGCAGCCCGGCAGATCGCCGAAATGTTCGGCCAGCAATCCTGCCAGCGAGAGCGAGGACATGCGCACGGCATAGGCGGTGAGGAACAGGAAACGCGAATTGCCATCGATCAATTGCCGGCAATCGGCGACGAGACCGGGCAGCCCATCCTCGATCCGCCAGACCTCGCCATTGGGGCCGCGCCCGAATTTCGGGGGGTCGAGAATGATACCATCATACCGCCGTTCGCGCCGCACCTCGCGCGCGGCGAACTTGGCGGCATCGTCGATCAGCCAGCGCACCGGCCGGTCCTCCATCGCCGAAAGCGCGGCGTTTTCGCGTGCCTGCGCCACGGATTTCTTGGACGCATCGACATGCGTGACCCGCCCCCGCCGCGCGAGCGAAAGCGACCCGACGCCGGTATAGCCGAACAGGTTCAGCGTCTGCGGATCGGGCATCCCGTCCAGCTGCGCGTCCATCCATTCCCACACCGGCGCCATGTCGGGAAAAAAGCCCAAATGCCGGAACGGGGTACATTGCGCATTGAACCGGATGCCATTCCACTCCAGCGTCCAGCCATCGCGCGGCACGCGGCCATCGAATTGCCAGCGCCCGCCGCCATCCTCGTCCGAGGCGGGCACGAATTCACCATGCGCGTCCCATTGCGCGAGGCGCGGCGTCCACATCGCCTGCGGTTCGGGGCGGATGAACCGGTAATCGCCATAGGCTTCGAGCTTGCGCCCGTGCCCGCTGTCGAGCAGGCGAAATCCGTCCCACCCCTCGCCCAGCATGAGGCCGGGCCGTTCCGTCAACACCGCCATTACGCGGGGTCTGCGCTGACCGTGGCGCGCTCTGCGACATAGGAGGCGATGGCGTCGTATTCGCCCGAAAGCACGTCGTAGCGTTCCTCCCGCTCGTGCAGGTCGGCGAGGCGTTCCGGCAGCACCGGATCGACGCCGGTGGCGGCCTTTACCGCCGGGCCGAACTTGGCCGGATGCGCGGTGGCGAGCGTGACGACCGGGACATGCGCCGGCAGATCGGCGGCGCGCGCGGCGTAGAGGCCGATCGCGGTATGCGGATCGATCACCTCGCCCGCGGCGTCATGCGCCCATCGCATCGCGGCATTCATCGCATCGGCATCCACCCGCGCACTGGAAAACAGGGCGGCGGCCCCTTCACGCTGCGCATTGGTGAGCTGCATCGCGCGGGCGCCATCGAAACCGCGCATCTGCTCCGCCATGGCGGCGCCGTCGCGCCCGCCTGCATCAAACAGCAGCCGCTCGAAATTCGAGCTGACCTGAATGTCCATAGAGGGGGCGTCGGTGGGCGTGACGCCCTGCGCCGAATAATCGCCCGATGCGATCGCGCGGTGCAGGATGTCGTTCACGTTCGTCGCGACGATCAGCCGCTCGACCGGAAGGCCCATGCGCGCCGCGACATAGCCTGCGAACACATCGCCGAAATTGCCGGTTGGCACGCTGAACGCGATTTTCCGGTGCGGCGCGCCAAGCGCCACGGCGGCGGTGAAGTAATACACCACCTGCGCCATGAGCCGCGCCCAGTTGATGGAGTTCACCGCGCTGATCCGGAAACGGCCGGTCATGGCGGTGTCGCCGAACATGCGCTTTACCGTGGCCTGTGCATCGTCGAAGCTGCCGTCGATGGCGATGTTGTGAATGTTGCGGGCGAGCACCGTCGTCATCTGCCGCCGCTGCACCTCCGACACGCGGCCGCGCGGGTGCAGCATGAACACGTCCACATGCGCACGGTAAGCAAGCGCCTCGATCGCGGCGGACCCGGTATCGCCCGAGGTTGCGCCCACCACGGTCAGATGCCGGTCGCCATCTTTCAAAAATTCCTCGAACAGCAGGCCGAGCAATTGCAGCGCGACGTCCTTAAACGCCAGTGTCGGTCCGTGAAACAGTTCGAGCAGCCATTGCCGCTCGTCGAGCTGCTTGATCGGCGCGACCGCGGCATGCGCGAACCGGCCATAGGCAGCCTCGCACAATTCGAGCAGGCGTTCAGGCGCCAGCGATGCGCCGACGAACGGCGCCATGACGCGGGCGGCCACCTGCGCATAGGGGAGGCCCGCCATCGCGGCGATGTCATCGTGGGTGAACTGCGGCCACTCGCAGGGGATGAACAACCCCCCGTCGCTCGCCAGCCCGGCCAGCGTGACACCCTTGAAATCGAGCGGCGATGCCCCGCCCCGTGTGCTGATATAATCCATGCGCCGCGCGATTACCTCCCGTCATCCTTGCGCGCAAGCCGTGCACGCAGGGCCAGCCCATAGATGACGAGCGCCGTCGCGGCGAAGAAGAACCATTGCACCATGTAGGAGATATGATTGTTGGGCAGATTGTGCGGATCGGGCCGGGCCAGCGGTGCGAGCCCGGCCTGCGGCGGATCGGCGACGAGCCGGACCCCCATGCCCATGCCGGCGCCACGGTCCCGGTCACAACGCCGCCGTCCCAGGGCCGAACCCCGGGCTGCAGGACCCAGCCCAGCATGACCTCCGCCTCCCCGCCCCCGCGAAGGCGGCATTGCGCGACCTGGCCCCATCCCTTGCGCCCGTCGCGCGCGGTGGCGCCGATTGCGCCCTGCTCGACCACCTCGGCGCAATCGACCTGGCTTTGCCGGTAAAGCGCCGCCTCGCTCGCGGTTTCGCTTTGCGGGAAGGGAACGGGCTCGCTTCGGCCCTGCGCCTGCTCGTAATAGGCGATGATGGCGGTCTTTTCCTGCGCCCGGCGATATTGCCAGATGCCGAGCGCGAACATCACGGCGACCGCCACGCCAACCACCAATGTCGCGAATACGGGTATGCGGCGCATCATTCCCCGCCGCCGTCACCGCGCGATTGCGCCTCGCGCGCGCCGCGCCGATATTCCACGATCAGCAACGCGCCCTTCGCGAGCCGAAGGCCATAGACCACCATCGCGATCGTCAACGGCACCCAGAGAATGACGTGAACCCAGAACGGCGGGTGAAGCATCTGATCCACGACGATGGCGAGGATCGCCATCACCGCGCCGACGATCAGGGTGAGGAAACCGGCGGGCCCGTCGCCGACGTTGAAGCGGGAATAATCAAGCCCGCAATGGCCGCATTTATCCGCGAATTGCACCGCGCCCCTGAACATGGTCGGGGCGGCGCATCGGGGGCATTCCCCAAGCGCCGCCGCCTTGATCAGCGAAGCGGGCGAGCGAGGGCCCGGCCCGTCTTCGGGTGTATCGGTCATCAGTGAACCGGCGCGCCCCAACCGCCCCAGACATACACCGCCACGAAGAGGAACAGCCACACCACGTCGACGAAGTGCCAGTACCAGGCAGCCGCCTCGAAACCGAAATGCTGACGCGGGGTGAAATCCCCCTTGTAGCTGCGCACGAGCGCGACAATCAGCATGATCGTCCCGATGATGACGTGCGCGCCGTGGAACCCGGTCGCCATGTAGAAGGCCGAACCATAGGTGTTCTCGCCGAAGGGGAACGGCGCATGCATGTATTCGTAAGCCTGCACCCCGCTGAAGATCAGACCGAGGATGATGGTCAGCCACAGCCCTTTCTTGAGCCCGTCGCGATCCCCGTGGATCAGCGAATGGTGCGCCCAGGTCACCGTCGTGCCCGAACACAGGAGGATGAGCGTGTTGAGCAGCGGCAGGTCGAACGGATCCATCACCGCCTCGATCCCCGCGGGCGGCCATTGCCCGTCGACCACCTCGGTCAGCGTGGTGGGGAAGAGCGCGAAATCGAAGAACGCCCAGAACCAGCCCACGAAGAACATGACCTCGGACGCGATGAACAGGATCATCGCATAGCGCAGGTGCAGCTGCACCACAGGCGTATGGTCGCCGGCGCGCGCTTCCTTGATGATATTGCTGAACCAGCTGTACATGGCGACCAGCACGCCGATCACGCCAGCGATCAGCACATAGGTGCCGAGCGCCATTTCATGCATGAACATCGCCATGCCGCTCGTGAAGACGAGCAGCGAGAACGACAGCAGGAACGGCCAGGGGTCCGTCGGCAGAATATGATAATCGTGGTTCTTCGTGCCGGCCATGATGCGTATTTCCCCTGAACTTTCAGCCTGAGCGATCAGTGACGGACCTCGGCGGTCCACAAAATCCTTTGCGCGCCTTTAGCGGCGCCGACGCGCGCGGTCCAGAGCCTTTGCGCCAAAGCGCGCGACGTTACTCGTCCGCATGCGCGTAGAACGTGTAACTGAGCGTGATCTGCTTCAGGTCCCGCGTATCCGGATCGTCGAGAATCGCCGGGTCCACGTAATACAGCACGGGCATGCGCATTTCCTGCCCCGCCTGCAACGTCTGATCCGTGAAGCAGAAACACTGTATCTTGTTGAAATACTTGCCCGCCTGCACCGGGGACACGTTGAAGCTCGCCGTACCGGTGATCGGGTGATCGGATTCGTTCTTCGCGAGGAAAATCGCCATGTCGCGCGCGCCAATGGATACGGTATCGGTGGTGTGTTCCGGGCGGAAATTCCACGGCATGCCGCGTTCGACATTCGCGTCGAAGCGAATCGACATCGTGTCCTCGGCCACGAAGACCTTCGCCGCCTCGGCCTCGGTCACGCGCTGCGTCGTGCCGTCGAGCCCGGTCACCTGGCAGAACATCCGGTAGAGCGGCACCGCGGCATAGCCGAGCCCCAGCATGAGCACCGCAACGCCCAGGAATATCAATCCGACGCGGCGGTTCCGGTTATCGATCAGATGGGCAGACATGATCCGATCCCATACGGCAGTTCGGCCCGAATGGCAAAGACGCAGATCACGCGGCGATCACCCGAACTACCGACCCGAATTCTGCGCGGCGTCCTGCTCCGCCGCGGCGGCGGCACGGTCCTCCGGCGTCGGGAAACGCACGAAGGTCAGAACAAAAAACAGCACGACGAGCCCGACCAGAACGAAGCCGAGCACCTTGTTCCGGCCTTTCTGACGCGCGTGCACTTCGTCGGAATGGCGGCGTTTTTCGTCGGGCGTCATGCAATCCATCCATAATTGGCGGCCAGTCGATCCGCGACCAGCACACCGAACAGCGCGAACAGGTAGAGGATCGAGAAGGCGAAGAGACGCTTTTCCGGCTTCATGGCATCGTCCGGCCCGGAAAACCGCGTGCCCACCGGCACCGCAAGCGCGAAGAATGCCAGCGACAGGATCGCCGCCCCAATGGCGTAGATCGCGCCCGCCCCGCCGATGAACCATGGCGCCATCGCGACGGGTGCAAGGATCACGGTATAGGCCAGAATCTGGCGGCGGGTGGCCTTCTCCCCGGCAACGACGGGCATCATCGGAATGCCGACATTGGCATAATCGGTCTTCACAAAAAGCGCGAGCGCCCAGAAATGCGGCGGCGTCCACAAGAAGATAATCGCGAATAGCACGACGGGCATGAGCGTAATCTCACCCGTGACCGCCACCCATCCGATCAGCGGCGGAAATGCACCGGCGCCGCCACCGACCACGATATTCTGCGGCGTGCGCGGTTTCAGCCACATCGTGTAGACCACCGCATAATAGACGATGGAAATGACCAGCAGGATCGCGGCAAGCCAGCCCACGCCCAGCCCCATCACCATGACCGATCCTGCCGAGAGGGCAATGCCGAAATCCCGCGCGCTGCCGCGTTCCATGCGCCCGGCGGGAAGCGGCCGGTTCGCCGTGCGCTTCATCCCGCCGTCGATTTCGGCCTCGTACCACTGATTCAGCGCAGCAGCGCCGCCGGCACCCACGGCGATGCACAATATGGCGGTGAAGGCGATGACCGGATGGATCGATCCGGGCGCCGCAAGCAAGCCGCACAGGCCCGTAAACACCACCAGCGTCATCACGCGCGGCTTGGTCAGCGCGAGGAAGTCGCGCCAGTGCGTCGGCAGGGCGACGCTATGGTCTGCGGTGATCATGCAGGGGCCTATAGCTGCAAAGGAAGCACGCGCAAAGCCCGGATCGCAAAACCAGAGCGCCCCGGCGGAGAGTATCCGCCGGGGCGCCGGGTGACTTTGCGCCGAAGGAAGCGATCAATGCGCGTGGGCGTGATCGTCGATTTCGGGCAGCGTTTCGAACTGGTGGAACGGGGGCGGGCTGGACAGCGTCCATTCCAGCGTGGTCGCACCCTCACCCCAGTAGTTCGGGGCCGGCTTCTTGCCCGCAACGATGGCGTAGATGATGTTCAGGAAGAACACGCCGACGCTGATCGCCATGATGACATAGCCGACCGACGAGATGTGGTTCCAGTAGCTGAACGCCGGGGTGTAGTCGGGATAGCGGCGCGCCATGCCCTGCATGCCAAGGAAGTGCATCGGGAAGAACACGAGGTTCACGCCGATGAAGAAGATCACGAACTGAATCTTCGACAGCAGTTCCGAGTGCCAGCGGCCGAACATCTTCGGGAACCAGTAATACCAGCCCGCGAACATGGCGGTCACCGCGCCCAGCGACAGAACATAGTGGAAGTGCGCGACGACATAATAGCTGTCGTGCAGGTTGTCGTCGACGCCGCCATTCGCCAGCACGACGCCGGTCACGCCGCCCACGGTGAACAGGAAGATGAAGCCCAGCGCCCACCACATCGGCGATTTGAACTCCAGGCTGCCGCCCCACATGGTGGCGATCCAGCTGAAGATCTTGATGCCGGTCGGCACCGCAATGATCATCGTCGCGGCGGTGAAGTACATCTTTTCGTTCACCGAGAGGCCGACCGTGTACATGTGGTGCGCCCACACGACGAAGCCGACGACGCCGATCGCGACCATGGCATAGGCCATGCCGAGATAGCCGAAGACGGGCTTGCGGCTGAAGGTGGAGACGATCTGGCTGATGATGCCGAAGCCCGGCAGGATCATGATGTACACTTCGGGGTGGCCGAAGAACCAGAACAGGTGCTGATAAAGGACGGGGTCGCCGCCGCCGACGGGATCGAAGAACGTCGTGCCGAAATTACGATCGGTCAGCAGCATGGTGATCGCCGCGGCCAGAACCGGCAAAGCGAGCAGCAGCAGGAAGGCCGTGACCAGCACCGACCACACGAACAGCGGCATCTTGTGCAGGGTCATGCCCGGTGCGCGCATGTTGAAAATGGTGGTGATGAAATTGATCGCGCCCATGATCGAGTAAGCGTAGCAAGGTGCAGCGCGAAAATGGCGAAATCGACCGCCGGCCCGGGCGAACCCGTGGTCGACAGCGGTGCGTAGACGGTCCAGCCCGTGCCGGCGCCCGTTCCGGTGCCGCCCGGCATGAAGGCCGAGATCATCAGCGAGCAGAAGCCCATGAACGTCAGCCAGAAGCTGATGTTGTTCATGCGCGGGAACGCCATGTCGGGCGCGCCGATCATGATCGGAACGAACCAGTTGGCGAAACCGCCGATCATGGCCGGCATCACGACGAAGAACACCATGATGAGGCCGTGCGCGGAAATCAGGACGTTCCACAGGTGCAGCGTCTGGTCGAAATCGACCGCTTCGCCGCCGCCGAGGAACTGCGCCCACCAGCCGAGAACCTGGATGCCCGGTTCGGCAAGCTCGGCCCGCATGATGCCCGAAATGCCGCCGCCGATGATGGCCGCGAAGATTGAGAAGATCAGGTAGAGCGTACCGATGTCCTTGTGGTTGGTGGACATGAACCAGCGCGCGAAGAACGACGGCTTGTGATCGGCATGGCTATGCAGATCGTGCGCGTCGTCATGCGCGGGATGATGGTCGGGGTGAGCGGTGGTAGCCATGTCTGGAAACCTTTACCTTCTTAGACGGTCGGGGCCGCGGTGGCGGCGGCGCCTTCGGGAGCGGGGTTGCGGGCACCGGCCGCCCCGGGAATTGCGGACTCGGGCTGCTGAATGCCGGGAATCTCGGTCACGTCGGACGGTTCGTCGCCCAGCGTGCCGCCCGGCTGCGTCAGCACCCATTGCTCGAACTGCGCACGGGGGAGAGCCTCGACCGCGATCGGCATGTAGCCGTGACGCGCGCCGCAAAGCTCCATGCATTGTCCGTAATAGACGCCCGGCTCTTCGACGATCAGCATCTTCTCATTGAGGCGGCCCGGAACCGCGTCGAGCTTAAACCACAGCGAAGGCACGGCGAAGGAGTGGATGACGTCCGCACCGATCGTCTGGATCCGGATGGGCTCGCCCACCGGCACAACCAGGCGATTGTCCACGGCGAGCTGCGGCGGCTCGCCATTGGCGATGGCCTCGTCCTCGTCCATCATGTTCGAGATCACCTCGAAATCGCCGTAATCGGGATAGGTATAGCCCCAGTACCACTGATACCCCGTAACCTTCACGGTCAGGGCATCTTCGGGTGCCGTCTCATATTGCTTGGCAAGCAGGTCGATCGAGGGGACCGCGATGCCGAGCAGGATCAGCACGGGGAGCAGCGTCCAGATCACCTCGACCACGGTGTTGTGCGCGGTCTTCGACGGCGTCGGGTTCGCGGCGCGGCGATATTTCACCATCACCCACAGCATCAGGAACAGCACGAGCAGCGACACGATGACGATCACCGGCATCAGGATCGCATTGTGCATCCACAGGCCATATTCACCGATCGGCGAATATTGGTCCTGGAACCCGATGGCGCCGTCGATCGGCATGCCCTTGCCCGGCGTCGGAGCCATGGGCGTGTACGAGCCGGCTAGCGCCGCCTCGGCAACGGGCGCAGCCGCCGGAACCGCGGTAAGCGCGTTTTCGATGACGTCAGGTTGGGCAGGCGCAATTGCGGCCAGCACGGTTTGCGGCAGAAATGCCACACCCATGGCGAGACCGAATCCCGCCGTCTTAATCTTGTCAGCCGCGCGGCGCATGTTGCTCACCAGTTCGCTCGCTTTCCTGCCTGAATCCTAAGGTTCGCGAAGTGCTTCGTCGTGACGGACCATGCCGTCAACCGACATTATGGCACGTTTCGCCTCCACTTGCGAGCCAGCCTATACGCGCGCTTGCGGCCTGTCTCAAGCACCTCTAGGGGATATTTTTATCGAGGCGGGGCGCATGGGCCGCGGCGCAGGCACGCCGGGCCATGCCCCCGCCGCACCGGGATCAAGGCAGACGGAACCCATGAACGAGACCAGCATCCTTGCCGAATTTCGCGCCGCGGGCGCCCTGCTAGAAGGGCATTTCAAGCTTTCGTCGGGACGACATAGCGCGCATTACCTGCAATGCGCGCGCGTTTTGATGAATCCGGACCGGGCCGCGCGCCTTGCCGCCGCGCTCGCCGCGAAGCTTCCGCGCGACCTGCGCGCGCGTATCGACAAGGTCGTGTCGCCCGCGATGGGCGGCATCATCATCGGGCAGGAAATGGGCCGCGCGCTGGGCCGGGACGCGGTGTTCGTCGAACGGCCGACCGGCACGTTCGAACTGCGCCGCGGGTTCGACATCGCACCCGGCGAAAAAATCCTGATGGTGGAGGACGTCGTGACCACCGGCCTCTCCAGCCGGGAGGCGATCAAGGCGGTCGAGGACGAAGGCGGCGAGGTCATCGCGCTCGCCAGCCTGGTCGACCGTTCGGGCGGCGACACCGCGTTCGACATTCCCTTCGTGCCGCTCGTCGAAATCCGCTTTCCCACCTACGCGCCGGATGAAGTTCCCCCGGAACTCGCCGCGATTCCCGTGACGAAGCCGGGGAGCCGGAAAGCATGACCGGGCGCAGCCCGACACAGGCGCGTCCGCTGCGGCTCGGCGTCAATATTGACCATGTCGCGACCATCCGCAATGCGCGCGGCGGCGACCATCCCGACCCGGTCCGTGCGGCGCAGATCGTCGCTTCGGTCGGCGGCGACGGCATCACCGCCCATCTGCGGGAGGATCGCCGCCACATTCGCGATGCCGATCTGCGCCGGATACAGGATGCGACCGACCTTCCGCTGAACCTTGAAATGGCGGCGACGGAGGAGATGCTCGCCATCGCCTTGCGCCATGCGCCCCACGCGGCCTGCATCGTTCCCGAAAAGCGCGAAGAGCGCACGACCGAAGGCGGGCTCGACGCCGCGGGGCAGCACAACCGGCTTGCGCCCATCTGTGCGCGCCTCGCCGATGCGGGCATCCGCGTCAGCCTTTTCATCGAGCCGGAGGAGCGCCAGATCGAGGCGGCGATGCGGCTCGGCGCGCCGGTCGTCGAGTTTCACACCGGCGAATATGCCCATGCGACGGGCGATGCGCGCGCGGTCGAACTGAAACGGCTGGCCGACATGGCCGCGCTTGCCGCCAAGAACGGGATCGAGCCCCATGCCGGCCACGGGCTGACCTATGAAAACGTGATGCCGGTCGCCGCCATTCCGCAGCTCGCGGAGCTCAATATCGGGCATTATCTCATTGGCGAGGCGGTGTTCGTGGGGCTGGAAAATGCGGTGCGGCGCATGCGCACGCTCATGGACGAGGCGAGGTAGACGCGCGCCGAACCGTGCAACTTGTCCGTTCCACCGTCATGGTTTTGCCGCTAGACCGCTTGCCATGATCATCGGGATGGGTTCCGACCTTTGCAATATCGACCGCATCGCCAATTCGCTTTCCCGGTTCGGGCAGCGGTTCGAGAATCGCGTGTTCACCGAGGTTGAGCGGGCCAAGGCCGCGCGGCGCCCCCATACGCAGGCCTGCACCTATGCCAAGCGGTTCGCAGCAAAGGAGGCCTTTTCCAAGGCCGTGGGGACCGGCTTTCGCCGCGGCGTCTTCATGAAGGATATCGGCGTGGTGAACGCGCCGTCGGGCGCGCCGACGCTCGCGCTTTCGGGCGGGGCGGCGGCCCGGCTTGCCGACATGGTCCCGCCGGGACACGAGGCGAAAGTGCATCTTACCATGACCGACGACCATCCCTGGGCGCAGGCCTTCGTCATTATCGAGGCGCTGCCCACGCCCGCCACCGCGCAGGACACCCGCGCGTGAGCGAGAGCACGATGCCGCCCCCCGCCCCGCAGGCGCCGGTCGCCTTCGAAAAGGACGAGCCGGTCGACTGGCGGCGGGAGATCACAGGGCTGGCCCTGATGCTGCTCGCGGTGATCGGCTTTCACTCGCTGGTGGCGAAACCGTTCTACATTCCGTCGATCTCGATGATGCCGAACCTTCTCGTCGGCGACCGGCTGGTGGTGAGCAAATATCCCTATGGCTGGTCGTGGGTGTCGGCCTCGTTCCATGCGCTTCCCCGGTCCGACATGCGCGTGCTGGGCCGGACGCCGGAATATGGCGATATCGTCATCGTCAGCCCGCCGCACGCCAAGGAAGACTGGATCAAGCGGGTCGTCGCCCTGCCCGGCGACCGCATCGCCATTCGCGACGGGCGCATCGTGCTCAACGGCCGGATGATCGCGCAGGACGCCGAACCGCCGGTGCAGATCGACGCCGACGATGCCCAGACATGCAATGGCGTGCCGTGCCTTGCCGCCTTCGCACCCTATCGCACCCGTTTGCCGAGCGGGCGCTCGGTCTACGAACTGCCGACTTATCGCGAGACTTTGCCCAATGGCGCGTCCTATCTGATCGTCGACCACATCAGCCAGAAGCTCGACAACCGGCCCGAGATCACGATTCCGGCAGGCCATGTCTTTCTCATGGGCGACAATCGGGACCATAGCGCCGACAGCCGCGAAACGCTGCCGGGCGTCGGGCTTGGCGGGCCGGTGCCGCTGTCCGACATCGGGGGCCGGGCCGAATTCGTGACCTTCTCGCTCGACGGGAGCGAGGGGTGGAACCCGCTGTCCTGGTTCGGCGCGCTGCGCGATGGGCGTGCCCTCGGCACTCTGCGCCCGCCGATCCGCCCGGCGCAACGTGCCGGGGAAGCGCACCTCGCCGCACGCTGATCCGCGGCGACGGGCGGACACCACGCTTGTAAAGGCATTTCATTGCGTTAAACCGCGTCAATGACCGATGAGCCGCATATCGAAGACGCGATCCCCGAGGGACACAGCCCCTCCACCATCGCCGACCCCCGCCTCCGGTTCGAGGCGCGCCGGGCGATGGTGTGGCTCGGCGTCGCGGCGATCTTCGGCCTGTGCCTCTACATGTCGCAGGCTTTGCTGGTCATATTCGGCGGGCTCGTCTTTGCCGCGTTGATCGACGGCGGCGCGCGGCTCGTGGGCCGGGCGTTGCCCATTGGGCGCGGCTGGCGCGTGGCGCTCGTGCTCATCGCGGCGACGGCGTTCCTGGCCTGGCTGCTGTTCTTTGCCGGCACGCAATTCGCGTCGGAGGCGGCGCAGTTCCCCGACCTCATCCGCCGGCAGGTCGCGACGGTCATGAGCTGGCTCGAATCGCAGGGCATCACGATCGCCCCCGACATGCAGACCATCGTGCAGCAGGGCGTGGGCGGCATCGGCAAGGTGACGAGCATGATCGGCGGGGTGGTCGGCGGATTGACCACGTTTTTCCTGATCCTGATCCTCGGCATCTATTTCGCGGCGGAACCGCGGCTTTACGAACGCGGGCTTGCGTGGCTGCTCCCCGACCGGCGGCGCGGCAGCTTCCTCGAAATGATGGAAAAAATGGCGTTCGCGATGCGCCGCCTGCTGTTCGGCCGGGTGGTCGGCATGGTTTTCGAAGGCGTCCTTACCGGCATCGCGCTGGGCGTGTATGGGGTGCCGATGGCCTCGCTGCTTGGCCTCATCACCGGGCTGCTCGCGTTCATTCCCAACATTGGCGCGGTGATTTCGGGCGTGCTGATGGTCCTTGTCGGGCTTTCGGGGGGGACGGACATGGCGCTCTACGCGCTCGGCGTCTATGCCGTGGTGCAGACGTTCGATGGCTATATCGTGGTGCCGATGATCGCGAAGAAGACGGTCGATCTCGCCCCGGCGCTGGTGCTCGCGATGCAGTTGATCCTCGGCATCCTGTTTGGCATTCTGGGGCTGGCGCTGGCCGACCCGCTCGTCGCGATGATCAAGACGATGCTCGAACACCGCTCCGACCATGCGGGAGAGGATCATCCGTTGGCCGCGCGGGGCTGAACAATGGCGCGCAAGTTCCTGTATGTCATCGCGATTCTCATCGTCCTCATCATCGCTGGCGGGCTGGCCCTGTCCTATTTCGCGGACGATCTGACCGAATTCGCCTTCGTCCCCGACACCGCGTTTGCGGAGCAGGATGCCCTGCCCGACAATGCCTATGCCGATGGCGCCATGTGGATCAGCCGCCCGGGCATGGACGGCAACGATCCCGCACGCTGGCTCCCCGACGGGTTTACCGAAACCGACGGGCGCATGGCGGCGGCGGTGTTCTTCGTCCACCCGACCAGCTTTGTCGAAAACACCGCATGGAATGCGCCGCTCGACGATGCGGCGTCGCGGCAACGGGCCGATCTGTTCGTGCGCGGCATGGCCAGCCCATTTAACCGGGCGGAGCAGATCTGGGCCCCGCGTTATCGCCAGGCGGCGGTGGGCGCGTTCCTCACCGACCGGCCGGAGGCGCAGCGCGCGATCGACGCCGCCTATCGCGATGTGGAGCAGGCCTTTGCGCAGTTCGTGGAGGAGGCGGATCCGGCGCTGCCCATCGTGCTGGCGGGACATAGCCAAGGCGCGCTGCACCTCCGGCGATTGTTGCGCGAACGGATCGCCGGCACCCCCGTCGCCGACCGGATCGCCGCCGCCTATATCATCGGCTGGCCGATTTCGGTGGCGAACGATCTGCCCGCGCTCGGGCTTCCCGCCTGCGGCGATGCGCGGCAATCGGGCTGCGTGATGAGCTGGTCGAGCTTTGCCGAACCCGCCGATCCGGATCGCCTGTTGCGCTCCTATTCCGCCGGGCTGGGCCTTAATGGCCTCCCCAATGCGGAGACGGAGCTGTTGTGCTCCAACCCCCTCACCGGCGGGATCGGCGGCGCCGCACCGGCCAGTGCGAACCTCGGCACGCTGGTTCCCAATGCCGATTTCACGAGCGGGCGACTGGTCGAGGAGGCGGTGCCGGCGCGCTGCGATCCGCGCGGTATTCTGCTCATCGGCGATCCGCCCGATCTCGGCAATGCGGTGCTGCCGGGCAACAATTACCATGTTTACGACATTCCGCTGTTCTGGGCCAATCTGCGCCGCGATGTTGCGGCCCGCGTATCGGCTTGGAATGCGGCGCAGGGCGGGGCGTCATCGCCTGTCGTGGGCGGGCGATGATTACCGAGAAAGTTCGCGAATTCGATGCCGCGCTCCCCGATGGCGGCGTGCTGATCGGCATCGATCCCGGCACGAAAACCGTCGGGCTCGCCACGTGCGACGCGGGATGGCATTTCGCCACGGCGGGAAAGACGCATCCGCGTGGCAAGTTCGGCGCGCTGCGCGACGTGATCGCGGCGACGGTACGCGAACGGCGGGTCGCCGGTTTCGTCGTGGGACTGCCCCGCAACATGGACGGGAGCGAGGGATCGCGCGCGCAGGCCAGCCGCGCCCTCGCCCGCAATCTCGTCGAGGCGTTCGGGTTGCCGGTTCTGCTCTGGGATGAAAGGCTGTCCACCGTGGGCGCCGAACGCGCGCTCATCGAACAGGATTTCAGCCGCGCCCGCCGCGCGACCCGGATCGACAGCCACGCCGCCGCGATCATCCTTCAAGGCGCGATCGACGCGCTCGGCAGCGGGGGCTTCGCCTTCGACGAGGATGGCTGAATAGAAAAACGGGCCGCCGGACGATAGGTCCGCGGCCCGCTTCTCATTCTCGAAAAACCCTTATTCCGAAGGGTCGGTCGCCGGTTCGCCCTCGGCATCGGGGGTGTCCACGTCGATGACGGGCACTTCAACCGTGCGTTCCTCGGTATCGATGTTCACGTCGGGCGCCTCGACGTCATATTCGGGCATGTTGCCACCCTCGACATTCACCTCCGGCAGTTCGCCTTCCTCGGTCTGATCCACGTCGCAGGCAGACAAGCCCAGTGCCAGCGTTCCGGCGGCAAAAACCATGGCGAATTTCTTCATCTCGATATCCCTTACGTAGCTATCGGATGCAAAACGGGCGCATCGGGTCGATCGTTCCCGGCGCCTGCCATAATTTTGCCAAATTGCGGAGACGCGCCGCCTCAGGGCCCGTGTATCGCGACGATGACCCCGTCGCCGGTCGTATCGCTTTCCGCCACCGGCACACGGACGGCATCGGCGCGCGCACGGTTCAGGATCGCTGCGGGTACGCCGGGGGCGTGAACGACATAATCGGCGCTGCCCAGCAGTCTCGCCTCCCGCAGGGTGAGGTCGTCCGGATCGGCGGAGCGCAGCGCAATGGCATAGCGCCCCTCCCGCATGGTGTCCGCATCGCTTACCAGCCAGTCGTCCACCACCCCGGCCCCATGTTCGGTCAGCGGATCGAGTGCGCCCCCCTCGCCCAGCGCGATGTCGAGCGCGCGGCGCCGGTCCGCCCCCTGCGGATAGCGCGCCCGGATCGCCTCGCGCGCCATGCCGAGCGCCTGCGCCAGCCGGCCCAGCCCCGGCGGGAGCAGCCGTTCGAGCCGCAGACGCAGCATCTTTGCCAGCCCCGCCGACGCCCCGCCGGTGCCCACCGCGACCAGCACCGGATCGCGGTCGAGGATCGAGGGCACGGTAAATTCGCACAAGGCCGTACGGTCGGTGACATTCACCAGAAGGCCGCGGCACCGCATGCGGATCGCCGCCGCCTCACCCTCGCGCGCATCGTCGATCGCGATGAAGGCGAGCCTTGCGTGATGCGCCTCCGGCTCGCCGACGCAGATCCCGCCGGCCCGCTCGATCAGCCGCCGCTTCGCCGCCGCGGCCTCCCCCTCGCCCAGCACGACGATCTTCTGTCCCGCGACACGGTGAAACAGCGGCAGCGATTGCATCAGCGGACGCAGCCCATCATGCGAGCCAGTGCGGCACGCGTTCGGCGGCGAGGATTTCCGCCGGTTCGATCCGGTCCGCGACAACGGCATAGCGATCGCCCGAGACCAGCACCTCGGGCACCAGCGGGCGGCTGTTGTAGGTGTTCGCCATCGTCGCGCCATAGGCACCGGCGGTGCGGAACGCCGCGAGGTCGCCCGTTTCCACCGCGGCGATGTCACGGCCCATGGCGAAGGTGTCGCTGCTCTCGCAAATCGGGCCGACGATATTCGCGACCATCGTGTCGCCGCGATCGGTCACGGCGACGAAATCGTGCCAGGCATCGTACATGGCGGGGCGGGCAAGATCGTTCATCGCCGCATCGACCACGACAAAGGGATGCGACACCCCCTGCTTCACCCGGACGACGCGGGTGACGAGAATGCCCGAATTGCCCGAAATCACGCGGCCCGGCTCGAACATGAGGCGCACGCCCCAATCCTTCGTCACGCGCGCGACCATTGCGGCATAATCCTGCGGCGAGGGAAAGCGTTCCCCTTCGCGATAGGGCACGCCGACACCGCCGCCCAGATCCATGTGGGTCACGGCGTGCCCCTCCGCACGGATCGCCTCCATGAGCGCACCCATGCGTGCGAACGCCGCCTCCAGCGGGTCGAGGCTGGCAAGCTGGCTCCCGATATGCACGGCCAGCCCGCGCATGGCGAGGCCGTCCCGCCCCGCGAGCCGGTCGAAAATCGCCGCCGCCCGGTCATAGGGCACGCCGAACTTGTTCTCCGCCTTGCCGGTGGAGATCTTCTCATGCGTGCCGGCCTCGACATCGGGATTGACGCGCAGCGCACATTGCGCCTGCACCCCCCGTGCCGCGGCGATTTTCGCGAGCGCGTCGCCCTCTTCCTCCGATTCCAGGTTGAACTGTCCGATCCCGGCATCGAGCGCCTCGGCCAGTTCGTCATCGGTCTTGCCGACGCCCGAAAACACGATGTCCCCGTACGCCATGCCCGCCGCGAGCGCGCGCCGCATCTCGCCCGCCGACACGACATCGGCGCCGAACCCCTCTGCGCGGAGCACGCGGAGCACGGCGAGATTCGGGTTCGACTTCACCGCAAAGGCGCAATGCACGTCGGGCAGAATCGCAAGCGCCTCGCGGAAAACACGCGCATGGCGGGACAGCGTGGCCTGCGAATAGACATAGACGGGGGTGCCGACCTCTTCGGCGATGCGCGTCAGAGGCACGTCCTCGGCATGCAGCACGCCGTCGCGGCGGGAGAAATGGTCCATGGTCTAACGCTCCGGCGGCAGGTCGAAAGGGTCGGGTTCGCGCGGTTCGGACTGCGTGCGCAGTTCGACATTGCGTTCGGGCGCAGCCTGCGGCGAACGTTCGAGCAATTCCTCAACCGTGGGGCGCGTCGCCTCGCCATAGGCGGCGGGCGGAAGCGTGTTGCCGGGCAAGGGCTCCAGATCGGTCCGTTGCGCGCAGCCGGCGGTAAGGATGGCCGCCGCCGCGACGCCGAGATGGACGATGCGCCGCCCGCTCATGCCCCGTCCCCCATGTTCAGCACGCGCCGCGCATCGGCGACCCGCGCGCGGACCTGCGCCGGGGCGGTACCGCCGTGGCTGCTCCGCGCCGCGACCGACGCCTCGACCGAAAGCGCGGTATACACGCGTTCGTCGATGCGCGGGTCGATGTCCTGCAACTGCGCGAGGGTGAGATCGTCGAGCGCCACGCCCTTCCCCTCGGCGAGCTTCACCGCGGCGCCGGTGATGTGGTGCGCCTCGCGGAACGGGATGTCCGCCTCCCGCACGAGCCAGTCGGCAAGATCGGTGGCGGTGGCAAAGCCCATTTCCGCCGCCTGCCGCATGCGGGCGGTGTTGAAGGTGGATTCCGCAATCATCCCCGTCATCGCCGCCACCGACAGGGCGAGGAGCGAAGCCGCCTCGAACACCGGGGGCTTGTCGTCCTGCATGTCCTTCGAATAGGCCAGCGGGAGCCCCTTCATCGTCATGCTCAATTGCATGAGGCATCCGGTGATGCGCCCCGCATGCCCGCGAATCAGCTCGGCCGCGTCGGGGTTTTTCTTCTGCGGCATGATCGAGCTTCCGGTCGACAGCGAATCGGTAATCCGCACAAAACCGAACGGCTGGCTCGCCCACAGGATCAATTCTTCGGCAAGGCGGGAGAGGTGCAGCGAGGTCTGCGCCGCTGCCGACAGGTAATCGAGCGCGAAATCGCGATCCGACACGGCATCGAGGCTGTTGTCCGTGGGCCGGTCGAAACCGAGTTCGCGCGCGGTCCGATCCCGGTCGATGGGAAAGCCGGTGCCTACCAGCGCCGCGGAGCCGAGCGGACATTCGTTCAACCGCACCCGCGCATCGGCAAAGCGCGAACGGTCGCGGCGGAACATCTCGTAATAGGCCA
The DNA here is from genome assembly GCF_016745095.1 of Croceicoccus sp. YJ47. Classification (NCBI taxonomy): domain Bacteria; kingdom Pseudomonadati; phylum Pseudomonadota; class Alphaproteobacteria; order Sphingomonadales; family Erythrobacteraceae; genus Croceicoccus; species Croceicoccus sp. YJ47. Next base: position 422,662 of record NZ_CP067087.1, read on the forward strand.
TGAGATGATGGCCCAGCGTCACCGGCTGCGCCGTTTGCAGATGGGTAAAACCGGGCAGGATGCTGTCCGCATGTTCGCCCGCGCGGGTCACCAACGCGCGTTGCAGCGCGGCGAGCGCGGCATCGGTCTGGTCGATCGTGTCGCGCACCCAGAGCTTGAAATCAGTCGCGACCTGGTCGTTGCGGCTGCGCGCGGTGTGAAGCCGCCCCGCCGCCGCGCCGACGATTTGCGACAGGCGATCCTCGGTCACCATGTGGATGTCTTCAAGATCCCAGTTTTCGGGCACGCCATCGCGTTCATATTCGCCCGCGATGGTGTCCAGCCCGTCGGCGATGGTGCGGGCGTCGGCGTCCGTCACGATCCCTTGCGCGGCGAGCATGGCGACATGCGCCTTCGATGCGGCGATGTCCTGCCGCCACAACACCTTGTCGAAGGGGATGGAGGCATTTATCTCGCGCATGATCGCGGACGGCCCCTCGGCAAAGCGTCCGCCCCACATCTGATTTGCCTGCCCGCCATTCGCCTTGTCGTCGGAGCCTGCCTTGCCCTTGCCCATGAAATTCCGCCCAGTCCTGTCCGTTGCCGCCGCAGCGACCTTGCGGCCGGCAGCTTTGCGATTGCCGGGTGCGATAGGCAAGAGACCGCCGCTTCGCAAGCAAAGGGCGATGGGGACGATGCCGTCCTGACGGGCGAGATCGACCGCAGCCACGCGGGCGAGCCGATGCCCGAGGCGGTGCTGACGCTGGCGGACGGCACGACGCGCAGTCTCGATGAATTTTCGGGTCAGCCGGTGCTCGTCAACCTGTGGGCGACATGGTGCGCGCCCTGCGTCCTCGAAATGCCGATGCTCGACGATCTGGCAAAGGCACGCGAGGGGGAGCTTGCCGTGCTCACCGTGTCGCAGGATCTGGACGGGGCGGACAAGGTCGCGGCCTTCTTCGATCAGCGTAAATTCACGATGCTACGCCCCTGGCTCGATCCGGAAAACGCGCTCGGCTTCGCCTATGGCACGGGGGTGTTGCCGACGACGGTGTACTACGGCAGCGACGGGCGCGAAATCTGGCGCGTGGTCGGCGGATATGACTGGTCCGGCGGGGAAGCTGCGCAATTGTTCGATTGAGCGTGCGGCCGATGGGCCCGTCGCGCGACGCCGCGGGCGCCGATTCGCATGGTGGCAGCGCCAGTCGCAGGGCCTGCAAACGATGGTGGGCGGTGAGGGGCTCGAACCCCCGACCCTCTCGGTGTAAACGAGATGCTCTACCAGCTGAGCTAACCGCCCGATCCGTCGGAGCGCGCGGATTTAGCGGGTTTTGCCCGGCGGTCAAGTGGAACTTGGCGGCGTTCGCCATGCGCCCCTGTGCGCGCCGCGCATCCGCAACGGGCTTTGCGCAACCCGCGAAACGCGCTAGCCACGGGGCATGAACGACGCCCCGCACAGGATCGATGCCGCCCGGGTCGGGCATTTTCGCTTCTACGATCTCGTCATGGCGGCTTTCGTCATGATCGTGCTGCTGTCCAATGTCATCGGCGCATCGAAACTTAGCTACATCACCTTGCCCGGCGGCACGCAATGGGTGTTCGGCGCGGGCGTTCTCTTCTTTCCGGTCAGCTATATCATCGGTGACGTCCTGACCGAGGTATACGGCTATGCCCGGGCGCGGCGGGTCATCTGGACGGGGTTTGCGGCGCTTTTGTTCATGGCGTTCATGGCATGGGCGGTCGTCTCCCTGCCGCCGATGGAAGGGTGGGAGGGGCAGGACGCCTACGAATTCGTGTTCGGCAATACCTGGCGCATCGTGGCGGCCTCCATCGTGGCATTCTGGGTCGGGGAATTCGCCAATTCCTACGTCCTTGCAAAGATGAAGAGCCGGATGCAGGGGCGCCATCTGTGGATGCGGATCATCGGATCGACCGTCGTGGGGCAAGGGCTGGACAGCCTGATCTTCTATCCGGTCGCGTTTCTCGGCGTGCCGGGCTTCCCGCCGGAGCTCATCGCGCAGGCGGTCGTGTCGCAATGGGCGATCAAGACGGGGTGGGAGGCATTGCTGACCCCTGTGACCTATCGCGTGATCGGCGCGCTCAAACGCGCAGAGGCGGTCGACGTCTACGACGAAACGACCGATTTCTCACCCTTCGCGAAGGGCGGCTGAACCGGTCGGGCGTCCGCATCACGCGGCGGCGGTGCGCGGTTCGTCGGTCGTCCCGCCGCCTTCGCATCGTTCGTCGCCCTGCTCGAACAGCGCGCGCAGCTGCTCCACCGCCTTGCGTGCGTTGACGCCGAGGAGGAAAGCGATTTCGTCGCTGTCGTTCTCCATGTCCTTCATGATTTCATGGTCCGGCCCGACGAACGCCATTCGCCATTCGCCGAACATTCGCACATCGACCGGGCTGAAATCGATGAGATTGACGTCGACATGGCGCAGATCGCGGCAGATACTCTCGAACAGGCTCTCCACGCTGGCCGCCGGTCCCTCCAGCACCTGCACGAACTTGGTCCCGTCGAACAGCAGGCCGCCGCTCACCCCGCTTTGCCGGTTGCGGTAGCTGGCCCCGCCGACGATCTCGCGCACCATGGTTTCGCCGGCCTGATCGCCGGGCGCCGCCGTGCTGGTATAGAGAAGCCGGCACAGCATGTCGGGGGACGGCGGGCTCATGCGGCGGTCCTGTCCTTGCCCGCGCGGAGCAGGTCGATGAAGGCATCGCAATCGAGCGGATGGCTGATGAGGAAGCCTTGCAGGCATTCGCATCCCTGCGCGGTCATGAAATCATGCTGCGCGCGCGTCTCGATCCCCTCGGCGGTCACGCTCATCTCCAGGCTGGTGCCGAGCTGGATCAGCGATTTGACGATCGACATGCTCTGCAGATCGTCGGGCAGGCTTTGAATGAACGACTGGTCGATCTTGATCCGGTCGATCGGAAAGCGATGCAGATAGCTCAGCGAGGAATAGCCGCAGCCGAAATCGTCGAGGGCGATACGCACGCCGATCCCGCTGATCCGGTTGAGAATGCGCATGGCGATCTCGTCATTTTCAATGAGTGCGGTTTCGGTGATTTCAAGCTCCAGCCGCGAGGGGTCCAGCCCCGCATGCGCAAGCGCGCGCGCCACCATCTGCGGGAGGCGGGGATCGAGCAGCTGTACCGGCGACAGGTTGACGGACAGGGTGATGTCGCTGTCCCACGACATGGCATCGCAGCATGCCCGATTGAGCACGCTGGCCCCGATGCGCGAGATCAGGCCCAACTCCTCCGCAATCGGGATGAATTCCGACGGCGCCATGTCGCCGCGCTCTTCGCTGTGCCAGCGCAGCAACGCCTCCGCACCGATGATGCGGCCCGTCGCGGCATGGGTGATCGGTTGATAGACCAGCGTGAATTCGTCGCGCAGACAGGCGCGGCGCAGATCGGCGGCGATGGCACGGCGGCGCTCCATCCGCTCGCCCAGCTCCGCATCGAACAGACAATGCCTGCCGCGCCCTTCCTTCTTCACCGCGTAAAGCGCGATGTCGGCACATTGCACCAGCCGTTCCGGATCGTCGGCGTTCAACGGGGCCAGCGCGACGCCGATGCTGGCCCCGGTTTCGGCCACATTGCCGTCGATGACATAGGGCCGCCGCAGCAGTTCGCCGATCCGGGCGGCCAGCGCATCCGCATCCGCGCTGTAATCGATACCGGGCGCGATCACGGCGAATTCGTCGCCGCCCACCCGCGCGATCAGATCGCCGGGACGCACCGCCGCGCCGATTCTCCTGGCCACGCGGCGCAGAACCTCGTCCCCGGTCCGATGCCCCAGCGTATCGTTGACCGGTTTGAACCTGTCGAGATCGATCAGGATCAGCGCGAAGCTTTCCTCCCCCGCCCCGGCCATCCGGCAATGTTTTGCCACGGCATTGCCGAATCCGCGTCGATTGATGATCTTCGTAAGGTCGTCATGAAGGGCGAGATGACGCAGGTTCGCACGGGCAATCTGCCCGTGACGCTCGACGAAATGCGCCGATATGCCGATCAACATGATGAGAAGCGCAGCGAGCGCGATGACCACCGCCATCGCCGGGAACGGCTCGCCCGTCACCCTTGCGGCCCGGCCCACGGACGGCGTCACGGTAAAGCCCACCATCCCGGCGAAATGCAGGCCGAAAACCGCGACGGTCAGGATCGCGACCGGCCGCATCGCATGCGCCTGTCCCGCTTTCGTCCTTATCAAACAGATCGCCGCGGTGAACAACACCATCGACATCCCGGCCGCGAGCGCAACCCAGCCCGGCAACCACCGCACGATCCCGTCCACGCGATAGGCGAGCATGCCCACCCAATGCATGGCCGCGATGGACAGGCCCACAATGGCCCCGCCGATCACACCCGCAATCCATGCACTGCGATGCATCGCGACCAGCAGCCCCACATAGGTGCCCAGAATCGCGGTCAGCGCGGACGCGATCGTCAATGTCGCATCGAAGGTCACGGGTGTCCCGGGATCATATCCCAGCATGGCGATGAAATGGGTGGACCAGTACACCATGCCGCCCGTCGTCGCGGCAAGCAGCGCCCAGTAAAACCGCGCCGGTCCCTGCTCTGTAAAGGTCCGATGGCTCAACCGCACGAAGGTGAGGGAGCCAAGCACGCACATCAGCAGGGCCAGGAAAACCAGCCACAGATTATGGTCCTGCATGAAATAGGCCGCGACCTGCATGATCCTGCTCCCACGCGAACGAACACGACATTATCGGACCGGATATGCACGCAAAGCCGATAAGAACGGGTTAACCGCATCCTATGGCAGAGCGGCGCGTGACCGCGGGCCAAGCGGGAATCTCCGACGTGCTTTGACGCCCGTACCCCTGTCGCGGTAGGGCTTTACGATGATGATGACCGCTTCCCTCCCCGCGATCCGCCGCGCTCTTGTGGCGCTCGGCCTTTGCGTATTGGCGCTTGCGCTGCTGGGCGGGGTGGCGGGTGCGCAATCGGGGGACGGGCCGCCCGTCTACGAACGCGATGCGATCAATGCCGGCCTTCCGGGGGAACCGCCGGGGTATTACGATACGCCGCAGGCCACTATGGAAAGCTTTCACGACGCGGCGGAGCGCGAGGACTGGACCGCTGCGGCCCATGCGCTCGATTTGGGTTTCCTCCCGCCGGACCAGCAGGCCCGCGCCGGGCCACGGCTCGCCCGGCAGTTTCACGCCGTGCTCGGCCGGGCGATGACGCTTGACTGGGACGCATTGCCGGACCGTCCCGACGCGCTCGACGATACGAGTTCGAGCAAGAATCCCATGGCCGGGGTGCCGCGCCGCGACATCCGGCTCGGCCGGATCGACATGCCGACGCGCGCCGTCACCGTCCGCATCGCCCGCTACCGCGCCGGCGATGGCGATCCGCGCTGGCTCATCGCGGGACAGACGGTACAGAACCTGTCGCAGCTTTACGAACGATACGGTCCCACCGCGTTCGAGCAGGCCCTGCCCGACATGTTGCGCCAGCCTGCGTTCTGGACCCTGCTATGGTGGGAGGTAATCGCGTTGCCGTTCGTCATCGCCGTGGCGTTCCTGGCCGCTGCGCTGACCTGGCGGGCGCTCCGTACGCTCTCCGACCGCTATGGCGACAAATGGATCGTCGGCGTGCTCGACGCGGTGCGCACGCCGGTCGCGCTGTTTGCCTTTGCCGGGACGTTCGCGGTGATGCGGCAATTGTTCTTCACCTTTTCGGGGCCGATCGCCGCCATTCTCGATCCGGTGCAGATTCTCGCCATCGTGCTGGCCATCGCGTCCATTTTCCTCGCCGTGATCGAAGGCATTCTCGACACCGTCGCGCAGAACCAGATCGACGACATCAGCGAGCCGGAGGCAGAGCGCGACCGCAATTATTATACCACGCTGTCGGCGGTGCGGCGCATCGTGATCGTCATCCTCCTCCTCGTCGCGATCGGGGTCGTCCTCATTCAGACGAACCTGACCGAAACGCTCGGCTTTTCGCTGGTCGCATCGGCGGGTTTCCTCACGCTGATCCTCGCCTTTGCCGCGCGCACCATGCTTTCCGACGTGATGGCCTCGCTTCAGATCGCCTTTTCAAAAACGGCGCGCATCGGCGATGCCGTGAAATACGACGGCAGCTGGTCCTATGTCGAAAAGATCGGCTTTACCCATCTGCGTCTGCGCACCTGGGACGAGCGGCGCGTGCTCGTCCCTGTGGGCGAATTCGTGCAATCCAGCTTCGAGAACTGGACCAAGACCGATCCCTACTTGATGGAGGTGGCGCGGCTGCATCTCGACCATCGTGCCGACATTGCGAAGCTGCGCGAGGAATTCGCGAAATTCGTCGCGGACGACGATGATGCGATCTCTCCCGAAGAGGCGAAATTGCAGGTGGTCGACCACACCGACCGGGCCATGGTGGTGCGCATGATCGTGCGGGCGACCGACCCGTCGACCGGGTGGGACATGCTGTGCCGTCTGCGCGAACACATGCTGCGCATGGCGGCGCGGATGGACGCCGCAGCGGGCGCAGAGCCGGCGCCCGCCTTCCTCCCACGCGAGCGCGAGGTCCGCATGGACGAAAATGCGGCCGGGAACGGGGACCCCGCGCAATGACACGTGGCAAACGCACCATCGGCCACGCCCCCACGGCACAGGAGATGGAGGCCATGGCCCGCCGCGCGCTCGCCGCGCTACCCCCCGCCTTCGCCGTCCATTGCGAGGGGATCGTCCTCAGCATCGAGGATTTCGCCGACGACGAAACGCTCCGGAGCGTCGGCCTCGACGAACCGTTCGAACTCACCGGCATTTACGAGGGCATCCCCCTTTCCGACAAGAGCATCGAGCATTCGGGCACGATGCCCGACCGGGTCCGGCTGTTTCGCCGCCCGATCCTCGACGAATGGGCGGAGCGGGGGGATGAAACGCTCGAACATCTCGTCGCGCATGTCGTGATCCACGAAATCGGCCATCACTTCGGATTGTCGGACGACGATATGCACGCATTGGAAGACGCGGCGGACCTGGACACGGCAGAGGGATAGGACCGCTTGCGTTTCGGTGCGGGGCGGGCATTATCGCGGCCATGAAACGCCATGTCCTGCCGCTCGCCCTGCTCGCCTCTCTCGCCGCGCCCGCCATCGCCGCGCAGGATGGCGACACCCGCCCCACCCCCGGCGCCATCGCCGACGCCGCGCCCGAGAGCGAATGGCGGCGCATCGCGGACGACGACCTGCTCGTCATGACGCTCGCCCCCGATGCGCAAGGGGAAGAGCGGCGTATCGTGATGCAATTGCTGCCCGAACCGTTCTCGCAAGGCTGGGTCGGAAATGTCCGCCTGCTGGCGCGCGATCACTGGTGGGACGGGACGAGCGTCTATCGCGTGGTCGACAACTGGGTCACGCAATGGGGCGATGGGGAGGACGAGCGCGCCGATCCCAAGCCGCTGCCCGATGGCATCGTCGCGGTGCCCGAACGCGACTACGTGGTGGCGGGCGACAGCGAAGGCTATCGCGCGGTCGGCGAAATGCTGCGGTCGCAGGCGATCCGGCGGGCCCGGCTTGCCGCAGTGCCGGTGCGTGATGGCACGCCGCCGCCGGTCGCCATGGAACCGGCGCCTGGAATACAGGCATATGGCGCCGATCCCTATGCGCCGACGACCGGTTTCTATCGCGGCTGGCCCGTGGCGATGGATGCGGACGGCGCATGGCCCACTCATTGTTACGGCATGATCGGGGTGGCGCGCGACCTCACGCCCGACACCGGCACGGGGGCCGAACTCTACACCGTGATCGGCCACGCCCCGCGCCAGCTCGACCGCAACATCGCGCTCGTCGGGCGGGTGATCGCGGGGATGGAGCACCTCTCCACCCTGCCGCGCGGCAAGGGGCCGGCAGGCGTCTACGCCGACGAGGCGCGCCATACGCCTATCGTGTCTGTCCGGCTGGCGCGCGAATTGCCGCCGGGCGAGCGGCCCGCCTTCGAATATCTCGACACGGCAAGCGACAGCTTCGCGCGCTATCTCCACGTGCGGGCCAATCGCGATGACAGCTTTTATCAATATGGCGCAGGCGGGGTCGACGTCTGCAACGTGCAGGTGCCGATCCGCCCGGTGGACTAGCCCGTCAGACCCGCTCGGCCTGCGCCACCGCATCGCTGGCGCGCAATGCGCTGACGATGCGGGTGAGGTGGGCGAGGTCGCGCACCTCGATGTCCACCTCGTAATTGCCGAAAAGCTCGTCGCGCGATTGCAGCGAAAGATTGGCGATATTGGCGTGGTGCGCGCTGAACAATCCGGTCATTTCGGAGAGCGTGCCCATGCGGTTGTAGAGCATGACCTTCAACCGCCCGGTCGCGCCGTCGGTGGTCGGGTCCCATTGCAGGTCGATCCATTGCTCCGACGTGTTTTTCGCAAGTTCGAGGCAGTCGATCGCGTGGACGCATACCGTTTTCCCCGCCCGCAGCCCGACGATGCGGTCGCCCGGCACCGGATGGCAGCATGTCGAAAGCTCGAACGCCGTCCCTTTCTTCAATCCGCGCACACGCACCGCGCGTTCCGGCGAATGCCAGAAGCTGTCGTCGGGCAGGTCCGCGGCGCTTCCGGGGACGAGCGCCTCCATCAATTCCCTCTCGCTCAACCGCGCTTCGCCGATGGCGAGCAGCATCGCCGTCTCATCCGCCATGTCGAGCCGTTTGAGCGCGGCATTGCGCGCCTTCGTCCCGATCTTCTGCGGGAGGCGGGCCACGACCGAATCGTAGATTTCGCCGCCGATGCGGACCATCTCGTCCCGCTCCTTCATCCGCACCGAACGGCGGATCGCGGCGCGCGCCTTGCCGGTCACGACAAAGCTCAGCCAGTGGAGCTGCGGCTCGGTATCGTGGCCCTTGATGATTTCCACAATGTCGCCGTTCGACAGCGGCGTGCGCAGCGGCATGTGGCGCCCGTTGATCTTCGCGCCCACCGCCGTCCCGCCAAGATCGGTATGCACGGCAAAGGCGAAATCCACCGGCGTTGCCCCCTTCGGAAGCTGATACAGCGCACCCTTGGGCGTGAAGGCGAAGATGCGATCCTGGTACATCGCCAGCTTCGCATGTTCGAGCAGCTCTTCCGCATCCTGCGCCGTGTCGAGAATCTCGATAAGGTCGCGCAGCCAGCCGACCTGCCCGTCGGGCGTCGCCCCGCCCTGCTTGTACGCCCAGTGCGCGGCGAGGCCGAATTCATTGGTGCGATGCATTTCTCCGGTGCGGATCTGCACCTCCATCCGCATCGAATTTTCGAACACCAGCGCGGTATGAAGCGAACGGTAGCCGTTCGATTTCGGTGTCGAGATGTAATCCTTGAACCGGCCCGGAATCATCGACCAGGTGCGGTGCAGCACGCCCAAAGCGCGGTAACAATCCTCCGCCGTGTCGGTGATGACGCGAAACGCCATGATGTCGGTGATCTGTTCGAAACTCACATGGCGTTCGGCCATCTTCTTCCAGATGGAATAGGGGTGTTTTTCCCGGCCCGACACCTCGACATTGAGCCCCGCCTCGGCCAGCGCCTGCTTGATCGCCCAGGCGATGTCGTCGACCTGCCCGCCCTCCTGGCTGCGGATCTGTGCGAGGCGGCCGGTGATCGTGCCATAGGCTTCGGGCTCGAGCTGTTCGAAGGCGAGCAGTTGCATCTCGCGCATGTATTCGTACATGCCGACCCGCTCCGCCAGCGGCGCGTATATATCCATCGTCTCGCGCGCGATGCGGCGGCGTTTCTCCGGTTTGGAGATGAAGTGCAGCGTGCGCATATTGTGCAGCCGGTCGGCAAGCTTCACCAGCAGCACGCGCAGATCCTCGCTCATCGCGAGGAGGAACTTGCGCAGGTTTTCGGCCGCGCGCTCGTTCTCGGCCATCTGCTCGATCTTCGACAGCTTCGTCACGCCATCGACGAGCCGCGCGACATCGGCGCCGAAATTGCGCTCTATGTCGTCGATGGTGGCCAGCGTGTCCTCCACCGTGTCGTGGAGCAGCGCGGTGACGATCGTTTCCTGATCGAGCTTGAGGTCGGTCATCAGGCCCGCGACCTCGACCGGATGGCTGAAATACGGGTCGCCCGATGCGCGCTTCTGCGTGCCGTGTTTCTGCACGGTATAGACATAGGCGCGGTTGAGCATCGCCTCGTCCGCATCGGGATCGTAGGATTTTACACGTTCGACAAGTTCGTATTGGCGCAGCATCGAAAACAGGATGTGCGGATTATTGCGCGCATTGCAATCGCATTCGCCATATATTTACCACGCATGCGCCTCGGCCGCCCGGCGGCGCCCTAAACCGCGATCTCGCGCCATTGCCCGGGTGCGAGCCCGTCCAGCGTCCATTCCCCCACCTGCCAGCGCACCAGCCGCAGCGTCGGATGCCCCACCGCCGCCGTCATGCGCCGCACCTGGCGATTGCGCCCCTCCGCAATGGTGAGCGCGATCCAGCGGTCGGGCACGGTCTTGCGAAACCGCACGGGGGGCACGCGCTCCCATATCGCGGGCGGGTCCATGCGTTCGGCGCGTGCGGGCCGGGTCGTGCCATCCTTCAACGCGACCCCGCGGCGCAGGCGTTCGAGCGCGGCATCGTCCGGCTCGCCCTCGACCTGCGCCCAATAGGTCTTGGGCAATTTGTAGCGCGGCTCCGCGATGCGCGATTGCAGCCGCCCATCGTCGGTGAGCAGCAGCAACCCCTCGCTATCCTTGTCCAGCCGCCCGGCGGGATAGACGCCGGGCACATCGACGAAGGACGCAAGCGTGTCGCGCGCATCGCCGCCCGCCCCGCCGCTGAACTGCGATTGCACGCCGAACGGCTTGTTGAGCAGGATCAGCCGCGCCACGCCGCGGTCAATTCCACGCCGCGAGCGGGGGCAGGCTCATCAATATGGCGTCGATATTCCCCCCGGTCTTCAGCCCGAACAGCGTGCCCCGGTCATGCACCAGATTGAATTCGGCATAGCGCCCCCGCCATTCGAGCATGCGGGCATAGTCCGCGTCATCCCATTCATGGTCCATGCGGCGCCGCACGATGTCGGGAAAGGACGCCAGGAACGCCTCCCCCACGTCGCGGGTGAAGGCGAAATTGTCGGCGAACTGCCTCTCGTCCGCGCATTCCAGATGGTCGTAGAATATGCCCCCCACGCCGCGGTGCACGCCCCGGTGCGGGATGAAGAAATAATCGTCGGCCCATTTCTTGAACCGGGGATAATACGCATCGTCATGACCTTCGCACGCCTTGCGGAAGGCCTCGTGGAACTGCGCGGTATCTTCCTCATACGGGATCGGCGGGTTGAGATCGCCGCCGCCGCCGAACCATGCCGCCTGCGTCGTGAGGAAGCGGGTGTTCATGTGCACCGCCGGCACGTGCGGGTTCGCCATGTGCGCGACGAGGCTGATGCCAGTGGCGGTGAATTGCGGATGTTCGGCGCTGGCGCCGTTGATGGTGGCGGCGAATTCCGGCTTGAACCGGCCATGCACGGTCGACACGTTCACGCCGACCTTTTCGAAGATCTTCCCCTTCATCACCCCGCGCGTTCCGCCGCCGCCGTCGGTCTCCCCCTCGTCCGGTTCGCGGGTCCAGGGGGTATATTCGAACGCGGCGTCGCTGCCGGCTTCTCGCTCGATCGCCTCGAAACTTTGGCAGATGCGCGTTCGCAGCTGTTCGAACCACTCCCTCGCGGCGGCGGTTTCGGCGGTCCAGTCGGTTTTCGGTTCGGTCATGGCCCGCGCTTGCCAAAGCGGCGCGGCTGCGGCAATAGGCTTCGCATGGTTCCCCTTTCGTTCGCAGATCAGGAATGGCGCATCGTCGATGGCCGCGCGCTCTACTGGCCGCGCGAGGATGCGTTGCTGGTGGCGGACCTGCATCTTGAAAAGGCGAGCTTTTACGCGCGCACCGGACAGATGCTGCCGCCGTATGACAGCCGCGAAACGCTCGAACGGGTGGCCGCCGCGATCCGCAGCACGGGCGCGCGGCGGGTCTTCACGCTGGGCGACAATTTCCACGATGCGGGCGGGCCGGGCCGGCTGGAGGCGCATGCACGCGGCATGCTCGACGCGCTGACGCGGGCGGTGGACTGGGTCTGGATCACCGGCAATCACGATGCGAAGGATTACCTCGCCCCCGCGCATCACCGCCGCCGGGAGGCCGACGCCCCCGGCGGCACGCAGGTCGAGGAACTGGAAACCGGCGGCATCGTGCTGCGCCATCAGGCGAAGGCGGGCGAAACCCGGCCCGAATTGTCCGGCCATTTCCACCCCCGATTGCAGATCATGGTGAAGGGGCGCCGCATCGTCCGGCCCTGTGCCGTGATCGGCGATGGCGCGAACGACGGCGACGAAACGGGCACGGGCACTGGCGCGCGTATGATCCTTCCCGCATTTGGCACGTTGACGGCGGGGATGGATGCGGGCGATGCGGCGATCGTCCATGCCATGCAACCGGCGCGGCATATTACGGCAATGGTGCCCGCGGCGGGGCGGTTGCTGCGCTTTCCCTTGTGGCAGGCGGCGTGATTGCGCCCTTGCGAAACGGGCGTTTCATCCCCATCTCTTTCGCGAGTGAAGGAACCTGCGGGCCACTTGGTGCGTAAGCGAGTTCACAAAGGCGCGATTCTGGGATAAGAGCGCGCCTCTAATCGGTCTTTCGCGATTCTGCGGACGGCCGCCCGTTTTTTCTAATAAGCCACCTCAGGAGAAGGCCCCATAGCACGTCCCCCTCGCCGATCATTGCAACCGCCGGTCAAGAGCGGCCCGCGATACAACACCATGATTCAGTCCGACAAGGTTCGGGTCATCGACGACGAGGGCGAAAACCTGGGGGTCATGTACACGCGCGAAGCGATCGAGCGCGCGGCTGAGACGGGGCTGGACCTTGTTGAGGTCTCTCCGAACGCAGACCCGCCGGTGTGCAAGTTCCTCGATGTCGGCAAGTTCCGGTACGAGGCGCAGAAGAAAGCCAATGCGCAGCGCAAGACGCAGAAGACGCAGGAGCTTAAAGAAATCAAGATGCGCCCGAACATCGACGATCACGATTACGATGTGAAGATGCGCAACGTGAACAAGTTCCTGGAAAACGGCGACAAGGTGAAACTGACGCTGCGTTTCCGCGGGCGCGAAATGGCGCACCAGGAACTCGGCATGGACCTGTTGAAGCGGGTGCAGGACGATGTTCGCGAAATCGCCAAGGTGGAGGCGTTCCCCCGCCTCGAAGGGCGACAGATGCTGATGGTGCTGGCGCCGAAATAAGCGCCCGCACGATTGCGACGATCACGATGCCGTCCGGAGACGATCCGGGCGGCATTTTTCGTGGCCAGCCTGCTTCGCCGGGCGTGGGGCGATCCTCCTCTTCGGATATATGCGGCGCGATCTTCGTTGGTTGAGCAACCCACCTGTAATCGAGGAACCGCCGCCGACGCTTTATTGGCGTCGAATGCGGAAACAGGTTACGAATGAAACCTGACAAGACAGAGGATCCGCCAAACCCATGACCGATACGTCCCGACCCGATCAGCCCACCCCGCGCCGCAAGCCTAAACCCGCGCTGGAATCCATTGGCGGGCGCAAGATCTCGCCGACCACCGCGATGATGGGCTATGGCTTCGATCCCGTCCTGTCGGAAGGCGCGCTCAAGCCGCCGATCTTCCTCACCTCCACCTTCGCGTTCGAAAGCGCGGCGGCGGGTAAGCGCCATTTCGAAGGGCTGACCGGGCAACGCGAGGGCGGCGCCGAGGGGCTGGTCTATTCCCGCTTCAACGGCCCGAATCAGGAAATTCTGGAGGACCGGCTGGCCATCTGGGACGCGGCGGAGGAAAGCCTGGTGTTCTCTTCCGGCATGTCGGCGATCGCGACACTGCTGCTCGCCAATTGCAAGGCGGGCGATGTCATCCTGCATTCCGGCCCGCTCTATGCCGCGACCGAAGGATTCATTTCCAAGATCATGGCCCGTTACGGCGTCGATTACGTCGATTTCGCCGCCGGCGCGAGCCGTGAGGACATGGCCAGCGCCATCGACGAGGCAAAGGAGAAGGCGAAGGCAAACGGCGGCAATCTCGCCATGATCTACCTCGAAAGCCCGGCCAATCCGACCAATGCGCTCGTCGATATCGAGGCGGTTGCCGCGCTTCGCGACGCGGCGTTTGCCGGCGAAGGGACCGTACCTCCGATCGCCATCGACAACACGTTCCTCGGCCCGTTGTGGCAACGTCCGCTCGACCATGGGGCCGACATCGTGATCTATTCCCTTACCAAATATGTGGGCGGGCATTCCGATTTGGTTGCGGGCGGCCTGTCTGGCGCGAAAAAATGGATCGACCCGGTCCGTGCGCTGCGCAATACGATGGGCACGATCTGCGACCCGAACACGGCGTGGATGTTGCTGCGCAGCCTGGAGACGGTGGAACTGCGCATGACGCGCGCGGGCGAAAACGCGGCGAAGGTGTGCGCCTTTCTTGCCGACCATCCGAAGGTGGACCGTCTAGGCTATCTCGGCATGATCGCCGATGCCTCGCAAAAGGACATATACGATCGCCATTGCCTCGGCAGCGGCTCGACATTTTCGGTCTTCGTGAAGGGCGGAGAGGCCGAAAGCTTCGCCTTTCTCGACGCGCTGAAAATCGCGAAGCTCGCCGTCAGCCTCGGCGGGACCGAAACGCTGGCGAGCCATCCCGCCGCAATGACGCACATCTCCGTCCCGCCCGAGCGCAAGGCCCGGCTCGGCATCACGGACAATCTCGTGCGGGTCTCCATCGGGATCGAGGATGCGGACGACCTCATCGCCGATTTCGATCAGGCACTGGCGCAGGCATGACAGCGCCGCGGCTGCTCTTCGTTCACGGCGCGGCGGGCGATGCGCGGATCTGGAACCCGGTGATCGCCGCCCTGCCCGACGGGTGGCAGGCCGAGGCGATCACCCTTACCTATTTCGGCGATGCGGCCTGGCCTGACGCGGGCGAAGGGTTCGGCACGGCCCTGCATGCGCGCGAATTGTGCGACCATGCCGCGCGCATGGGCGGCGACGTGCGCATCGTGTGCTGGTCCTATGCCGTGCATGTAGGGTTGCAGGCGCTGCTCGACCGGCCGGAATTGTTTGCGGGTGCGTTTTTCTACGAGGCTGGCTTGCCGCATTACCTGTCCGACGCGGACGAGATCGAACGGTTCTCACGCGATTTCAGATCGTGTTTCGGCCCGGTCGGCGCCGCGTTGAAGAAGGATGGGCCGGTCGCCGCGGTGCGTACCCTGATTGGTCCGGGTTTCGCCCGCATGGCGCCGGAGCGGCAGGCCATCTACGAATCCAATGCCGCGATGATGCCCCTGCTCATGGGCGGGGGGCAGGCTCCGGCGAAAATCGGACCGCCCGAACTTGCGCGGATCGAAACGCCGTGCCGCGTCGCGATGGGCGCCGATACCCGCCCCGCCTTCGCCTTGCCGAGCCGCGCGCTGGCGGACGCATTGCCCGATTGCGATATGGTCGAGGTGCCGGGCGCGCAGCATTTCCTGCCCGAAACCGATCCGGCGCGCTTTGCCGGACTGATCGAGGAATGGGCCGCGCCCTAGAGTTTCGGCGCGCCCTCGCCCACGATCCGGTCGGCCATGGCGCGCACGTCGACCCGTGCCTTGAGCCGCGCGGCGAGCAACGCCGTCCCACTGATCTTGCGCTGCACGAAAAGCACGTCGGCGGGCGGCAGGTGCCAGCTCGCCCGGTCCTGCGCGATCGCCATGCCTTCCTCGCGCAGGATCGACACGAACGCACGGTCGCCGAAATCGAACGGGCCGGGCTTGTGCATTTCGGCGACGATCACGTCGATCATGTGGTCGACACGCGCCCGGTGCCGCGTAGCGACCGCGGGCGCCATGAAGCCCGCGGAAATGGCGGCGGCACGGATGCGGTCGCGGTCCTGCGCCAACCCTGCGCGGAGCAATTCGCGGTATCCTTCGACCACCGCATCGCTTACCCCCCGCGCCGCGCCGAAATCGAGCAGGACGATCCGCCCCGTTTCAGGCTGGTAGCGATAGTTCGCGAAATTCGGATCGGTCTGCATCTGCCGGAATTCGAACAATTCGCGCAGCACGACGCCGATCAGGATCCGCATCGCCCGGTCCCGCCGATCCTGGCTTTCGCCGTCCAACGTTTCGATCGGCTGCCCCTCGACGAAACGCATGGCGAGGATATTGCGTGTCGTGAGATCGCGGTCGAGCGTGGGCACCACCACGTCCGCATCATCGGCGAGCAAGGCGCCGAACCGGGCCATCTGCTCCCCTTCGCGCAAATAATCCGCCTCCTCCGCCAATTGCGCCTTGGCCGCGGCGAGCAAGGGTGCGATGTCGAGCTCACGCGGCAGCAGGTTCGATATGCGCAGCAAGGTCGCGACATTGTCGACATCGGCATCGATGCTTTCGCGCACGCCGGGATATTGCACCTTGATCGCGAGTTCGCGCCCGTCGCGCGTGGTCGCGCGGTGCACCTGCCCGATGGAGGCGGCGGCCATGGGGCGCGGTTCGAAATGGCGGAAATGACGGCGCCAGTCCTCCCCCCATTCGGACGCCAGCACGCGCTGCATCTGCGCCGGCGGCATGTGGTGTGCATTTTCGCGCAGGCGGGCCATGATCTCGGCGAGTTCGGGCGGCAACATGTCGCCCGCATCCATCGAGATCATCTGCCCCAGCTTCATCGCCGCACCACGCAGGTTCGACAAACGGTCGGCCAGCCGCGACACATTGCCGGGTGTCAGCAGCATGTCGCGCATGCGCGGTCGCTCCCCGCCGGCGATGCGGCGTGCGCCCTCCGCCATCATGCCGCCCGCGACACCGGTCGCCAGCCGCCCGAACTGTCCCAGCCGCGAAAGCCGCCCGCTGGGCACGATGCGGTGGCGATCGTCGCCGCTCATCGCGCCGTCACACCGCGGGCAAACGGTCGAGATATTTGTCCAGCGTCAACGGATAGTCGCGCACCCGCACCCCGGTCGCGTTATAGGCGGCATTGGCGATCGCCGCCCCGACGCCGCAAATGCCAAGCTCGCCCACGCCCTTCGCCTTCAATGGCGAGATGATCGGATCGAGCGTGTCCAGGAATACCACCTCTTGCGGCGGGATGTCGGCATGGACCGGCACCTCGTATTGGGCAAGGTCGTGATTGGCGAAGAAGCCGAAGCGTTTATCCACCACCAGATGTTCGGTCAGCGCCGCGCCCGCGGCCATCACCATCCCGCCGATCACCTGACTGCGCGCCGAAAGCGGGTTGAGGATACGGCCCGCGTCGCACACGGCGAGCATCCGGCGGATGCGGAGCTCGCCGGTGAAGACATCGACGTCCACCTCGACAAAATGGCTGGCATAGGTGCCGACGTCGTAATCCTGCTTGAACTTGCCATAGCTCATTTCGCCATCGACGGAGAGCGCGCCTGCTTCGCGGAGCGCACTGCTGCGCCCGCCGCCGCTGATCCGCCCGTCGGAAAATTCGGCCCGCGCCGCGTCATAACCGAGCTTTTGTGCGATCGCCTCACGCAGGTTGACGCACGCGGCATAGACGCCGGCGGTCGCACTCGCCGCGCCCCATTGCCCGCCCGAACCGGCCGACACGGGAAAGCGCGAATCGCCAAGATGCACCGTCACATTGTCGAGCGGCACGCCCATGCATTCCGCCGCGGTCTGCGCGATAATGGTATAGCTGCCCGTGCCGATGTCGGTCATGTCGGTGGCGACCGAGATGCGCCCGGCATCGTCGATCCCGACCCGCGCCGCCGATGTCCGCGCCGGCGCCGCGCGATAGCCCGCCGCGACGCCCATCCCCGTCAGATAGCGCCCGTTGCGCCGCGACGCGGGACGCGCCGAACGCTTCGACCATCCGAAACGCTCCGCCCCTTCGCGCAGGCAACGGGTGAGATGGCGGTCCGAAATCTTTGTCTGCTCGCCGCCGGGGATGCGGTCCTTCACATCGTTGGCGATGCGCAGTTCGACAGGATCTATGCCCAGCTTTTCGGCAAGCTCGTCCATCGCCACTTCGAGCGCCATGTGACCCGGCGTTTCGCCCGGCGCGCGCATCGCATTGCCTTCGGGCAGGTCGAGCTGCGCGATATAGCATGCCGTCATCCGCCCCGCGCCCGCGTAAAGCTTCGGCGTCTGCAGCGTGCCGTCCTCCGGCCCTTCGCCGGTGATATTGCCGGACCAGCATTCGTGGCCCATCGCCGCGATCCGCCCGTCGCGATCCGCGCCGATGCGCACACGCTGTATCGTGGCGTGGCGGTGGGTGGTGTTGTTGAACATCAACGGACGCTGCAACGCGAGCTTGACCGGGCGTTTTGCCGCCTTCGCGGCCAGCGCGGCCATCACCGCATCGGCCCGCACGAACAGCTTGCCGCCGAACCCGCCGCCGATGAACGGCGAATCGACGCGGATCTTGTCCGCATCCATGCGCAGGATCGAGGCCAGCGCCTGCCGCCCCCATTCGACCATCTGGTTCGAGGTCCAAACGGTGAGCGCGTCGCCGTCCCATGCCGCGATGGTCGCGTGTGGCTCCATCATGGCATGCGCTTCGTCCGGGGTGGTGTAGGTTTCATCGACCGTCACCGCTGAACCCGCAAACGCACCGTCGAAATCGCCGACCGACGAACGCGCCGGTTCGCCGCGCTCCATCGCGATCGGGGCGCCGGGCTTTGCGGCCTTGAGATCGAAGGCACCGTCCGCGCTTTCGTAACGCGTGCGGATGAGACCGGCCGCGGCGCGGGCCTGCTCGAAGGTTTCGGCCACGACGCAGGCGATGGCCTGGTGGTAATGCGAAACCTCGCGCCCGCCGAACAGCGGGGCGAAATTGAAATCGCTGCTGCCGACGGGTTCGTGCTCGGTCGCGGCGACGATCGCGATGACGCCGGGCGCGGCGCGTGCCTCGGCGAGGTCCATCGACGCGATGCGACCCTTGGCGATCGCCGAACCCACGATCCAGCCATAGGCCTGTCCCGCCGCGACGTCGTGGCGTTCGTACGCATAGGGCGCGGTGCCCGTGACCTTGCGCGCGCCGTCGATCCGGGGCGTGGACTTGCCCACGATCCGGGCGCGGTCGAACAAATTGTCTCCTGCGGGGCTATCGAATTTCATGATGGTTTAGCTCCGCGCTTGGGACAGAACGCCGGCGAGCGTGCGTTCGGCCAGTTTGATCTTGAAACGATTGTCCTCGGTCGGGCGCGCATCGGCAAAGGCGGCGGCAATGACCGCGCCTGCGCCTTGCGGCAGGGCGGCATCGGCCGCCGCCACGCGCCACGGCCGCGGCGCGACCCCGCCGAACGCGACGCGTCCGGTGCCATCGGGCGCAATGACGGCCGCGACCGACACCAGCGCAAAGGCATAGGATGCACGGTCGCGCACCTTTTCGTAGAAATGCTGCCCGGGCGGCGGCGGCGGCAACACGACGTGGGTGATGATCTCTCCGGGTTGCAGCACGGTTTCGACATGCGGCGTATCGCCCCACAACCGGTGAAATTCGCCCAGGGGAATGGTCCGCGCCTGCCCGTCGGGGCGCATCGTTTCCACACTTGCGTCGAGCACGCGCATCGCCACGGCCATGTCGCCGGGATAGGTCGCGATGCACGCGTCCGACGTGCCGATCACGCCCAATTGCCGCGAATGGCCATTGATCCCGGCGCACCCGCTGCCGGGATCGCGCTTGTTGCACGGCATGTTGGTGTCGTAGAAATAGGAACAGCGCGTGCGCTGGAGCAGATTGCCGCCGGTCGTCGCCTTGTTGCGCAACTGCCCGCTCGCCCCCGCCTGGATCGCACGGGTCAGCACGGCATAATCGCGCCGCACCCGCGGATGCGCCGACAGCGCCGTATTGCTGACCAGCGTGCCGATGCGCAGCCCGCCCTCTTCCGTGTCCTCGACCGCGTCGAGGCCGATGTCCTGCACGTCGACGAGATGGACCGGCGTCTCGATCTCCAGCTTCATGAGGTCCAGCAGGTTGGTCCCGCTTACGATGAACTTCGCGCCGGGCCGGGCCGCGACACTTGCGGCGGCGGCGGCGGGCGATGCGGCGCGTTCGTAGGTAAAGCTTCGCATGAGTTAGCCCTTCGCGACTTCGGCCATGGCATCGGCGATGTTGGAATAGGCGCCGCAGCGGCAGATATTCCCGCTCATCCGCTCGCGCATTTCCATGTTGGTGGGACGGATCGCACCGGTGAGGTCATCCGTCACATGGCTTGGAATGTCGCGGGCGATTTCGTTCAGCGTCGCCACAGCGGAGCAGATCTGCCCCGGCGTGCAATATCCGCATTGATAGCCGTCGTGGCGCACGAAGGCATCCTGCATCGGGTGAAGATCGCCGGGCGTGCCCAGCCCTTCGATCGTGGTGATCTCGTCGCCTTCGTGCATGACCGCGAGGCTGAGGCAGCTGTTCACCCGCTCCCCGTTGACCATGACGGTGCACGCGCCGCATTGGCCGTGGTCGCAGCCCTTCTTGCTCCCGGTGAGCTGAAGATGTTCGCGCAGCGTGTCGAGCAGGGTCGTGCGCGTGTCGACATTGACCTCGCGCCGGGTGCCATTGACGGTCATGGCGACGTCCATCTTTGCAGGCGCCGGATGCGCTGGCCGGGCCGCGCCCGCCCCCTGCGCAGCGACGGGCATGGTCTTGGCAATGGCGACGGATGCCACCCCGCCCGCAAGGACACCGCGCCGCGATGCGTTCAAAAATCCGTTATCCGTCATGGGCGTCCCATTTTTCTGATGGAGGAGGCAATGCGATATGTTCGGCATCCCCGGATAGGACAGCGTAGCGGCGCCGCCCAGTCATGGCAAATGTCCCCGAAAGCGGACTTGACGCACGCGGACGGCGCGAACACAGGTGCGGTTCAACGCGGCGCGTCCGGTTGCCACTGGCGCCGGTCCTCCGCCGCCTTCAGCACGTCATAGGCCAGTTGCAGGCGGTGAAATTCCTGCGCCGCCTCGGCATCGCCGGGCTTCACATCGGGATGCACCCGCTTGGCAAGGAGGCGCCACGCCTTCTTAATCGCGGCGAAATCGGCATCGGGGTCGAGTTCGAGCACCTCCAGCGCGCGCAATTCGTCGCCGCTGCGCGTGCCATCGCCCGATCCGGCCCAGCCATAATGCGCCGATTCGCGATAGCCGGCATTGTCGCGCTGTTCTCGCGCGGCACGGGCGGCCTTTTCCTCTTCGGACAGGCCGGCGAAATAATCCCAGCCGCGGTTGTATTCCGCGGCGTGCGGCTGACAGAAATACCAGCGTTCGGGGCTGTTGGGGGATTTGGGCGCGGGACAATCGCCCGGCTCGTCGCAACCCACGCGGTCGCACAGGCGCACGTTCTGCGCCTCTCGCCCGGCTTCGTAGCCGCGCCATCGGGGAAAACCCCAGTCTACGGATCGTCGCGATCTGGCCATCACACCGCAATAGCCAGATCGCGAGAGAAAATCGACCCTGCTTTACTGCACCGTGACGGTCACGGCGCGGCGGTTCTGTGCCCAGGCCTGCTCGTTCGAGCCCATGGCGACCGGGCGCTCCTTGCCGTAGCTCACCGTGGTGATGCGCGTGGCGGGGATGCCGAGGCCGACGAGATAGTTGCGCGCGGCATTGGCGCGGCGTTCGCCCAGCGCGAGATTGTATTCGCGGGTGCCGCGTTCGTCGGCATGGCCCTCGATCGTGACGCGCTTGTTCGGATATTGCATCAGCCACTGCGCCTGGCTGCGCAGCGTGGCCTGATCCGCGGAATCGATGTTGAATTCGTCGATGTCGAAGAAAACGCGATCGGACGCGACCGAATTCACGAAATCCTGCTGACTTCCGGGGGCGACGGTGTTCGCGCCGGTGTTGCCGGTCGTGGTGGTGGGCGCGGGCGTCGTCACCGGTTCGGGCGGCAATTCGTCGGGCGTGGTCTTGCACGCGGCGAGCGCGAGCGTGCCGCACGCCAGAAGCGCGGCGCGGGATATGTTCGAGCGGTTCATCAAGCGCATTGTCTTAGGCTCCTTCTGTAATAATCGGATCAGGATCGGGTGTCGCCTGCCGATCGAATGGCGCCAGATGCGCCACCGTCATGCAACACCAACGCTGTCAGGGCAAAACCGGTCCCCACGACGGGTCGGACGCATCGACCGGGGTGTCCAGCCGGCGCAGATTGTCACCGGTAAGATCGACCTGCCACAGCTCCGACTGGCCGCTGTTGCGGGTGGTGCGGAAGAACTGGATGATGCGGCCATTGGGGCTCCACGTCGGCGCCTCGTCCTGCCACGCGTCGGTCAGGTGGCGCAGGTTTCCGCCGCCGGGGCTCATCGTGGCGATCTTGAAATTGCCGGCGATATGCGTGAATGCGATCTGGTCGCCGCGCGGGCTCCATTCCGGGGTCGCCGCGCGCCCGCCGAAAAAGCTGATGCGCCGCTGTCCGGTGCCATCGGCATTCATGACATACACCTGCTGACTGCCGGAACGGTCGCTTTCGAACACGATCTGGCGCCCGTCAGGGGAATAGGACCCGCCGATGTCGATCCCCGGCGTATCGGTGAGCCGCTGCGGCTGTCCGCCGGTGGCCGGCACGCGATAGATGTCGGTGTTGCCCGACACCGCCATGGAATAGAGGATGTACCGCCCATCGGGCGACCAGCGCGGCGCAAAGGTGGGATTGCCGCTCTGCGTGACGAGCGTCTGCGATTTGGACGCGATGTCGTAGATATAGATGCGCGGATTGCCGTCCTTGTACGACAGATAGGCGATCTTCGAATAATCGGGCGAATAGCGCGGGGTGAGCGCGGTCGTGCTCCCGCTCGTGATGAAGCTGTGGTTGGCGCCGTCCGAATCCATGATGGCGAGCCGTTTTACCCGGTTATCCTTCGGGCCCGTTTCGGCGATATAGGCGATGCGGCTGTCGAAGAACGGATCCTCGCCCGAAAGCCGCGAATACACCATGTCCGCGCATTTGTGCGCAGCCCGGCGCCAGTCACCCGGCGACACGACATACCCCTCGCGGGCCAGTTCCTGCTGCAACCCGATATCGTAGAGATAGCAGCCCACGGTCAGCTGATTATCCGCGCCCGCCTTTACGAAGCCATGCACCAGCATTTCGGCACCCAACGGGCTCCACTTGCCATATTGCGGGGCGGTCGCCTCGCGAAAGGTGATGGTCGGCAGCGCGTCCGGGCCAACGGGACGGAACAGGCCGTTGTTCTTAAGATCGGCCGTGATCACGCGCGAAAGCTCGCGGCCCAGCGCCCCGGTCGTGCGCGGGGCGGCCGGCGTCGGCACGTCGCGATCGGTGGCAAAGGCGGGGATCGCAATGCCCAGATCCTGCCACTCGCTTTCATCCGAGACGGAGCCGGTCAGCCCGCCTGTGGGCGCATCCTGTGCGATCGCCGGGACAGCGATGAGGGCGAGCGCCGCGCTGGCGGCGTAAAGGGCGGATTTCAGCATGCTTACAATCTCCGGTCGAAGCGGAACGAATCCACGCGTTTCCACGTGTCGTAATATTCATCGGGCAGGTCGAATGGCGCGGCCAGCTGCACCGCGCGAATGGCGAGTTCGGCATGGCGGTCCTTCTGCGCCTCGTTCGCGTCGGTCACGCCCGATTGCGACACGACGCGCGGACGCCCGCGCACGCTGCCGTCGCGGTTCATGTCCCACGACAGCACCGTCACCAGCTTTTCCGCGTCCACGCCCTGCGGTGCGCTCCAATGCGGGCGCAATTGGCGCGAGATGGCGGAGGACAGCGCCGATGCGGTGAGCGGGCCGGCCTTTTGCGCGGGCTGCTGCCGGTCCTGCCCGCTGCCGCCGGTGCCGGCGAGGAAATCGCTGCCGAGACGGCTGCCGCGCGCCGGAGCGGGATCGCGCGGGGCCTCGCGCGCCGGGGCACGGGGGGCGGGCTTGGGCTGCGGCCTGGGCTCCGCCTTTGGCTGCGGTTTGGGTTCGGCCCTCGGCTGTGGACGGGGTTCGGGACGAGGCTGCGGGCGTGGTTCGGGACGCGGTTGAGGTTGCGGCGCGGGTTGCTCGATCCTCGGCGGGAGCGGCGCGGGCACGGGCTCTGCCACCGACGGCGCGGGCGGGGTCGGATCGCCGAGCTGTTCCGCCACCGAGGGCGCGGGATTGGCGGCCGGGTTGGGTGACACGGATTCCAGCGCGATCTCTTCGGAAACGGTCACGGTGATCGGCCCGGGAATGTCGACCGGGACGGGCGGCGGATCCTTGGCAAAGAGGAGCAGCCCGGCCAGCACGGCACCATGCGCGGCGATCGCGATACCAAGGCCAGCCCTGTCCTCCCGACCGAAGCGGGGGGCCTCGCCATCGTCGAGGGGTGGGGTTGTCGGCGTCATCGTCGCCATGGGCTATGGGCTTTCCGATGAACCGTTGGTGACCAGCGAAATCTGACGGAAACCGGCATTGTTGAGCGCACCCATGACCGCCACGACCCGCCCGTAATCAAGGCCGCGATCCGCGCGCAGCACGACCGCCGGCGCCTCCCCGCCGCCGGGCAGGAACAGCGCGACACGTTCGGAAAAGGCGCCGGCGGGAATGCGCTCCTCGTCGATGAAGATGCGGCCCTGCTCGTCGAGCGAGACGGTGAGCGGTTCATTGTCGTTGGGCAATGCGTCGGCCTGGCTGTCGGGCAGGTTCACCGGCACGCCCGCGGCGAGCAGCGGCGCCGCGACCATGAAGATGATGAGCAGCACCAGCATGACATCGACCATCGGCGTCACGTTGATTTCGGCCATGGGCGTGCGCCCGCCGCGTCCGCGCCGGCCCCGCCCGCCCGATGGGGATGCGAGTTTCACGCCCATGTCACATGCTCTCCAGCTCGCGGCTGAGCGAGGCGTTGAACCGGTCGGCAAAGCGGTAGAGCTGCGTTTCGAAACCGTTCACCCGGAACGAGAAACGGTTGTAGGCGATGACCGCCGGGATCGCGGCGAAAAGCCCGATGGCGGTGGCGAACAACGCCTCCGAAATGCCGGGCGCCACGACGGCGAGGCTGGTGCTGGCCTGTGCGCCGATCTGGAAAAAGCTGTTCATGATGCCCCACACCGTGCCGAACAGGCCGACGAACGGCGCGACCGACCCGACGGTGGCGAGGAAATTGAGCCGCGCGGCGAGCTTGTCGCTCTCCGCCGTGACCGCGCTGTCGAGCGTTGCGGAGAGCCGCTGGCGCAGGCCGTCCTTGTCCCGCACGCCGTCGCGCGTGGACCGGCGCCATTCGGCGAGCCCGGCGGCGGCGACATTGCGCGAGGGGACGGGCTTGTTGTCGCCGGTCACCATCGGCTCGATATCGTCGGCGCGCCAGAACGCCTTTTCGAACCGGCGGTTCTGTGCATTGAGGCGCCCGATCTTGAGCATGAAGGACACGATGATCGCCCACACCCAGATCGAGGCGAGGATCAGCCCGGCCATCACGATCTGCACCACGATATCGGCCTGGAGAAACAGTTCGAGCGGATCGAGCCGCGTCGGTGCGGC
Organism: Croceicoccus sp. YJ47; assembly: GCF_016745095.1. Lineage (NCBI taxonomy): Bacteria > Pseudomonadati > Pseudomonadota > Alphaproteobacteria > Sphingomonadales > Erythrobacteraceae > Croceicoccus > Croceicoccus sp. YJ47. The sequence continues at coordinate 448,064 of NZ_CP067087.1, forward strand.
CGGCGCGGCGGCCACGGCGGCAAGGGTATTGAGCAACATTCAGCAGGCCTCTTTCGGGCTGTGGGAAGGGGTATCGAATGCGGCGAACGCCTCGATCCAGCCGTCGGGCTGTCGTCGCGGGCGACCATCGGGTGCGACAAAACCGACCCGCACCGACATGTGCGAGAGCAGGTCCCCGCCCCGCAAAGCACGCTGCGACAGGCGGCAGGATGCGCGCGCGATTTTCTCGGCGCGCGTTTCGATCATGACGGTATCGCCAAGCCGCGCCGGCGCCGTATAGCGGATGGCAAGATCGCTCACCGCATAGGCACCCTCGCCCGCATCGAAGGCGGCGCGCTGATCAATGCCGAGCCGGTCGAGCAGGTCCGACCGCGCCCGCTCGAACCAGCGCAGGTAATTGGCGTGATAGACCACGCCGGAAAGATCGGTGTCCTCGAAAAAGACTCGCACCGCATAGTAATGCACGCCATCGCGCATGTTTCCGGTCGCAGGTTCGGGCAGGCGATGATCCATGGCCGCGGTCATAGCCGCGTGGCCATCGGGGCGACAAGAAACTTAATTACGCCGCCGCGCAAATTTCCCGGCGCCGCGTTCAGTTTGCAGACAGCATCGGCCCCATCACCCGCCCGCCGAGCAGGTGCACGTGAAGATGCGGCACGATCTGCCCGCCGTCCGGGCCGATATTGTTGATGAGCCGGTAGCCCGCATCGACGAGATCGAGATCGCGCGCGACGGTCCCCACCGCACGGACGAAACCGGCGATTTCCTCCGCGCTCGCGTTCGCGCTGAAATCGTCCCAGGTGACGTAGCGGCCCTTGGGAAGCACGAGCACGTGCGTATCGGCGACCGGCGCAATGTCGTGAAAGGCAAAGGCCCAGTCATCCTCGTACACCTTTTCACACGGCAGGTCGCCGCGCAGGATCCGCGCGAAGATATTGTCGTCGTCATAGGGTTGGCGCGGGTCGACGGGGGTCATGCCTCGCTCCTTTCGTGCGCTGCGTTGCGCGATGCCTTTTCCACGATGCCCGAAACGCCGTCGCGGCGGTCGAGTTCTGTCAGTGCATCGCCGATGGAGAGGCCGCGCGCCGCCATCACGACCGACAGGTGAAACAGCACGTCAGCCGCCTCCCCGATCAGTTCCTCGTCCGAACCGTTCAGGGCGGCAACGATCGTCTCGACCGCCTCCTCGCCCAGCTTGCGCGCGGGCAGAGCCGGCGCATCGGCGAGCAGTTTGGCGACATAGCTGGAGGAGGGATCGGCGCCCTTGCGCGCGTCGATCGTGGCGGCCAGCTGACTCAGCGTGTGGGGGTGGGTGGTTTCGGACATGGACAGGAGGATTGGCGATTTGCCCGGCGGAATGCAAGCGGCCCGAACGCGAAACGCACCCGCGTTCCCTACCCTCGCGCCGGAAGCCCCGCGGCGCGCAGGGCGTCATGCGCCTCGGCAATCGAATGCTGTCCGAAATGAAAGATCGACGCGGCGAGCACGGCGCTCGCGTGCCCCTTCGTCACCCCCTCCACCAGATGGTCGAGCGTGCCGACACCCCCGCTGGCGATGACGGGCACGCGCACCGCATCGGCAATCGCGCGGGTGAGATCGAGGTCGTAGCCCCGCTTCGTCCCGTCGCCATCCATCGAGGTCACGAGCAATTCCCCCGCGCCCAGATCGGCGAGCCGCCGCGCATGGTCGATCGCGTCGATGCCCGTCGCCTTGCGCCCGCCGTGGGTGAAGATTTCCCACCGTTTTTCCCCGGAATTTTCACCGGAGTTATCCACACGCCGGGCATCCACGCTGGCGACGATGCACTGGCTCCCGAAACGTTCGGCGATCTCGCTCACCACTTGCGGACGGGACACGGCGGCGGAATTGACCGCGACCTTGTCCGCGCCGGCGAGCAACAATGCGCGCGCATCCTCCGCCCCGCGCACGCCGCCCCCCACGGTGAGCGGCATGAAGCACACCTCCGCCGTGCGCCGCACCATGTCGATCAGCGTGCCGCGCCCCTCGTGGCTGGCCGAAATGTCGAGGAAGCACAATTCGTCCGCGCCCGCCGCGTCATAGGCACGCGCCTGTTCGACCGGATCGCCCGCATCGACCAAATCGACGAAATTCACCCCCTTCACCACGCGGCCATCCGCCACGTCGAGGCAGGGAATGACGCGAACCCGGACGGTCATCCGCGCTCCTCGCTCTTCGCCGCCATCTGCAATGCGGCGGCAAGGTCGAGCCGCCCGTCATAGATCGCGCGGCCGGTGATGACCCCCTCTATCCCGTCGTCGGCATGGAGCGACAGCATGCGAATATCGTCGATCCCCTTCACCCCGCCGCTCGCGATGACGGGCAGGCTGCTACTGCGTGCAAGCTCGACCGTCGCGTCGATATTGCAACCTTTGAGCAGCCCGTCCCGCCCGATGTCGGTGAACAGGAGAGAGGCCACGCCCGCATCCTCGAACCTTTTGGCCATGTCGGCGATGGGCACGTCGGACACATCGGCCCATCCCGCCGTGGCGACCATGCCGTCGCGCGCATCGACCGCAACGACGATACCGCCGGGATATTCGCGGGCCATGGCCTTCACGAAATCGGGATCGGTGAGGGCCGCCGTGCCGATGACGATGCGCGACACGCCGAGGTCGAACCACCCCTCCACCGCCGCGGGCGTGCGGATGCCGCCGCCAAGCTGCACGTGGCCGGGAAAATCGGCGACGATGCTCTCCACCGCCTCGCGATTGCGGGCCTCCCCGGCAAAGGCGCCGTCGAGGTCGACGACATGCAGATGCATGGCGCCTGCCTCGGCAAAGAGGCGGGCCTGCGCGGCGGGGTCGTCGCCATAGACGGTGGCGCGATTCATGTCACCTTCGGCAAGGCGGACGACCTGCCCACCCTTGAGGTCGATTGCGGGAAATACGATCATGGAAGCAGCGCGTAGCACCGTCTATGCAGGACGAAAAGCACCCTTGGGCACATGGGTGATGCGGCAGGCAAGATCCGCCTCCCCCGACGCCACCACGAAATGGTCTCCCGCATCGGCGATGCCGGTGGTGAACACGACATTGTCGATATACATCGCATCGGACAGCGGCTGCGTCAGCGCTTCGTTCGCCTCCATCAACGGTTCGTGCTGCGTGGCGAGCGTTTGCGACGGATCGCCGGGGTCGAGCAGCGACCAATAGGTCCGATAGGTGCCCACGATGCCGCCGGGCTCCACCCCGTGCCAGAGGGAGAGCCAGCCGCGCATCCCCGCAATCTCGGTCAGGATCGGCGGCGTCCCCCCACCCATGCGCGCGGTCGCGATCGTCGCGGCATGGGGACGGATGCCCGGCTTGTCATGGGGTTTCCAGTGCAGCGCGTCCGGGCTGCTGGACAGGTTGATCGACGGGCCGGCGCGCCATTCGCTGCCCGGCGGATAGGCGAAATAGAGATCGCCCAGCGGCCGCGTCTGCGCCCAGAACTTCCCATCGATCTGCCCTTCGAAGATCAGCATGTCCTTGTTCTGATGGTCGAGGACGATCCCCTCCAGCGTCCAGTCCAGCGCATTGTCGGAGGTATAGAGCGTGGTCGAATGCCGCTCCGGCGAAACGGAGCAGGTCGTCATGTAATAACGCTCCCCCACGCGCGAAATCCGCGCATCCTCCACGCCATAGCATTGATAATCCGCCGCAGGCGCGATGGCACGCTCGTAATGGACGGCAACCACCTGCAACCCGTCCGCGGACAATTCCACCGGCAAAAGCCATGACAGGCTGGTCAGGGCCATCACCTTCCACCCGCCGCCCGGCACCATGAACTTGCGCGGGTCGGCGGTGTCCACCTCGGCGAGCGGCCATGGATCGAGCCGGTATGCGCCCCCGTCCCACCGGATCGCGCGGATATGGCCATCGTGTTTCGGGTGACGCAAGGCCTCCGCCACCCGCACCATGAGCAGCAGATTGCCATTGGGAAGCCGCGTCATTCCCGGATTGAACGCGCCCAGCACGTAGGTTTCGGCATCGAACGCCCCCGCCATCGGCGAACGCGACAGATCCACGTCGCCGGGCGCAAAGACCAGCCGGTCGGCCCGGTACTCAGGCATCGGTGTCGCGCTGCACCAGCACCATTTCCTGCACCACGGTGCGGCGCGGCTGCGTCAGCGCGAAATGGACGCCGACGGCGATATCCTCGGCCCGCATCATGGTATGCGCGTTGATGCGCTCGGCCTGCTTTTCGGGCGGAATATCGGGCTTCTGCATGTCCGATCCGGTGAGTGCCGGCACGATCAGCGTGACCTTGATCCCGTCCCGCGAAACCTCGCGGCGCAATGCCTCGGCAAAACCGTGAATGCCCGACTTGATCCCGGCATACACCGTCGATCCGCCGCCCAGCTTGTGCACCGAATAGCTGCCGATCATGACGATATCGCCATGGTCCCGCATGTGGTTCACGGCCTTGTGCGCGCCGACGACATACTGCGTGAAATCCTGCGCGATGGCATAGCGCAGTTCATCCTCGTCCACGTCGGTCAGGCCGCCATAACCCGCCGCCGCGTTCAGCACGGCAATGTCGTAGCCGCCCAGAGTCGCCTCCGCCTCCCGGTAAAACCGGTCCAGCCCGTCCTTCGTCGCGAGGTCGCAGGCGATGCCATGGCCGGTGCCCACCTCCGCAATGCGGGCGAGCGCGTCGGCAAGGTGATCCTCGTCCCGGCCGCAGATGAACACCTCTACCCCTTCGGAGGCGAGCAGCACCGCGATCGCGCGCCCGATGCCGGTGGTGCCCCCGGTGACGATGGCCTTTCGCCCGGTGAGCGGGGTGCGGGCGGTGTGCGCGTCGGACGCGTTCGTCGGCGTGGTCGTATCGGTCATGCGGGAAATTCTCCTTCGCCTTCGCAAAGGATCGGCAGGCCTGCCGGTTCCCGATGCAAGCAGGGTTCAGGGCCGCCAGTCGAGAAAGCGTTCGAGCAGCGCGATGCCGTAACGCTGGCTCTTTTCCGGGTGGAACTGCACGCCGAGCAGGTTGTCCCGCGCCACCGCCGCCGTAATCGCCCCGCCATGATCGGTCAGCGCGGCAATATCGCGGCCATCGTCGACCGCGAAATGATAGCTGTGGAGGAAATAGGCCTCGCCATCCTCGATCAGCTCGGCGCCGTCGTGATGGCGCATCGGCGCAACGTCGTTCCACCCCATGTGCGGCACCTTGATGGCCGGATCGGTCACCGCGATCGCGCGCACCTCCCCGCCGATCCAGTCGAGCCCGTCATGCACGCCGCGTTCGACCCCGCGCGTGGCCAGCAATTGCATCCCCACGCAAATGCCGAGGAACGGCGCCCCGCCGGACATTACGCGTTCCTCCATCGCCGCGACCATGCCGTCGATGCTGCGCAGGGCATTGGCGCATGCCCCGAACGCGCCGACGCCGGGCAAGACGATGCGCTCGGCATCGCGCACGATTTCGGGATCGGCGGTGACGCGAATATCGCCCGCGCCCGCGGCTTTCAGCGCATTGGCGACCGAATGCAGGTTGCCCGCGCCATAATCGATGAGAGCAAGATGCCCGCCCAAGCGATCAGACCTCCAGCGTGCCGGAGCCGAGCATCCCCTTGGTCGAGGGGACGGCATCGGCCTTGCGCGGATCGATTTCCACCGCCTGCCGCATGGCGCGGGCGAAACCCTTGTAGATCGCCTCGATGATGTGGTGGTTGTTCTGCCCGTAGAGCAGCTCGATGTGCAGCGTGATGCCGCACGCCTGCGACACCGAATGGAACCAGTGGTCGAACAGCTCTGTATCCATTTCGCCCAGCCGGCTCTGCGAAAAGCTTACCTTCCAGACGAGATACTTACCGCCCCGAAATGTCGAGCGCCACGCGCGCCAGCGTTTCGTCCATCGGCGAATAGGCGGTGCCGTAACGGCTGATCCCCTTGCGGTCGGCCAAGGCCTGGTCGAGCGCCTGTCCCAGCGCGATGGCGCTGTCCTCGACCGTGTGGTGCTGGTCGACATGCAGGTCGCCGTCGATCCGCATCCGCACGTCGATCAGCGAATGGCGCGAGAATTGCTCCACCATGTGATCGAGAAAACCGATGCCGGTCGAAATGTCGTAAAGCCCGGTGCCATCGAGATCGACCGAAACGTCGATGTCGGTTTCGTGGGTCTTGCGCTTGATATGGCCTGTCCGCATGCGCCCGCTATAGGCACGCGGACAGGCGGCGCAACCTGTTTTGCCGCTTGACCGGAGGCGGACGGGTTGCCAATTCAGCAGGCATGACAGAGACCCCGCCAGACAGCATGATCCCCTATGACGAAATCGTTCAGGAAGCCCTGCGCGCCGTCGTGGGCCGCGTATTGGGACAGGTGCAAGCCAATGGCAGCGTCCTGCCCGGCGGACATCATTTCTACATCACCTTCAAATCGCAGGCGCCCGGCGTCGACATTCCCGACCATTTGCGCGCGCGTTTCCCCGATGAAATGACCATCGTGTTGCAGAACAAGTTCTGGGACCTGGTCGTGGCCGACGATTTCTTCTCGGTCGGGCTGAGCTTCAATCAGATGCCGGCGAAGCTGGTCATTCCCTATGCCGCGATCACCGCTTTTGTCGATCCGGCGGTGGATTTCGGCCTTCAGTTTCAGCCCGTCGGCCATGATGCAGAGCCCGAACCCCACGAGGATGCGAACAATGACGCGATCCGCGGGCCGGGGGGCGATGCGGAACAGGGCGGCAATCCGGGCGTTGATGAAGCGACCGATGGCGATGACGGCTCCAATGTCGTGACCGTCGATTTCGGAAAGAAGAAATAGGGGGCTCGACGCGTTTTCGTTGTGGGGCCAGACTTTACCAGCCCTGATTTGAACAGCGAGGAATTCCCATGGCCAAGCGTCGCCGCCTTCCGGGTATCAGCCCGAACCCGATGACCAATCTGATCATCACCGACATCGTCCTTCGCGGGGTGGGCCGGCTCACCCGGCGCGTGGCGGAAAAACAGCTCTTGAAGGTGCGCTATAACGACAGCGCCGCCGACAAGGTGGTCAAGGGTCGCTCGCTCCCGCGCATGCTGTCCTCGGCCGTGCTGGCCCGCGTGGCGACAGGCTCCGTGCCCGGCGCGCTGGCGGTTGGCGGCGGGCTGGTCGCCAAGACGATCTACGACCGCGCCCGCGGCAGCGACGCCAAGCGCGAAGGCCGCAAGCAGGTGCGCAAGCAGATCCGCGAAGGCCGGTCCAAGGGTTGATCCCCGGTTTTTCCAAGACCCTAATTTCGCCATGAGGGCTGTCCCGGCTTGACCGGGATGGCCCATGGCGCGCATCTGCCGCCATGGACAGAACTTCAGATTCGCCCGACACCGGCACGCACGAACGCCCCGCCCTGCAACGCCGGGGCCTGATGTTCATCCTGTCCTCGCCCTCGGGAGCGGGCAAGACCACCATCGCGCGCAAGCTGCTCACCGCCGATCCCGCGCTCGCGCTGTCGGTATCGGCGACGACGCGCCCGATGCGTCCGGGCGAGGTCGACGGGCGCGATTACCATTTCGTCAGCCGTGAAAAATTCGACGCGATGATCGACGACAGCGCCTTTCTCGAATGGGCGCATGTCTTCGGCCACAGCTATGGCACGCCCAAATCGCACATCTGGGCCGGATTGAAGGAAGGGCAGGACTTCCTTTTCGACATCGACTGGCAAGGGACGCAGCAATTGCACCAGCGGGCCGAGGCGGACGTGGTGCCGGTCTTCATCCTGCCGCCCAGCATCGACGAATTGCGCCGCCGCCTGACCGCGCGGGCCACGGACGATCCGCAGGTCATCGACGCCCGCATGGAACGTGCGCGCGCCGAAATCAGCCATTGGCACGATTACCAATATGTCGTCGTCAACGACGATATCGACGCCTGTTACCGCCAGGTCCGCCAGATTCTGGAGGCGGAACGCCTGCGCCGCGCGCGTCAGACGGGCCTCGTCCGCTTCGTGCGCGAACTGACCGAGGACGGCAATCGGGCCTGAGAGCGTTTGACGCCGCCGCAATCCCGGCGGATCAGAAGCGGTGCGACCATTGCATCGCGACGCCCTTGTCCGCGGGGAAGTCGGCGATATGGCCGGGGTCGGTCCTGTAATAGAGGCTCGCCGCCAAATCGCCCAGCACGGTGCGCCCGCGCCACGCGATCTCGGTCGCGATTTCCCGCCCGGTGGGTGCAAGCGCCAGCGTCCGAATGCCGAAAATGGCCTCCTCCCGGTCGTAATCCCACGATACGGGAAGGTTGAAACGCACGCCTCCGCCCGTCACACGCAGCGGTTGCGATAGGCGAAGGGCCAGCGCGTCGCCCGATGCGAAGACGCCCCGCCGTTCCAGATCCACGTTCCATGCATTGGCGGACAGGCGCGAGCCCCCTGCCACCGCGCCCGATTCGCGGGCGTGGGTAAAGGCATGCCGATAACCGCCGCCGAGCCGCCATCGGTCGCCTATCCGCCAGCCAAACCCGCCATCCAGCATCATGCTATCCGCGCCGCCCTGCCCCAATGCGGCGTGGAAACGGCTGCCCAGAATGGTGCGATCCTCCGCCATCCAGCCGAGCGAAAGGCCGATGTCGACATCCTCCCATTGCCGGTCGAGCGTCGCGGCAAAGCGCGTCATCCGGTCGGGCCGCACCCGCGCATCGCGCAACGCGTCGCGGTCGCGCATCTGCCACAAGGTGCCGCCTTCGGCGCTGAGCGTGAGGCCGAAATCGCCGAGTTCGCGGCGCAAGGCGAGCGCGGCATCGGTGCGCGCGATCACGCCAAGCTCGCCCCGTGCATCGCCTGCGATCATGAAGGCGGGCTGCTGCGCGCCTTGGAGCATCGCCTGCAATCCCCCCGCGCCTTGCCGGAACCCGAAGGCGATCGCGGTATCCGGCGCAAGCTGCGCCGATACGCGCGCGGCCAGGACCTGCGCCTGCCGGCCCTGCTCCTCGGTCAGGGTGAGGCGCGACACCGGGTCGGGCGCCTGTGTCGAATCGTTCGATATGGTAAAGCCCAGGGCGAGTTTCCCGGCATCGAACGCCAGGTTGCGCGTCGCCCCCGCCATCGCGCGGTGCAGGCGCGGCGTCGGCGAAGCCTCCCGCAGCGAGGCGGCAAGATCCATCGCATAGGCACGGTCATATCCATCGAGAATCACCGCGCCCATCCGGGCACCTGCGGACGCATCGCCCATCGCCGTGCCGGTGGTCCCGCCCACATCGCTCAAGCTGACCGGCGTGGCGGACCCGGCGAGCGTGGTCGCCCCCTGCGGCGCGAACGCGGCGGCGATGTCGAGCAGCCCGCGGCCATAGATGGCATCGGCACCCGGATCGCCCAGATCGCGCGCGCTGTTGAGGAGAATCTCGACAATCTGATCGCCCGAAAGATTGGGAAACGCCTGCGCGAGCAAGGCCACCGCGCCCGAAATCTGCGGCGCGGCGAAGCTGGTACCCGACACGACATAGACAAAGCTCGTGCCGTTCTCCTCCGTCGTAAAAACCTCCCCGTTTTCATAGACGCAGCATACGCGCCCGCCGCGCGCGGAGAGAAAGGATGCGGCGAAACTGCCGGCCCGGTTGCTGAAACCCGAAATGCGATTGTCGGCATCGACCGACCCGGCGATGATGACGTTGGCGGGCGCCCCGCTCAACGTATCGGTGGCGAAGGGGTCGGGATTGTCCGGGTCGATATCCACATCGGTGGAATCGCCGTCATTGCCCGCCGACACGACCACCACGACGCCCATGGCCGCCGCACGCGCCACCGCGTTGCGCACCTCGCGCCCCGCCCTGCCCCCGCCGAGCGAGAGATTGACCACCCGCGCGCCCGCATCGGCGGCGCGATTGATCCCGGCGGCGATGGCCCGGTCGCCGAAGGTGCAACCGGTGGAGGGATCTTCGGGATCTTCGGTGGCGCAGCTGCCCGGCGTGTCTGCGCGCAGGGCGATGATCGTGGCATCATACGCGATGCCGATCACGCCTGTATCATTGCGCGCGGCCGCCGCGACCAGCGCGACCTGCGTCCCGTGCCCGTCCTCCGATTCCAGCCCGCGGCTTCCGGCGACATCGGCGGATGCGGCGGACAGGCGCCCGGCAAATTCCGGATTGTCCGGATCGATGCCGGTATCGACGATCCCGATCGCGACCCCCTTGCCGGTCACGCCCTTCTGCCAAGCGGAGATGACATTATGCTGCTCCGGCCCGTCCGAGCGGCGATACTCAGCCGTATCGAAGTTGGTCGGCACCGGCGTGAAGGTCGGCGTCGGACTGGGAGTCGGTGTGGGTGTCGGTGTGGGCGTAGGGCTGGGCGCGGGTGTTGGCGTAGGGCTCGGCGCGGGTGTTGGCGCCGGCGTGGGCGTGGGTGCCGGCGTCGGCGTCGGCGTTGGCGCGGGACTGGGCGCCGGGGTTGGCGCAGGGCTCGGCGCGGGAGCCGGCGGCGGCGCGGGCGTGCTCGTCATGCCGCCACCACCACCGCCGCACGCGACGAGCAGCATCGAGCCCGACAGCGCCCATGCCCATTTGCCATGCCGCGAGGGCTGTGCGTTTCGACCCGGCATTATCGTCATGCGTTGTGTTGTCCCTGCGCGGCCAGCGTAATCTCGATCCTTGCCCCGGTGTCCTTCCGCCCTGTCGGAAGATCGACCGGCATTGCCGATAGCGCAGCGAGCGTGCATCGAAGCTGAACGATGGCCTGCGTAACCGCCCTAGGCTCTTGTCCTGTCGCGATACGGGCGATAGGCGAACCATCGCAAACCATTGGCCCCACCGGGCCGTCGCCAGAGGATGCCGCCCATCATGACCGATCAAGCCGACCTGATATCGCAAATCGACGCCGCGTTCGAGGACCGCGCCAATGTCACGCCCGAAAGCGTCGACGTCCGCCGTCCGGTCGAAGCGGCGCTGCAGATGCTCGACAATGGCGAGGCGCGGGTGGCCGAACGCGGTGCCGATGGCGAATGGGTGGTGAACCAGTGGCTGAAAAAGGCGGTGCTGCTGTCCTTTCGCCTGAATGACAATGAAATCGTGCCCGACGGTTCGGGCGGCGCGCCCGCCTATGACAAGGTGCCGTCGAAATTCGCCGGGTGGACCGATGCGCGTTTCGAGGAGGCCGGTTTCCGCGTCGTCCCCGGCGCGGTCGCGCGGCGGGGCAGCCACATCGGCAAGGGCGTCGTGCTCATGCCCAGCTTCGTCAACATTGGCGCGTTCGTCGACGAAGGCGCGATGATCGACACCTGGGCGACCGTCGGTAGCTGCGCGCAGATCGGCAAGAACGTGCACCTGTCGGGCGGCGCGGGCATCGGCGGCGTGCTCGAACCGTTGCAGGCGGACCCGGTCATCATCGAGGACGGCGCCTTCATCGGTGCGCGTTCCGAAGTGGCCGAGGGCGTGCGCGTGGGCGAAGGCGCGGTGCTCTCCATGGGCGTGTATCTGGGCGCATCGACCCGCATCGTCGACCGTGCGACGGGCGCGGTGCACACAGGCTACGTTCCGCCCTATTCCGTGGTCGTGCCGGGCACCATGCCGGGCAAGCCGCTTCCCGACGGGAGCGAGGGCCCCTCGCTCTATTGCGCGGTCATCGTGAAAACCGTGGATGCGCAGACCCGCGGCAAGACCGCAATCAACGAGCTGCTGCGCCCGTAACGCGCGGGCACAGAGCCATGGCGGCGGCGGAACGAAACCGCGCCGTCATGCGTTCGAATACCACTGTTATAAATCCCGGACAGGACGTATCGCTGGGCGGGCATCAGACTGCAATCTTGGACAGGAGCCTCAATTACCATGGAACGCCACGGCGAAGAAGTTGACGTATCGACCACCGAAGCGCGCGCGGGATCGACGCCGCATATCGTGCGCTGGGTGCTGATCATCAGCCTCGTTTTGATCGTGGGCGGCATGTCGGCCATCTGGATTTTCGGCGCGGCCACGACCGATGACGAGGTCGCAAGCGGCACTGCCCCCGAACAGCCTGTCCTGCCCGCCGGCGCCGCCGCGCCGAACGAGCCTGGCGATGCCTCCGATACCGCGATCCCCGGCGTCGGCGCCGAGGGCGAGGAGCCGGAGATGGTGGACCCGCAATAACGACAGGAGCCGGCATCATGTCCGAGAACAAGTTTCAGAAAGACCAGTATGTCGAGTGGAGCTGGGGCAACGGCACCGCGAAGGGACAGATAAAGGAGCGTTTCGAGCGTGACGTGGAACGCACGCTCAAGGGCTCCAAGGTCAAGAAGAACGGCACCGAGGACAATCCTGCCTATCTCATCAAGCAGGAAGACGGTGACGAGGTTCTGAAACTCGGGTCCGAGCTTGAGGCGGCGAACTGATGCCGGCAAAGTCAAAGGCACAGCAGAAGGCCGCCGACGCGGCCCTTTCGGCAAAGCGCGGCGAGACGAAAGTCTCCGACCTTCAGGGCGCGTCGAAGGACATGTACGATTCCATGTCGGAGGACGAGCTGGAGGATTTCGCCTCCACCGACCGGAAAGACCTTCCCGAAAAGAAGGACTGACCCGCGGTGGACGACGACGAGAAGAAAGAATGCCGCAAGCAATTCGGCGACTGCGTGAACATGCAGCCCAAGGAGCTTGAAGAATGGCTCGACACCGACGAATCGAAATCGGTCGGTGACAGCGATGGCGGCGAAAGCACCGGCCATCGTTCGGGCCGCCGCATCGTCGAGATCAAGCGCCGCAATGTCGATGAACTCACCGATGCCGATTACGACCATATGCAGAAGGTAATCGGCTACATCCATCGCCACCTGGAACAGCGGCCCGACGGCGATGTCGAGGATACGAACTGGCGCTATTCGCTCATGAACTGGGGGCATGATCCGCTGAAATGAGCGGGTCTGCATCCGGGCTCGCCCGCTTTGTCGAGGCACAGGACGGCATTTACGAACGTGCGCTCGGCGAATTGCGCGACGGGGCGAAGCGGTCCCACTGGATGTGGTTCGTCTTTCCGCAGATTGCCGGTTTGGGCCACAGCGCGATGGCGCGCCGCTATGCCATTGCCGATGCGGCAGAGGCGCGCGCCTATCTGCGGCACGATGTGCTCGGCCCGCGCCTCATCGGATGCACCGATGCCGTTCTCGATTGGGCGGGACGACGCGGCGCGGTGGAGATCATGGGCGACATCGACGCCATGAAACTGCGCAGTTCGATGACCCTGTTCGAGGCATGCAGCGATACGCCGGAAGCAGGCCAACGCTTCGGCGCGGTGATCGACGCATTTTACGATGGGCAGCGCGACGCGGCGACCGGCGCGCGCCTCGGCCTATAAACGTCCGGCGAGGGCAATCGCGGCGGCAGGTGCGCGTTCCTTCGCCCCGTCGATGACGAAAACATAAACGTCGTCCATAGCCCCCATGCGCGCCGTGGTGATCCGGTTGACGCCATTGGGGGCGACCCCCTGGTCCCAATCCGCCGCGATACGCGCCTTGTCGTCCAGCGCCGCGTCGTCGTATCCGGAGGCAAGGTCCGACCGCGCCCCCTTCATCCGCATATAGCCAAGCCCACCCGACAGATCGGCCATGGCCAGCCCACCCGGTCCGTCGACATAGGCGATGGCAATATCATGCCCCCGCGCCAGATCGACAAATTCGGCGCAGCGGAAGCTGTCATGCTGCACCTCCATCACGTGCCGCAGCGGCAAGCCGTGCCGTTCGCGGGGCAGAAGCGCGAAAAACGCGGCCAGATCCTCGGCATCGAAAGCGCGGTAATCGGGAAATTGCCACAGGATCGGGCCCAGCGCATCGCCCAGCTCAGTCAACCCCTGCGCAAAGAACCGCTCGACCGCTTCGCCCGCATCGGCGAGCTTGCGGCGATTGCAGATGTAGCGTGACGCCTTGAGCGCGAAAACGAAACCGTCGGGCACATCCGCGCGCCAGGCGGCGAAGGTTTCGGGTTTTTGCAGGCGATAATAGGTGCCGTTCACCTCGATCGCGGAGACCTGCCGCGACGCGAAATGCAGTTCTTTGCGGCGAGGCAGATCGTCGGGATAGAACACGCCCGCGCGCCATCCGTCAAAACGCCAGCCGCCGATGCCTGTTCGAACGCTCATGGCTGCGCTATGCCCCGGCGATGGACCGGACGCGCCCCATTCGCCAAGGGAGAGGCAGGACCGCGGCGCGATGGCTGCTCGCGCTTGCGTATTTCGTGGCGGGGGTGCTTCACCTCGCGGCGCCGGCGCCGTTTCTCGGCATCATGCCGGCTGTGGTGCCCTGGCCCGAGGCGGTCGTGGCGTTGACGGGAATCGCCGAAATTCTCGGTGCGATCGGCATGGTGCAACCCGTGTCCGTCCGCCTGCGGAAGGCGGCGGCGGTCGGGCTTGCGCTTTATGCGGTGTGCGTGTTTCCGGCCAATATCAACCATTTCGCCATGGACATGGGCCGGGCGGATCACGGGCTTGGCCTCGGCTATCACCTGCCGCGCATGGTGGCACAGCCGGTGCTGGTCTGGCTGGCCTTGTGGGCCGGCGGCGTCGTGGACTGGCCATGGCGCCGCCGGACCGGCTAGGTGCGGGCGATCAGCCCAGATGCTTCGAGACCTGCGCGCTCATCTTGAACATCGAGATCTTCTCGGTCCCGATGACCTTGCCGAGCTTTTCATCAGGTTCGATCATGCGCTTGTCATCGGCGGCCTGAAGATCGTGCTTCTTGATATATTCCCACACCTTCGCGGTGACTTCGCCGCGCGGCAGTGGCCCCTTGCCGACGATCACTTCGAGATCCTCCGAAACGGCGACGGGCTTGTTGATAGCGTTATTCTTGGCAGCCATGTGCTGATCCTCTCGTTCGGGCGTCCTGATCGGAACCGCCCCTTGTGAATGTCAATCGTGGTCGTCGCCGCCTTCGCGGGCATAGGTTCCCGTCAGGACGGCCGCGGCGAGCACATGCCCTTCCATCTGGCGAACCAGATCTGAACGGCCCGCGCCCGGCGGCAACGCCAGCGGCATGTCAACCGCGTAAAGCTGGAACACGTAATCATGGCTCCCGTGGCCCGTGGGCGGGTCGGGAAGCAGCCATTCGGCCTTCATATAGGAATTCTTGCCGACCTTGGGCGGCGTTTCGCCTTCGAGCAGCTTGCCCCGCTGCGGCGCGAGGCCCCATACGAGCCAGTGGCAGAACGGTTCGGCGCCCGGCGCATCCGGGTCCTCGACGATGAGCACGAGCTCCTGCGTGCTGGGCGGAGGGTCGCTCCATTCCAGCGGCGGTGCGACGGCGTCTTCCTCGTCGGCGGTGAACGACGGGTCCAGCGCGGCGCCATCCTGAAACGCGGGGGATTTCAGCGCGAAGCCCTTGGCTCCCAGCACATCCTCCCCGCCGAGACGGGCAATGGTCAGCTTGGCATGGCCGGCGCGCACATTTTTAAGCGCAGAGCCCAGCCAGGCGGGTACTTTTTCAAGCATCGGGTTCGATTCTCCAACAGACAATGCCGCCACGTACGGGGACGCCCGCGACTTTCGAACCCATCAACGGTTTGCAGCCCCGGTCCGTTCCGGTCATTTCGAGCGCCCCTCATGGAAGGACGCGAAAAGCATGCCCCCGCCGTCATCCGGCGGGGGCGTGCCAGGGGGATCACGCCTCGGTGAGGTTGATCGCAGCCTTCTTGCCGTTACGGCCGGTTTCGACTTCGTAGTTCAGGCGCTGATCACGCTCCAGCGTGTGCATGCCGGCGGCCTGCACCGCGGAAATGTGGACGAAGCTGTCTTCGCCGCCATCTTCGGGCTGAATGAAGCCATAACCTTTTTCGGTGTTGAAGAATTTGACTGTACCGATGGGCATAGATGTTTCCTTTCCAGAAACGATAGGTTTCCGCCCCGCAAAATCGCGGGCCGGGTCGTGCGTCATGTCGTCAAGAGAAAGGAAGTTGTCGTCAGAGGCGAGTTTTTGGCCCGACCGGCACCGATATATCCGTCGCAATTGTGACGTCAGCGATTGCATGGGTAGCACGCCCGCGCCCGTTCCGGCAAACGCATTCGGCGAACAGGGCGCATCATTCGTCGCGATTGCGCCTGCCGTCCGGCTCCTCCGCGACGCCCTTGAACGGTTCGCCGTCCGATTTCTGTTCCATAAACTGGCCCGCGGTGGCGCTGCCCTCTTCGCGGTCGCGCTTGGTCCAGCGTTTGGTCTGCGGGTTGCGGACCTGCGTGCGGTCGTCGATGGAACCGGTGCGGTGACCCTTTCCCGTGTTCGTCGCCATGGCTGTATCCCGTCCTTTTCACATAACAAGAAGGGCGGGCCCGTGGATACAGGCCCGCCCCTTGGCAAATCATCGTTCCGTAATGCGCGATCAGCTCGGCATCAGGACCGCGTCGATGGCGTGGATCGTGCCGTTGGAGGCATCCATATCGGCCTGCGTGACGGTTGCGGTATTGCCCGCGGCGTCGGTCAGGATGACATTGCCGCCCTCGGTCGTGGCGGTGAGGGTGGCACCGTTGACGGTGGTCAGCTCGGCCGAACCGCCGCCCTGCTCGATCTGCTGCATCAACGCTTCGGCGGTGACGTCGCCCGACACCACGTGATAGTTCAGGATGCCGCTCAGCTCTTCCTGGCCTTCAGGCGCGGTGAGTTCGGCCAGCGTGCCCTCGGGAAGCGCGTCGAATGCCGCGTTCGTGGGAGCAAACACCGTGAAGGGGCCGGGGCCCGAAAGCGTATCGCCGAGGTTCGCGGCGGTCACTGCGCTCACCAGGGTCGAGAAATCGGAATTGCCCTGCGCCATCTGGACGATATTCTCGCCTTCCATGGTCATCGTGTCTTCGGCGGCCATGGTATCCATGGTGGCATCGGCTTCGGGCGCTTCGGCCGTGTCGCCGCATGCGGACAGAGCCAGCGCAGCGGAAGCCATCAGTGCGGTTGCGATATGTTTCATGGTGAATCCTTTCGTGAACTCATTGTAGAATTTACGGCCATGTCGGGCCGGGAATTGCTTCAACAACGAAAGGATGTCGGCATTCGTTCCAAGAAAGTGGCGAAACTGGGGCAAAACACTTTCCGCGCGCTGAACCGCGAGGGTTTGCGCCCGCATCAGGCCGGCCCGGTGAACTCCTTTGCCCCGGTCCAGCCGCAGCCAAGCCGCGTTTCATCGCCCAATTGCAAGGTCACCGCAAAAGGATAGCGCCGCCCCGACATGCCGTCATTGCACGCCCCGGGCGTCGCGGCGAGCGTCAGGCTCTGCCCGTTCAACGTGCCGCTGAACGATACGCCGTTGCGCCCCGCAAACCGGTCCACCGCGATCGCCGTATCGGACACGCCATCGTCCGCCGGCACGGTATAGGTGAGGACGCCGCCCGCCACCTCCCCGCTCCAGAACGGTTCGGTTCCGGTGAAATGGAGCGTTTCGTTTTCCGCAATGCCGGAAAAGGGGCGATTGTCATTTATGTCCCCCGGCGCGCCATCGGGGGTGTCGCCGCCCGACTGGCACCCGGCAAGGGCGAGAGCGGCGAGCAGAGGGATGGCGATCCCGGTCCGCAGGGGGCGACATACGCATGGCGTGCACGAATTCGGCATGGCGCGCTTATCGGCGACGCGGGCGCCCCGCGCAACCGTGCCGTGATCGGCGCGGCGCGGGTTCAGAACGTCTTTTCGGGGCGGCGATCGCGGCTGTGGCGCTCGCTCTTGCCGAAATGGCTCTGCAACCGTTGCGCCAGCGTGCTGGCGGCCTTGCGCGCGGCATCGTCGACCGTGGCGGCATGGGCGGTGACGCCGATAGGCTTGCCGCCCGCGGGGCGCGCCTCGATCGTGCAGGCCTTGTCGTCCGCGCCGCCCTTGGGGCCGTTTTCGTCGCGCACATGGATTTCCAGCCGGGTGAGGCGATCCTCGAACCGGGCGATCTTTTCACGGACCTGCGCCTCGATCCGTTCGGCGACGTTTTCGGTGCCCATGACGCTGCTGTCGGAATTGAATTGCACATGCATGACGCGGTTCCTCTCGATTGTTTATACCAACCAAGATGGTGCGTTTCGCGCCGTTTGAAAGGAAGCCCGGCGCCGATTGCACAGTTTGTCACAATTGGTTCACAGGGGCGGTTCGTGCGGGCGGTTCACACCGGCGGCTCACACGGGCCGTGCGCACATGCGACGCAGACGCGCGCGGTCAGGGCGTGTCGCCCCCCTCACCCCCGCCGGCAATGCGGCGATGTTCGTCTACACTGCGCCGCATTTCGCGGGCCTGCAGATGCAGCGCCTTGCCCGACAGGCGGATCTCCCGGCTCTGCTGAAAAAAGCCGAGGACGAGCCACAGGAACGCCAGCGGACTGGACACCCCGCCGAGGAAATCGCCCAGCTCGTTAAGCCTGAGATCCGCCGGGTTCTGCCCCTGCCAGAACAGATAGGCGACCAGCCCCGCCACATAGAGTGCGGACAGCACCAGCCCGATCATGGGCAGGCGGCGGCGATCCTTGCGGTCCGCGTCCTGCTCCACGATCGGGTCCGTGCCGCCCATCGTGCGCTTACTCCGCCGGGCCGGTTTCGACCTCGTCTTCCGGCAGGTAGAGCCGGTCGCCCTTTTCCTTATAACGGCGGGACATTTCCTCCATCCCTTCCTCGGCGTTTTCGCGCGCCTCGGACGGGGTTTCGCGGCGGATGTTTTCGGAGGCCAGATAGCTGTCGCTGTTCTGCTTCGCTGCGAAATCGCGCACTTCCTGCGTGATCTTCATCGAACAGAACTTCGGCCCGCACATGGAACAGAAATGCGCGGTCTTCGCGCCTTCCGCCGGGAGCGTCTGATCGTGATACTGCTCCGCCGTTTCGGGGTCGAGCGACAGGTTGAACTGATCCCGCCAGCGGAAATCGAAACGCGCCTTGGAAAGCGCATCGTCGCGCACCTTTGCCGCCGGGTGCCCCTTTGCCAGATCGGCGGCATGGGCGGCCAGCTTGTACGTGACGACGCCGACCTTCACATCGTCGCGGTCGGGCAGGCCCAGATGCTCCTTCGGCGTGACGTAGCAAAGCATCGCCGTCCCGTACCAGCCGATCTGCGCCGCGCCGATGCCGCTCGTAATGTGGTCATAGCCTGGCGCGATGTCGGTGACGAGCGGCCCGAGCGTGTAGAACGGCGCCTCGCCGCACGCCTCGAGCTGCTTTTCCATGTTTTCCTTGATCTTGTGCATGGGCACGTGGCCCGGCCCCTCGATCATGACCTGCACGTCCTGCTCCCAAGCGCGTTTGGTCAGCTCACCAAGGGTATAAAGCTCGGCGAACTGCGCCTCGTCATTGGCGTCGGCGATGCTGCCGGGGCGCAGGCCGTCGCCCAGCGAATAGGCGACGTCATACGCCTTCATGATCTCGGTAATCTCGTCGAACCGTTCATAGAGGAACGATTCCTTGTGATGGGCGAGGCACCATTTCGCCATGATCGACCCGCCGCGCGACACGATGCCGGTCACGCGCTTGGCCGTCATCGGGACGTAGGGCAGGCGCACGCCTGCATGGATGGTGAAATAATCGACGCCCTGCTCGGCCTGCTCGATCAGCGTATCGCGGAAGATTTCCCAGGTCAGGTCCTCGGCAATGCCGCCGACCTTTTCCAATGCCTGGTAAATCGGCACGGTGCCGATGGGAACGGGGCTGTTGCGGATGATCCATTCGCGCGTGTCGTGAATGTTGCGCCCGGTCGAAAGGTCCATGACCGTATCCGCGCCCCAGCGGATCGACCAGACCATCTTGTCCACCTCGTTCGCGACGTCCGATGCGACGGCGCTGTTGCCGATATTGGCGTTGATCTTGACGAGGAAATTGCGCCCGATGGCCATCGGCTCGGATTCGGGGTGGTTGATATTGCTGGGAATGATGGCCCGGCCGTAGGCGATTTCTTCGCGCACAAACTCGGGCGTCACGTAATCGGGAATCTCCGCGCCCCAGCTTTGCCCGTCGCGCACGTGGTCGCGCACCATCGCGCGGCCGAGGTTTTCACGCTCCGCCACATATTCCATTTCCGGCGTGATGATGCCGCGGCGGGCATAGTGCATCTGGCTGACATTGGCGCCGGCCTTCGCGCGCAGCGGGCGTTTCACGACATTGGGGAACGGGGGGACGCCGCCGCTGCGGTCGGGGCCGAGCTGTCCATTGTCCTCCGGCTTTACCTCGCGCGCGTCATATGCCTCGACGTCGCCGCGGCCCATGATCCATTCGCGGCGAAGCTGCGGGAGGCCGCGATTGATGTCGATGTCGGCATCCGGGTCGGTATAGGGGCCGGAGGTGTCGTACACGCGCACCGGCGCTTCCTTCGCCGTGGGCTCCAGCCGGATTTCGCGCATGGCGACATGGATGCCATGCTCCTTCGTCGGGCCGACGTGGATCTTGTGGCTGCCGCGGATGGGGCCGGTGGTGACGCCGATGGCGCCGTTCTTGCCGGGCTGGCTTTCCAGGGGGGAGTTGATGTCGGCCATGTGCGCTTCCTCTTTCCCGGCGGGAAAGCGTGCGGGCATTGCCGGGCAAGGACCGCCACTCCCTCCGCCTGTCTTAACAGGTTCAGGTTCGACGGGTCGCGGGGCGCTACGCCCGCCTCTCAGCCCAAGCAGGCTCCCCGGTGGATGGCCTGCGTTCTACCCGCTTCGAGGCGCGAGGTAAAGCATTGCCGGGCTGTGCCATCGCGCTTGCGCCCCGGCCTGTCCCGTGTAAGCAGGCGGTAATGGGCCGGACATTCGATATTCTCATCGCGGGCGGCGGGCTTTCGGGCGGGCTGATCGCGCTGACCCTGCACCGGCTTCGTCCCGAATTGTCGGTGGGCGTGGTGGAACGCGGGGCTGCGGTCGGCGGCCATCACCTATGGTCTTTTTTCGAAAGCGATATTGCGCCTGAACATCGCGCAATTCTCGAACCCCTGATCGCGATGCGGTGGGACGATGGCTACGATGTCGTCTTTCCCGAATATCGCCGCATGTTGCGCACCCCTTATCGCACGATCGCGTCCGAAAATCTCGACAGGGCGGTGCGCGATGCACTTGGTGGCGACGCGGTCATGACGCGGGCCGACATCGCGGCGCTGGACGCCGATGGCGCGACATTGACGAGCCAGCAGCGGATCGCGGCCAGGGGCGTGATCGACGCACGCGGACTGGCACGGGGCGATCTTGCCCCTCTCACCGGTGGGTGGCAGAGATTCTGCCGGCCGCATGCTGACCCTGCGCGAACCGCACGGGGTCACGCGCCCGGTGGTGATGGATGCCGACGTCGCGCAGCACGATGGCTATCGCTTCGTCTATCTCCTCCCGTTTTCGGACAGCGAGATATTCGTCGAGGATACCTATTACAGCGATACGCCCGACCTCGACCGGGATACGCTGACCCGCCGGATCGATGCCTATGCCGCGCGGCGCGGGTGGAGCATCGAGGCCGTCACGCGGGAGGAAACCGGCGTCCTGCCGGTGGTGGCCGGCGGCGATTTCGATGAACTTCTCGGGCGCCGCGCGGGCGATGTCGGCATGGCGGGCGTGCGCGCCGGATTGTTTCAGCCGCTCACGAGCTATTCGCTTCCCGATGCGGTGCGGTTCGCGCATCATATCGCCGCCCTCCCCTCCCTCGACAGCGCATCGCTGGCCGCGGCCAGCCGGGATTACGCGGCGCGGCACTGGCGCCTCGGGCGGTTCCATCGCATGTTGACCGCGATGCTCTTCGACGCGGCGGAGCCGGAGGAGCGATACAGGGTTCTGCAAAGGTTCTATACTTTGGATGAAGGTTTGATAGAGCGGTTCTATGCCGGTCGGGGCACGGGGCGCGATGCCCTGCGCATTCTTTCGGGAAAACCGCCCGTGCCGGTCCGACGCGCCATCGCCACGCTTTCGGGCATGCGCGGCCCCGCCCCCCTTTCGCTGCCCACGGAGACCATGCGATGAACACCACCACCACAGCGGACGGCGATACGCCCATGCGCCGCGCGGCGGTGATCGGCGCAGGGTTCGGCGGGCTCGCGCTCGCCATCCGGCTGCAATCGGCGGGGATCGCGACCACGGTGATCGAGGCCCGGGACAAGCCGGGCGGCCGGGCCTATCACTGGGAACGCGACGGTTTTACCTTCGATGCCGGGCCGACGGTCATCACCGATCCCGATTGCCTGGCCGAATTGTGGCGCCTGTCCGATCACGACATGGCCGACGATATCGAATTGCAGGAAGTGCAGCCGTTCTACCGCCTCCATTGGGAGGATGGCACCACCTTCGATTACACCAACGACATCCCGAAACTCGCCGCCGAGATTTCCAAGCTCAACCCCGCCGACCTCGCCGGATACGAGGAATTCCTCCAATATTCGGCCGCGGTTTACGAGGAAGGCTATGTGAAGCTCGGCCACGTCCCCTTCCTCAGCTTTGCCAGCATGATGAAGGCCGCGCCCGCCATGATCAAGAATCAGGCCTGGCGCTCGGTCTATTCCATGGTGTCGAAATACATCAAGAACGAGAAACTGCGCGAGGCGCTCTCGTTCCACACGCTGCTCGTCGGCGGCAATCCGATGAGCACGAGCGCGATCTACGCTCTCATCCACAAGCTGGAGAAGGACGGCGGCGTGTGGTGGGCCAAGGGCGGGACCAACCGGCTGATCGCCGCGATGGTGCGCCATTTCGAGCGGATCGGCGGCACGGTCCGGATCGGCGATGCGGTCGCATCCATCGACACGGTCGGCAACCGCGCCACCGGCGTCACGACGAAGAGCGGCTGGCACGAGAATTTCGACGCGGTGGCCACCAATGGCGATTTGATGCACAGCTATCGCGACCTTCTGTCCGACAATCGCCGGGGCGCGAAAATGGCGAAGTCGCTGGCGAAGAAGAAATGGTCGCCGAGCCTGTTCGTCGTGCATTTCGGGGTCGAGGGGACATGGCCGGGCATCCCGCATCACATGATCCTGTTCGGCCCGCGCTACGAAGGCTTGCTCGACGATATCTACAAGCATGGCGTGTTGCCGCGCGATTTTTCGATCTATCTTCACCACCCCAGCGTCACCGACCCGTCGATGGCGCCCGAAGGGATGAGCACGTTTTACGCGCTCGTGCCCGTGGCGCATCTGGGGCAATTGCCGGTGGACTGGGTCGCGGTCGGCAAGGAGCTGGAAAAGCGCGTGCTGGACGAGGTGGGCCGCCGGCTCATCCCCGACATCCATTCGCGCATCGTGACGAAGTTCCATTATACCCCGACCGATTTTTCCAACGACCTGTCCGCCCATCTGGGCAGTGCGTTCAGCCTGCAGCCGATCCTCACGCAGAGTGCGTTTTTCCGCGCGCACAACCGCGACGATGAAATCGGCAATCTCTATATCGTGGGTGCGGGCACGCATCCGGGTGCCGGCATTCCGGGCGTCGTCGGCAGCGCCAAGGCGACGGCGCGGCTGATGCTGTCGGATCTCGCGCGGGGCTGAACCGGGATGGCGGGGGACGCATGGTTACGATAGCGGCGCGATCCGAGCTTGTCGCGCATGCCGCGGATACGATCGCGCGCGGCTCGAAAAGCTTTGCGGTGGCCAGCCGCCTGTTCGGGCGGCGGGAGCGGGAGCGCGTTTGGCTGCTCTATGCCTGGTGCCGGGCGTGCGACGATCTCGCCGATGCGCAGGACATGGGCGGCGCGCTCGGCGATCAGAGTAATCCGCACGAACGGCTCGCCACCATACGGCAGCGCACCGCATTGGCGTTGCAGGGGGTTGCGACCGGCGATGCGAGTTTCGACGGCTTCGGCGTGGTGGCGCGCGAATGCGGGATCACCGCGGCCGATGCCGATGACGTGATCGCGGGGTTCGCTCTCGACAGCGAGGACTGGCGCCCCCGGACCGAGGCCGACATGATGCAATATTGCTATCACGTCGCGGGCGCGGTGGGGGTGATGATGGCGCTGGTCATGGGGGTGCCGCGTTCGGACGAGGATACGCTCGACCGCGCATGCGACCTCGGCCTCGCGTTTCAGCTCGCCAATATCGTCCGTGATCTGTGGGAGGATGACGCGGCGGGGCGGTGCTATCTCCCCATCGAATGGCTGGTGGAGGCGGATATTCCGCCGGGACAGCATATGAAGCCGCATTACCGCGCCGCTCTCGTCGATCTGGTCGCGCATGCCTGCGCCATCGGGCGCTGTCACGAGGCGTCGGCAAGGGTCGGCGCCGGGCGGTTGCCGTTCCGGGCACGCTGGGCGATCCTGTCGGCGACGGGGATTTACGGCGACATCGCGCGCATGGTGGAAAGCGCCGGACCGAACGCATGGAACGCGCGGGTTCATACAGGCGCACTGAGCAAGGCGGGCTGGGTCGCAAGATCGGTCGTCGCGGCCATGCGGCCCCCGCCGCGCGATTGCGGCGAGACGGCGCGCGGCCGGCTGTGGACGCGGCGGCAACTGGCGGAAAGGGCGCGAAGATGATGGGAAACCGGCGCCAGTCGCGCTATGCGAAACGCAAGCCCGACATCGCGTTCTGGCCCGAAAAGCGGCGCCCGAATTACGGGGCGTGGATGGTGGTCGCGGCCTCTGCGATCCTGATCGTGCTCGGGCTATGGCTGCGGTTCGATCCCGGCCTGTTTTCGCCCGCCCGGCCCGAACAGGTCGCGTCGCCTGCGCCCGGCCCGGCCGACGATCTGCGCCAGCAATTTGTGATGTGCGACGGCCCGGCGCGCACCAATTGCGTGGTCGATGGCGATACGTTCTGGATGGATGGGGACAAGATCCGGATCGCCGACATCAACACACCGGAAACCAGCACGCCCGAATGCGACGCGGAGCTGGCCCTCGGCGAGCAGGCGACGCTGCGCTTGCAGGAATTGCTCAACGCCGGTCCGTTCAGCCTCGCCCGGATCGACCGCGATACCGACATGTACGGGCGCAAGCTGCGCATCGTGGAACGCGGCGGGACATCGCTCGGCATCATCCTGGTGCGCGAAGGGCTGGCGGAGGAGTGGCAGGGGCACCGTTCGGGCTGGTGCTGAACGCCTGTTCTGAACCCTTGCGTAGCGCGACGTTAAGCGGGCGTTCGCTTTCGCCTGTTAATTTAATGCGTGAAAAGCACGGAACGCTTTTCGTCGCTGGCGTTGATAATGGCATGAGCGTATCTGTCCAACTGCACGAGATCACCGGCGCGAACGACGCCGAGGAAGCATTCATCCGCGAATCGGTCCGGCTCCTGCGCGAAGCGGTGTCGATGCCCGGCTTCGGCGCCAGCGTCCGAAAGGCCGATTACGGCGACACGCAGTGGAAGGGCGCGCATGGCTCCGTCCGCCGCCTCACCGGCGAGGAAATCTGGCAACGCGTGCAGATCGGGCAGGAAGCCGGGGTGACCGGCGACCACACGCTCAACCTGTCCATCGCGGTCGAGGATCTGCCCGGCCCGGACAGCGACCGTGACGGCCCGCCCGTCATCGGCGCGACCGAGCTTGGCACGCTTCCCATCCGCACCGCGCGCTGGTTCCTGTCGCAATGCATGATCGCCGGGGACCATGTGAACATGGCCGCGCATCTGATGCATCAATGGATGCACGTGTCGGGCTTCGTCCATGGCGCGGACGGGCACGACAGCCGGGACGCCCCCGCCATTCTGGGCCGGTTGGTCCGCCGTGCGCTGGAATGGAATTACGGCGACAGGATCGATGCGGAAATCACCGCCATGCTGATCGGCGGGCACACCGGCTGTTCATGCAAATTGCCAGCCGAGAGAACGCAGACTGCCATCGCCTGATCGGGCGCGGCCTTTCGGCATGGGCCTGCGCGCGATTGACGGGTTTCGCGCGCTGCGCCGTTTCATTCTGGCGTGACGCCGCCTATGTTGGGGCGAATGTCCGCCCCCCTTCCCCCTGATACCACGGGCCTCGCCGATGCTCTGGCCCTGCCCGCCCTGCATGCGAGCCATTCGGGGTGCTGGCTCGCCTCTCGCGACGGCGAGGTGCGCGGTCTTTCGCGGGGTGAGGCGATCATGGCGGCGGCGGAGACTCCGCTGCTGATGCTGAATGCGCCGCTGGTGGCGAGCCGGCTCGGCTATCCCGAATTATCGGGGCTGGATCTGCTCGAACTGTTCGCCTTCGTTCATCCGGCCCGCTTCATGGTGCCGACGCCGCGCGGGCTGGCCGAAGGTCTGGGCCTCGCCATTCCGCAGGACGAGGCGGAGGTGCCGCATCTGCTTGCCCGGGCGGCGGCTGTGCTGTTCGCGCAGGTGGAGGCGGAGGACTGGATCGAGCGGCCCGGCGCGTGGAGCACGCTGCAATCGCTGTCCCGCCTGCGCTGGCCCTGGGCGAGCCTTCTGGCCCCGCATGTCCGCCGGCCCGAACGCGCCGAGCCCTGGCTTTTTGCAAAGCTGCCCGAATGGGAGGAGCGCCCGCCGCGCCCGCAACCAGCGCATGTCGCCATTGCGGAGGATGAGGTGACCGCACGGCTCGACCAGCTCACCGGCGAAGGGTCCGAACGCCGCGAGGGGCAGCGCGAATATGCCCGTGCGGCTGCGCGCATTTTCGCGCCCCGGCCCGAAGTCGGCCAGCCGAACATGCTGCTCGCGCAGGCCGGGACGGGGGTGGGCAAGACGCTGGGCTATCTCGCGCCCGCCTCGCTCTGGTCGCAGGCGGCGGGCGGCACGGTGTGGGTGAGCACCTATACGAAGGCTCTCCAGCGTCAGCTTCGCCGGGAAAGCCGCCGTGCATGGCCCGATGTCGATGCGGGCGAGGCACGCGAAACCCCCGCCGTCGTCGTGCGCAAGGGGCGGGAGAACTATCTGTGCCTGCTCAATCTGGAGGATGCCCTGCAAGGCGGCTTCGCAGGGCGCCCCGGCATTTTCGCACAGCTCGTCGCGCGCTGGGCCGCGTTCAGCGAGGACGGCGACATGGTGGGCGGTGACCTGCCCGGATGGCTGCCGACCTTGTTCCGGCGGCGCGGCATGGC
The DNA here is from genome assembly GCF_016745095.1 of Croceicoccus sp. YJ47. Taxonomy (NCBI): domain Bacteria; kingdom Pseudomonadati; phylum Pseudomonadota; class Alphaproteobacteria; order Sphingomonadales; family Erythrobacteraceae; genus Croceicoccus; species Croceicoccus sp. YJ47. The sequence continues at coordinate 474,839 of NZ_CP067087.1, forward strand.
GGCCCTGACCGACCGGCGCGGCGAATGCGTCTATGCCGGGTGTCCGCATTATCGCAAATGCTTCATCGAACGTGCCGCCCGTCAATCCGCCCACGCCGATCTCGTCATCGCCAATCATGCCCTTGTCATGGTCCACGCCGCGCGCGGGTCGGGCAATGGCGACGAACGCGAGGGGCAGCAGCGCCCCGCCCGCATCGTGTTCGACGAAGGGCATCATCTCTTCGATGCGGCCGATTCCACCTTTGCCGCCGCCCTTTCGGGAAGCGAGGCGATCGAGATGCGCCGCTGGGTCATCGGGCCCGAGGGCAAGTCGAAAGGCCGCCGCCGGGGCCTTGCCGCGCGCCTTTCCGACGTCGCGAGCTATGACGAAGCGGGCGATGCGGCGATTGGCAAGGCGCGCGAGGCGGCCGACCTGCTGCCCGCGGATGGCTGGCTTTCGCGCATTGCGGAGGGCGAACCGTGGGGCCCGATCGAACGTCTGCTCGCTGCGGTGCGTACGCTGACCTTCGCCCGCGATGCGAGCGCGCAGGACGCAGGCTATGGCATAGAGACCGAAGTGACCGATCTCGACGCTGCGTTCATCGGCGCGGCGAGCGACGCGAAGGATGCGCTGGCCCGCCTGCGGCAACCGTTGATGGCGCTGTCCGCCCGGCTGGAGGCGATCCTTGCCGATCCGCCCGACTGGCTCGATGCGCAGGGGCGGCAGCGTGTCGACGGGGCGCGCCATTCGCTGCGGTGGCGGATCGACACGCTGACCGCGTGGGAGGCGATGTGCGCGCGCATGGGCGGGCCGGTGGATGCGGATTTCGTCGACTGGTTCGCCGTGGAACGCGCCGAGGCGCGCGAATTCGACATCGCAATACACCGCCGCTGGCTCGATCCGATGCGGCCCTTTGCCCGTACCGTGCTGGAACCCGCGCATGGCGTGATGCAGACCAGCGCCACGCTATGCGACCGGCAGGAGGACGGACCCGACTGGGCGCGCGCGCTCGAACGCTCTGGCGCGGTGCAGCTCGGCGTGGCGGCGGCGCTGACCGAGGCGGCGAGCCCCTTCGATTATGCCAAGCAGGCGCAGGTGATCATCGTGACCGATGTGAAGAAGGGCGATATTGCCGGGCTTGCCGCCGCCTATGGCCGCTTGATCGAACACTCGCGCGGCGGCGTGCTCGGCCTGTTCACCGCGATCCGCCGGTTGCGCGCAGTGCATGCCCGCATCGCCGATCGACTGGCGCGGGGCGGGCTGCCGCTCTTTGCGCAACATATCGACCCGATCGACACCGGAACGCTGGTCGATATTTTCCGCGACGATCCCAAGGCCAGCCTGCTGGGCACCGATGCCCTGCGTGACGGGGTGGACGTGCCGGGCGAATCGCTGCGGCTGGTGGTGATGGAGCAGGTTCCCTGGCCCAAGCCGTCGATCCTGCACCGCGCGCGCCGCGCCGCCCATATGGTGCCTGGCGCGAAGAGCGAGGAGAAAGGCGGCAAGCAGGCCTATGACGATGCGATCGTGCGCGGGCGGTTGGCGCAGGCATTCGGGCGGCTTATCCGCAGCCGTGCCGATTCGGGGGCGTTCGTCGTGTTGTCGCCGGCTTTCCCGTCGCGCCTGCTGTCTGCCTTTCCCGAAGGCACGCCGGTTTCGCGGGTCACTCTGGACGAAGCATTAAAAATGTTAGACAGCCGTGTTTCGGACAGGGACATTTCCGGTCACGATCCGGGTGTAGAGGAAGAAGCGGTTTGAAGATCATCGGGCTGTTGCGGCACGCCAAATCCGAAGACCACCAGCCGAGCGGTCGGGATTTCGATCGCGGGCTCAATGCAAAGGGCCGCCGGGCCGCAACCGTGATGGGGGCGCATATCGGCGCGCGGGCCCCAGCCTTCGACCGGATCCTCGCCTCACCGGCGCAGCGTGTGCGTGAAACGCTCGATCTCGCGCTCGATGCGATGGGGCGACGCGCACCGGTCGACCGGGCGGAGGATCGCCGCCTCTATCTCGCCACCTCCGAAGTGATCGCGGAGGTCGCCGCCGAAATGGGCGGGTCGTGCGATTCGCTGCTGATCGTTTCGCATAATCCGGGGCTGGAGGATTTCGTGCTCGACCACGTTCCCGACGACGCCGGCAATGCCATGCGCGATACGGTCGCTGTGAAATATCCCACGGGGGCGTTCGCCGTTCTGGAGTTCGACATCGACGATTGGGCCGACCTGCCCGATGCGAAGGGGCGGATTGTCGCGCTGACGCGGCCCCGCGATCTCGACCCTGCGCTCGGCCCCGATCTAAACTGACATGTCGGCGGGCTTGGTCTCGTCCTTGATCTGAGACAGCGTTTCGCGAATCGCGCGCAGACGCATCAACATTTCCTCGTCGCTCATCATGCCCGGACGCTCTCCGCGTGGCGGTGCAGGACGCGCCGCGGCTGCGGTCGTCGCGGCCGGTTCCGGCTCGGCCAGCGCCTTTGCCGCGCCGCGAATCGTGTAGCCTTCGTGGTTGAGCAGGCGATCGATCCTCTGCACAATCGCGACGTCCTCGGGCCGGTAATAGCGCCGGTTCCCGCTGCGCTTGATCGGCGCGAGGGCGGAAAACTGCGTCTCCCAATAGCGCAGGACATGCGGTTTTATCGAAAGCGCGGACGCCACCTCCCCGATCGTGCGGAAAGCCTGCGGATCCTTTCCATCGTCAAACAGATCGTCGCTGTTTTTCATCGTGCGCTTATACGTTCCTTGAGAAGCTGGCTGGCACGGAAGGTCATGACCCGGCGCGGGGTGATGGGAACCTCCACCCCGGTCTTCGGATTGCGGCCGATCCGTTCGCTCTTGTCGCGAAGAAGGAATGTCCCGAACCCGGAAATTTTGACGTTTTCCCCCGAATGCAGCGCATCGCACATCAAGCGCAGGATCGCCTCAACCATGTTGAGAGATTCCGCACGGCTAAGCCCCTGCTTGCGGTGGATAATATCAGCAAGATCGGCGCGGGTCAGAGTTCCGGCTGATCGCATCGGCATTTCCTTTGTATAGAAGCGACCCTGGAAGAACCCTTACATTATCATAGGTTATGAATTTGACGTCAAGCGATGTAGGGAATTTACACCCGAAGCAGGCTCGCCCCCCAAGTGAAGCCACCTCCCATCGCCTCCAGCATGACCAGATCGCCCGATTTAATTCGCCCGTCCCGCACCGCCACATCATAGGCCAGCGGTACGCTCGCCGCCGACGTGTTCGCGTGGATGTCGACCGTCTTGATCACCTTTTCGGGCGGAAGCGAAAGCTTCTTGGCCGTGGCGTCGAGGATCCGGGCATTGGCCTGATGCGGCACGACCCAGTCCACCTCGGCGCCCGTCATACCCGCCTCGTCCAGCACTTCGCGCAGGACCTGGGCCAGGTTGACGACCGCGTGACGAAACACCTCGCGTCCCTTCATCCGCAGCTTGCCGACGGTCCCCGTCGTCGACGGACCGCCATCGACATAGAGGAGCGAACCGTGCTCCCCATCGGTATGCAGCCGCGTCGCGATCACGCCCGGCGCGGAGGCGGCATCCGCCGCAGCGACGTCGCGCGCTTCGAGCACAAAGGCTCCCGCGCCATCGCCGAAGAGCACGCATGTCCCCCGGTCGTCCCAATCGAGGATGCGCGAAAACGTCTCTGCGCCAATTACCAGCGCGCGTTTCGCCATCCCGGTTTTCAGCATCGATCTGGCTCGTGCCGAGCGCATAGAGAAAACCCGAACACACCGCCGCCACGTCGAAGGCAAAGGCATTCTTCGCGCCGATTTCATGCTGCACCCAGCTCGCGGTGGAGGGAAACGTCTGATCCGGCGTGGCGGTGGCCAGCACGATCAGGCCGATGTCATCCGGCTCCACCCCGGCGGCGGCCATGGCCTTCCGCGCGGCGTCTGCGGCGAGCGTGCCCGTCGTTTCGCCATCGCCGGCGATATGCCGCTGCCGGATGCCGGTGCGCTCCACGATCCACGCGTCGCTGGTATCGACGGTTTCGGCAAGCTCGGCATTGGTGACGCATCGCGCCGGAAGCGCGGAACCACATCCCAGCACGACGGCGCGGCGGATCGTGTCGCTCATCGTATGTCGCTACCTGCGGACGGGGCGGTTTCGCCGGCCGCTGGCATGCTGCCCTGCAGCGCGGCGCCCTCGGCAAGATCGGCCGTGATGCGTTCGGTCAGGTTTTCCTCCAGCAGGCGCGCGGTGACCGCGACCGCATTGGCCACGCCCGCCGCATTCGCATTGCCGTGGCTCTTCACCACGATGCCGTTGAGGCCCAGGAAAACGGCGCCATTGTGGTTGTTGGGATCGAGATGATGCTTCAGCAATTCCGTCGCCGGCCGGCTGATGAGAAAGCCGAGCTTGGAGCGCAGCGAACTTTGAAACGCATCTTTCAGAAGGTCGGTGACGAAACGGGCCGCACCCTCCACCGCCTTCAATGCAATATTTCCGGAAAAACCGTCGGTGACGACGACGTCGGCGCTCCCGCGCGCGAGCTTGTCCGCCTCGATGAAGCCGTCGAAACGCAGGGCGAGAGTCTTCGAAGCCTCGCGCAGCTTTTCCGATGCGCCGCGCAGGGCGTCGGTGCCCTTGATCTCTTCGGTCCCGATGTTGAGCAGGCGTACGCGCGGTTCGGCAAGGCCGGTCGCAATGCGCGAGTAGGCCGCGCCCATGATTGCGAACTGCACCAGATTGCGGGCATCGCATTCCGTGTTCGCACCGAGGTCGAGCATGACGAGATCGGTGTCGCCCAGCGTCGGCAGCAGCGCGGCAAGCGCGGGCCGGTCGATCCCCGGCATGGTGCGCAGCGACACCTTTGCCATGGCCATCAGCGCGCCGGTGTTGCCGCCCGACACCGCGGCCCCGGCCTCGCCGCTTTTGACCGCGGCGATCGCCATGCCCATGGACGTACGGCGCGCCCGGCGCAGCGCCTGCGTCGGGCGTTCGTCGCCTTCGACCTGCTCCGGCGCGTGGAGGATTTCCGACGCGTCGCGCAGATTGGGATGATGGTCGAGCGCAGACTTGATCTGCGTCTCATCGCCGACGAGCAGGAACTTGAAACGGTCGTGACGACGGCGGGCCAGTGCCGCGCCTTCGATCATGACACGCACGCCCACGTCGCCGCCCATCGCATCGACGGCGATACGCGGCAAGCTCATCGAACTATCTCCCGGTTGCGAGTCGTCAGACGTCAAAGGCCGACGGAAACGATCTCACGCCCGTTGTAATGGCCGCATGCGTCGCACAGATTGTGGGGACGCTTCAACTCGCCGCAATTGCCGCACTCGTGATACGCGGCAGGCTTGAGCGAATCATGCGCGCGGCGGTTGCCACGGCGATGCGGCGATACTTTTCTTTTGGGGACAGCCATTTCGGCACCTGTGTTAAATCATGAATAAGACAATTGCCGATGCCCTAGGCGAAGCATGACCGGACCACAAGGGGTGTCCCACAGGCGGTCGGCCAGACAGTCGCATCGGTTGCGGCGAAGGCGCGCGCTATACCGAATTGTGCACGATACGCAAGGGCGTGTCGTCATCGGCCAGCAACATGGCTCCCTTCAACCAGCCATCGCCGCATCGCCGACAAAGGGATTCGTCCGGCGTTCCTGACCGAACGTGCTCACCGGACCGTGGCCGGGAATGAACGTGACATCATCGCCCAGCGGCCACAATTTGCGCGTGATTGCATCGAGCAGATCCTGATGATTGCCCATCGGGAAATCGGTGCGGCCGATCGACCCCTTGAACAATACGTCGCCGACCACGGCAAATTGCGACGGCGCATGGTAGAACACGACGTGGCCGGGCGTGTGTCCGGGGCAATGGATGACGTCGAGCGTGAGCGCACCCAGCGTGACCGTATCGCCGTCCTGCAGCCATCGGTCCGGCTCGAAACACGTCCCCGCGATCCCGTATTTGCGGCCGTCGTCGGCAAGCCGGGAAATCCAGAACCGGTCGGCCTCCTGCGGCCCCTCGATCGGCAGGTCCAGCTCCTGCGCCAGCAGCGCCGCCTCGCCGCAATGGTCGATATGGCCATGGGTGATCAGGATTTTTTCGAGCGTCACGCCCGCCTTCGCAACCGATTCCTTCAACCGGTCGAGATCGCCGCCCGGATCGATCAGGGCGCCCCGCATCGTCTGCGTGCACCACAGGAGCGAGCAATTCTGCTGCAACGGCGTCACGGGGAGGATCGCGGCCCGCATCGGGGGCTCAGCTTTCGGGGGCGAAACGGGTTGGGGCGTGGTGTCTGTCATGCACGAAATGTGGCCGCCGTGCTCGGCGAATGCAAGGCAGACGGCCGGCGTGGCCATTCTCGTGCAGGTTCAGATCACCGAACCGGCCGCGGCGGTCATCGCGATGGCGGGAAGGAAGCCGATCATCGTGGCAAAGGCGAAGGACCGGTGGTTCAGCGTGCTGAGCGCGCTGGCCCCCGTGACGAGGAAATGGGGCGTTCCCGCAACGCGCAAGCCGATGATGTAGAGAAGACCCCGCCGTTCGAACTGCCGCTCGAACCCGTCGAGCCGGTCGCCGAGCCGGTCGCGCACACGTGCCCGCATGCCATGCCGGGTGACAACGAACAGGATGTGGCTGCCGAGCAGGGCACCCAATGCGACGATCAGCCCACCCTGCCATCCGCCGAGCAGCGCGGCGGAGGAAAACGTCGCCGGCAGGATCACGCCCGGAACGCAACATGCGACGAGCGCCGTCGTCCCGATGAGGAAAATGATGGCGAGCATGACAGGGTCCTGCACGAACCGCGCCCATTCCAACAATGTTTCCGTCAAGCCGTCCACGATTCGTCCCTCATCACATGACTATAGCATGAAGGACCGGTTGGTTCCCCCGTGTATCGCCCGTTCGCGCCAGTCTCGCGGCGAAAGGTTAAAAAACAGGCACTGCGCTCCGGTCGCACCCCGCGCGATCACACCCGCCCGCCTTTCCACACGACGCGGCCGATCACCTCGATCTCGTCGAGGGGGACGCCATGTTCGGGCGGATAAGCCGCATTGTCCGAAATGATCGAGACCCGGCCCGGCGGGTTGAACTGCAATCGTTTCACCAAGAGCGTATCGTCGCGGCGCAGCACGTGAATCCCGTCGCGGATTCGGGCAAGATCCCGGTTCACCAGAATTTCGTCGCCATCCGAAAGGGTCGTCTCCATCGAATCGCCCGCCACGGTGATCGCATTCAGCGCCTGGCTCGACAACCCCAGCTCGCGCAGCCATGCGGCGGAAAAGGACAATTGCCCGACCGGCGATTCCTCCGCCGAGAACGCGCCCGGCCCCGCCGACGCACCGAGCGGCAGGCGCGGGATCTGCACCCATCTGGGCGCACCACGCATCGCAGCGGCAGGCCGCGCTGCCGGCCCGGAAGTCGGCTTGGCGTAGGATTTTTCTTTCCCATCGGCGCCGCCCAGCTCCTCCTCGGCCACGCCAAAAATTCCGCGAGCCGGCGGCGGTCGTTTTCCTCCAGCTTTCGCGGGCTTCCCTTACGTATGAATTGCTGAAGATAGCTCGCATTGCGCCCGATCAGCCGGGAAAGGGCCGCAAGCGTGGTGCCATTGCTTTCCGCCAAGGCCAGAAGCCGGGCGCGTGTCGGGTCGTCGATCATTTTTCCTATGTAATCGAAAGATTTTTCCTAGACAAGTAGGATTTCTTTTTAGATCAAAAGGATATTCCCAAGGCGAATCACCGTAATCTTGGGGTCGCAGAATGGAGGTTAGGTTGCTGATTCGGGACATCGAGAAATTTCTCCGCCGCACCGGAATGCCGGAAACGAAGTTCGGAAGGCTCGCCGTGCGCGATCCGCGTCTGGTCGTCGATTTGCGCAATGGTCGCGAACCGCGTCGTCGCACGATAATGCGGGTGGAACATTTCATGAACAAATACATCGCCAAGGGTGGGGAGACGCAGCATGTCCTATGAAATGCCAATCCTGACCAAGAGCTTCGATTTCAAAAGGACCATGGCCATGCGCTCCAAACGCACGCCGGGCGAACGGCTCGCGGCGGCGGTGCTGGACCTCGCGGAGAACGAAGGGCGCATCGTCGTCCATTCGCAGCGGCCATGGGCCAGCATCACCTTCACCGGATCGCGCCACACGATGAGCCTCGCCTTTACCGGGGTCCATGCGGTGGAGGCGGGCGAACGCTTCGTCGCCAGCCTGGCCGATCACGAATTTTCGATTCCCCGGCACCTTGTCGCCGATGCGGAGGTCCGCTCGGTCGAGCACAGCCTGCTCCCCGAACCGCGGCTCTGCGTGGAAATCGAGGTGCTGCTGCTCGACGAGGGTTGAGCGCAGCCGGCGGCGATCAGCCGGGCTGCCACTCCCAGCCCAGCGGATCGCCGTCCATCACCTCGACCCCCTTGGCGGCCAGTTCGTCGCGGATCGCGTCGGAGGTCGCAAAATCCTTTGCCGCGCGCGCGGCCTTGCGCCGATCCATTGCCGCCTCCACCTCGGTTTCGTCGAGTTGCGCGGATTGGGGACGGATCCGGAAATCCTCGCGCCCGAGCAGAGGCAGGCCCAGCACCGCCATCATCGCGGCGACAAGCGCGACCTTCTCCTGCGCCGGGACCTTCTTCGCCGTCACCGCCTCCTCCAGCACGGTCAGCGCGACCGGCGTGTTGAGATCGTCCGCCAGCGCGGCATCGAACCGGTCGAGCAGCGCGCGCAACCTGGCATTGTCGATCGCGAGATCGGCCAGCACCGCGCCCGATGCGACGGTTTCGCCGCTCGAACCGATCGCATTGCGCGCGCCCGTCAAAAGCCGCTTCACCCGCGTGAGCGCCGCCAGCAGCCCGTCCCAGGAAAACTCCAGCTCGCTGCGGTAATGCGCCTGCAGGCACATCACGCGATAGGCCAGCGGGTGATAGCCCCGATCGCGCAGCAGTTTCAGGCGCAGGAATTCGCCCGAGGACTTGCTCATCTTTCCCGTCCGGTCGACGAGGAAATTGTTGTGCATCCAGATTTTCGCACCCGAATGCACCGCCTCGTCCAATCCGCCGCAGCCGCAGAACGCCTGATTCTGCGCGATTTCGTTGGGATGGTGGATTTCGCGGTGGTCGATGCCGCCGGTGTGAATGTCGAAGGGAAAGCCGAGCACCTGCCCGCTCATCACGCTGCACTCGAGGTGCCAGCCCGGCGCCCCCCGGCCCCATGGCGAATCCCATTCCATCTGGCGCGTTTCGCCGGGCGGCGTCCGGCGCCAGATCGCGAAATCGGCGGCGTTGCGCTTGCCTTCCACCGCGTCGATGCGGCCCTCGCCCTCCTCCGTCACGGCGCGGGCCAGGCGGCCATAATCGGCGACGCTCGCGGTATCGAAATACAGGCCGCTGTCGATTTCATAGCAGTGCCGGTCCGCGATGGATGTCGCAAAATCGATCATCGCGTCGATGTAATCGGTCGCGACGGTCCATTCGGCGGGTTGCCGGATATTGAGCGCGTTGACATCCGCCTTGAACGAATCGGTATAATGGCGCGCAATGTCCCAGATCGACTGCGCCCGCTCGCTCGCCGCTTTTTCGAGCTTGTCCTCACCCGCATCGGCATCGTCGGTCAGATGGCCGACATCGGTGATGTTGATGACATGGGTAAGCCGGTATCCGCGCCAGCTCAGCACCCGACCCAACGTGTCGGCAAAGACATAGGCGCGCATGTTGCCGATATGCGGGTAATTATACACCGTCGGGCCGCAGCTGTAGACACGCGCCTCGCCCGGATGGACAGGGACGAAAGGCTCCGCCTTGCGGGTCAGCGAATTGAACAGGGTGAGAGGCGCTTGGGTCATGTCCCGTGCCTTAGCCCGGCATGCCCGCGGGTCAAGGCAGGGGGCATGCTGCGTATCTGTCGCGGGACGCCACATGGCGCCGGGCGGCGGACCATCCATCGTAAATCGGCGGGCCCGATCGCCGCAACTCCAAGCGCATCATCGCCGTCCGGCACATCTTTAAAGGCGCCATCCTATAAAGGCGCCATCCTATCCTGCCGGGGGGCTTCATCGGCATCGGACCGAATGATCACGTTCCCTGTCGCTTGCGGCGTTGCCAGGCGATCTGGCCAGCCCTTTCCGAATCGCGCCGGATGCATGAAGAGCTGACGAACGTGCGAAGCGTCATCGCGCCGCCGAACGACCGCGATCCTAGAGCTTTACCGATTTCGCGCAGGGCAGATCCGGCGTCAGTGAGGCCATTCGTGATGGGCGTCCGGAACGGCGGTGGTGGACAGGGCTGGATCTGAACCAGCGTACGCTTGCGCGGGCAGATTTACAGTCTGCTGCCTTTAACCACTCGGCCACCTGTCCACACCGGTGCCGTATCGATGGGGCGTTTGCCCCTTCAAAAGCGACGAACCGCAAAGGTCCGTCCGGCCTAGAGGCGCACCCTTTGGCGAAGCTGCGCTTGCCTGTCAACAGGCAGGCTGGCACAGGCGGCGCACAAATTGGAACGAGGCGCGAGAACATGGTGAAAAAAGGCGAGAAAAAGCACTGCGCGGACGCGCTTACCGGATGCAGGGCGGACGCGGCAGCGGGCGCGCATCGAAAGGCGCGGTGCGCTTCTGGGGCCGGCACGCGGTCGCGGCGGCATTGGCCAATGAGGATCGCACCATCCTGAAACTATGGGGCACGCGCGAGGCGATCGACGCGATGCTCGAGGAGGAGCAGATCGAGCTCCCGCAGGACGTGCGGGTCGAATATGCGCAGAATACCGACATGGCGCGGCTGGTCGCCCGCGATGCGCCGCATCAGAACCTGGTCGTCGAATGCGATCCGCTCGACGATATCTTCCTCGACGATGTCGCATTGGGGGAGCCGGGCGCGCCGATCGTGGTGCTCGACCATGTGACCGATCCGCATAACGTGGGCGCGATCATGCGATCCGCCGCCGCATTCGGCGCGGCCTGCATCGTGACGCAGGATCGGCACGCGCCGCCCGAATCGGGCGTGCTTGCCAAATCGGCATCGGGCGCGCTGGAAACCCTGCCATGGGTGCGCGTGGTCAATCTCTCGCGCGCGCTCGACGATCTGGCGGAGGCCGGATATTGGCGCATCGGGCTCGACGGCGATGGCGAGGCGACGCTCGCCGACGCGCTGACGACCGGGCCGGTGGCGCTCGTGCTCGGCGCAGAGGGTGACGGCCTGCGCCACAATATCGGGCAGCATTGCGACCAGATCGCGCGGCTGCCGATCGCGACTGCGGTTGAAAGCCTGAACGTGTCGAATGCCGCGGCGATCAGCCTCTATGCCTGTGCGATGCGGGACCTGCCCGAAAACTGAGGCCGCGGATTGCGCGCAACGAAAAACCGCGCGAGGGCCGATGCCTTCGCGCGGTTTTCATGTGCGATGAACGCGCGTCTTAGTTGACGGCGTCCTTCAGGCCCTTGCCGGCCTTGAACTTCGGCTGGGTCGAAGCCTTGATTTCCATCGGCTCGCCCGTGCGCGGGTTGCGACCGGTCGATGCCTTGCGCTCTGCGACCGAAAACGTGCCGAAACCGACGAGGCGCACTTCGTCACCCTTGGCGAGCGCCTCGGTGATGACGTCGAAAACGCTTTCGACTGCCTTGGTCGCATCGTTGCGCGACAGGGCGCTGGCATCGGCAACCTGGCTGATCAGCTCGTTCTTGTTCATGGTTCGAAAACCCCCTTGTATGATTGGCTAATGAAACTCGTGACCCTAACGGGCGGCTCGATAATGAATCGCCCCTAAGACGCACGGAATGGAGCGGTTTTCGGCCAGCGTGTCAAAGGCAAATCCGCGCCAAAGCCGCGGAAAAGATGCGATTTTGGATCCGTTTGCGGCAAAGAGGCGCCATCGGGCCACACCGCACGCGAAATACCGCGATGCAGCATTGTTGCCACATCGCGGTATTATCGTTCGCAGTAAAAACCGGACCTTAATGGGCGGTGGGCACCGTCCCGGCCGTTCCGATCGGCGCCGGCTGACTGGCCAGATCGTCCGCCTCGCTCCAGTCGATCATCTCGGTCGGTTCGGCCAGGGCGCGGGCCAGAACCTCGTCCACATGCGAAACCGGGAGGATTTCGAGCCGATCGGTAATGTTCGACGGGATTTCCACCAGATCCTTGCGGTTTTCTTCGGGAATGAGAACGGTGGTGATCCCGCCGCGCAATGCTGCCAGCAGTTTTTCCTTCAACCCGCCGATGGCCAGTACGCGGCCGCGCAGCGTCACCTCGCCCGTCATGGCGACATCCGCGCGCACGGGGATCCCGGTCAGCGTGGAAATGATCGAAGTGACCATGCCGACGCCCGCGCTCGGCCCGTCCTTGGGCACCGCGCCTTCGGGAAGGTGAATGTGGATGTCCTTGCGCAGGAAGATCGACGGCTTGATGCCGTATGCGGGCGCACGTGCCTTCACGAAGCTGAAGGCCGCCTGCACGCTCTCGTTCATCACCTCGCCCAGCTTGCCGGTGGTGCGAACCTGCCCCTTGCCGGGCACGGTGACGCTTTCGATGGTGAGCAATTCGCCGCCCACCTCGGTCCAGGCGAGGCCCGTGACCGCGCCGACCTGGTTCTCCTCGTCCGAAACGCCGTGGCGGAACTTGCGCACCCCGGCGAACTCGCCCAAGTTCTCCGGCGTGATGGTGACGCTCTTCACCTCGCCTTCCAGAATCTTGCGCAGGCTCTTGCGCGCGAGCCGCGCGATCTCACGCTCGAGCGTGCGAACACCGGCCTCCCGCGTGTAATAGCGGATCAAATCGCGCAGGCCTTCCTGAGTCAGGGTGAATTCCCCTTCGGTAAGCCCGTGCTGCTCGACCTGCTTCTCGATCAGGTGGCGCTCGGCAATCTCGACCTTTTCATCCTCGGTATATCCTTCGAGGCGGATGATCTCCATCCGGTCGAGCAGCGGCTGCGGCAGGTTCAGCGAATTGGCCGTGCACACGAACATCACGTCGGACAGATCGTAATCGACCTCGAGGTAATGATCCTGGAACTTTGCGTTCTGTTCTGGGTCCAGCACCTCGAGCAGGGCCGAGGCCGGATCGCCGCGGAAATCCTGCCCCAGCTTGTCGATCTCGTCGAGCAGGAAGAGCGGATTGGACGCGCCCGCCTTCTTCAGATTGGTGACGATCTTGCCCGGAAGCGAGCCGATATAGGTGCGCCGATGGCCGCGAATCTCGGCCTCGTCGCGCACACCGCCCAGCGACTGGCGCACGAACTCGCGCCCCGTCGCACGCGCGATCGAACGGCCAAGCGAGGTCTTGCCCACGCCCGGCGGCCCGACGAGGCACAGGATCGGCCCCTTCAGCTTGTTGGTGCGTGCCTGCACCGCGAGATATTCGACGATCCGGTCCTTCACCTTTTCCAGCGCGTAGTGATCGGCGTCGAGCACCTCCTGCGCCTTGGCGATGTCCTTCTTGACCTTCGACTTCTTGCCCCACGGCAGGCCCAGCAGCACGTCGAGATAATTGCGGATGACGGTGGCCTCCGCGCTCATCGGCTGCATCGCCTTCAACTTCTTCAACTCGGCATTGGCCTTCGCCTTCGCCTCCTTGGAGAGCTTCGTCTTCTCGATCTTCTCGGCCAGTTCGGACAGCTCGTCGCCATCCTCGCCCTCGCCGCCGAGCTCGGACTGAATCGCCTTCAGCTGTTCGTTGAGGTAATATTCGCGCTGCGTCTTTTCCATTTGCCGCTTCACACGGCCACGGATGCGGCGTTCGACCTGCAACACGCCGAGCTCGCCTTCCATGAAGGACAGCCCCATCTCCAGCCGCTTCACCGGATCGCGCTCGGTCAGCATCGCCTGCTTGTCGCTGACCTTGGCGGCAATGTTCGCGGCGACCGCATCGGCAAGGCGCGAGGCATCGTCGATCTCGGCAAGCTGTTCGCCGGCATCGGCCGACAGCTTCTTGTTCAGTTTCGCATAATCGTCGAACTGCTCCATCACCTGGCGCATGAGGGCGGCGACCTCGCTGCCCGATGCGGTGATCTCGTCGAGCACCTCGACCTCGGCGCGGACCATGGCGCCGGTATCCTCGACCGCGTTGAGCGCCGCGCGTTCCTGCCCCTCGACCAGCACGCGAACGGTGCCATCCGGCAGTTTCAGCAATTGCAGCACGGTCGCGACCACGCCCATGTCATACAGGTCGTCCGCCGCCGGATCGTCGCAGGCCGGATCGATCTGCGAGACCAGCATGATCTGCTTGCCCGATGCGTTTTCATCCTCGTCGGCGTCGTCCGCATCGGGCGCGGCCATCGCAGCCTCCAGCGCAGCGACGGATTTTTCACGTCCGACGAAAAGCGGCACGACCATGCCGGGAAATACGACGATGTCGCGCAAGGGTAGAAGCGGGTAGGAACTCATCCAGATATTTTCCATTCAGTGGCGCTTACGCCAATCGTCCGGCGCGCGCATTACGATCCGCATCCAATATGGTGCAGTATCGCACGGGTGCAACCACGGCGGGCGTCGCCGCCCGCGATCAGAGACCGAGCTTGGAAAGGTCGAAGCCCGGCGGCAGGCCGGCCTGCGACTGCACCTTCTGCATCTCCTCGTTCGCGCGGGCGTCGGCGCGGGTCCGGCAATCGTTGAAGGCCGCGGTGATGAGATCCTCCAGCATCTGCTTGTCCTCCTTCACCATCAGGCTGTCGTCGATCGACACGCCCAGGATGCGGCCCTTCGCCGTGCTGCGGATCTTGACCATGCCGCCGCCCGACACGCCCTCGACCTCGATATTGTCGAGCGTGGCCTGCGCGTCGTTCATCTGCTTCTGAATCGTTTCGGCGGCCTGCTGCGCGGCCTGGATCATTTCTTCCATCGATTTCATCGTCTGGCTCCTGTCGTGCCTGTTATCGGGTCAATATATAGGGGCTTCAGGCGCGTTTGAAACGCCGCTCGTCCATCTGTTCCACTTCGGCCTCGTCCATGAGCCGGGCGTCGGGAAAGGCGGAAAGCGCCGCCTTCACCAACGGCGCCTCGCGCACGATGCGGGCTTCGTCTTCGGCCTTTGCGCGGGCGATCTCGGCCAGCGAGGGGCGTGTCGCCTCGCACTCCTCCGCGCGGTGCAGTTCCCATCGCTCCCCCGTGGCGCGGTAGAGGGCGTCGCGCAATTCGGGGGCGACGTCCTCGCCATAGCCGGGCACCGTGGCGTAGCGCAGCATCCCGTATTGCAATTCGGCCACCCGGATCCAGTCCCGCATGATCTGCCCCACGCGCAGCTGGCCGACATCCTCCACCTGTTCGATGAGATCGGTCCATTCCGGAGCGGGCCTCGTCGTCGCGGCGGTCGTGGCCGTGGGGGCGGCCTGCGCATCACCGCCGCCGCTAGCGGCAATCGCCGGTCGGGCGGCCATTTCGTCCAGCCTGCGCATCAGCATGCCGGGATCGGGCATGTCCGCGGCGTGCAGGATGCGGAGCAGGGCCATCTGCGCCGCGGCGAGCGGGTCGGGCGCGGTCCGCACCTCGTCATGTCCTTTAAGCAGCAATTGCCAGAGCCGGTGCAATTGCGCCGCGCCCAGCGTGCCCGCCCATTGCTCGATCGCCGCGCGCTCCTCTGCCAATGGCGCATCGGCGGCGCCGCGCGCGAGCTGCGCCAGCGTGATGCGGTGGACGAGCTCCATCTGTCCGCGCAGCAGGGCCACCGGCTCCACGCCGAGTGCATATTGCCGGTCGACCAGATCGAGCAGCCCCGCCCCGTCGCCCGACAGCACGGCGGAGAGCAGGCGGCGCTGCACTCCCTTGTCGGCAAGGCCGAGCATGTCGCGCACCTGATCCGCGCTGACGCGGGTGGTTTCGCCCTCGCTCGCCATGTCGGCATGGGCGATCGCCTGGTCGAGGATCGAGAGCCCGTCGCGCACCGATCCTTCGGCGGCGGCAGCGATCATGGACAGCGCCTCGTCCTCCGCCTCGACCTGTTCCTGCGCGCAGACCCAGGCGAAATGTGCCTGCAACATGGGCGCGGTGATCCGGCGCAGATCGAACCGCTGCGTCCGGGACAGGACCGTCACCGGAAGCTTGTCCACCTCGGTCGTGGCGAACAGGAATTTCACATGCGCCGGCGGCTCCTCCAGCGTTTTCAGGAGCGCGTTGAACGCATTGCGCGAGAGCATGTGCACTTCGTCAATGATATAGATCTTGTAGCGCGCCGATACCGCGGAATAGCGTACCGCCTCGATAATCTCGCGCACGTCGTCGACGCCGGTATGGCTGGCGGCGTCCATCTCGATCACGTCGATGTGGCGCCCCTCGGCAATGGCGACGCAAGGCTCGCACACGCCGCACGGGTCGATGGTCGGCCCGCCTTGCCCGTCGGGGCCAATGCAGTTCAGCGCCTTGGCAATCAGCCGCGCGGTGCTCGTCTTGCCCACCCCGCGCACGCCGGTCATCAGGAATGCATGCGCCAACCGGTCGCGCCGGATCGCATTGGCCAGCGTCTGCACCATGGCGTCCTGCCCGATGAGCTGTCCGAAGGTCTGCGGCCGGTACTTGCGCGCCAATACGCGATAGGGTTGCGCCGGGTCGGGCACGGTCGCGGGCGACGTTGCCGGTTCGCCTAGCCCGAGCCCGAGGGCATCGTCCGCCATGTCGGGTTCGCGCGGGGGCGGCGCCGGGGCAGGATCGCCGGCGCCAAAGATATCGGGTGAATCGGCCATGGCCCGCAATGTAGTGCGATCACCCCCCAATGTCGAAGGGCGCGGATGTGCAAATTGCGGATAGCTCGATGGTTCCGGGCAGCCACCCGGACCGATCGCGGCAGATATGGGGTGATGAAGGAGCCGGGCGACCCGCAGCAATCCGTTGTGGCTGCTTCCTTCCGGACCTGACCAGGTTGGCGAACGCGAACGTCCACCCGACTCCCGGCCCGCGATATGCCGATCCGCGCAATAAATGGCAAGGGTCAATCCGACATGCTATCGCCGCTGCCATGATACGGACGGGAATCGACACCACCATGACGAGCAGAAGCTTGCGCACCGCGGCCACCGCCATCCTGCTGACCGGGACGATGCCGGGCATGACGCCTTCGGCCATGGCGCAAACACCCGATTTCGGGGACGACAGCAGCGAATGGGCGCGCGATGGCGAATGCGACGACATGCGTTTCATCGGCGCCGGCATGGCGGCCGTCCTCAATGACGAGGATCGCGGCCACGACGCAACCGATTGCCGCGTCGCGTTCGAGCAGACGCGCGTGACCATGCGCAGCGAGGAATTGCAGCAGCGCGTCGTCGATGCACGGCGAATCGCGTGGGGCGACGACGAAGGGGCGTTCGCCAATGACGGCGAATGCGACGACATGCGTTTCGAAGGCGAAGCGATGACGACGACCGTATTGCGCGTCGAGGATGTGCAGCACGATGCCGGCGATTGCCGCACCGCGTATCAGGACGGGCGCATCACGCTCAAGCAATAAGGCCGGCGGGGCGCGAACCCGGCGGACCGGTCAGCGAAAATTATCGGCGTAGGCCTGCAGCTTGAGCCGGCGCGGCGGGGTCGGCACGATATGCACCGCGATCCCGTATTTGTCGGCATAAGCCTTCGCCGCGTCGCAGTCGGGAAACTGCAACTGCACCTGTGCCTGCGTATCGCCGGACCCGGCCCAGCCCATCAGCGGGTCGGGCTTCTTCGCCTCCGACGCTTCGAATTCGAGGATCCAGTCGCTGGAACGCGCACGCCCCGACTGCATGGCGTTTTTCGGACGCTGATAGATTCGTGCTGCCATAATGCCCTTGCGATGCCCCGTGCCGACGCCGAAATCAAGCGCGGGATCGGCCCCGCCCTTCAAAAGCATTGCGGGTTTTCAGGCTGGCCTCCTCCTCCCACGGCCGTTCGGGCCAGCGGTGGCGGGGATAGCGCCCCTTCATCTCGCGCCGCACATCGGCCCAGCTCCCGCGCCAGAATGCGGGAAGGTCACGCGTCGCCTGGATCGGACGGCCCGCGGGCGAGGTCAGTTGCAGGAGCAGCGCACGCGGCGGGCTGCCGAATTCGGGATGACGGTCCAGTCCGAACAAAGCCTGCACCCGCAATTCGACCTGCGGGCCGCCTTCCGCTTCGTAATCGATGGCGTGGCTCGTCCCGGCGGGCGAGGTGAAGTTCGCCGGCGCCACCCGGTCGAGCGTCTGCTGCGCCGGCCAGTCGAGCCGCGCGCGCAGGGCATCGTGCAACCCACGCGGGTCGAGCGCGTCGAAACTGCGCTTGCCCGCAAGCAGCGGCGTGAGCCATGCGTCCGCCTCGGCGCGCAAAGTCTCGTCCGACAGCGTGTCGAGCCCTGCAAATCGCGCGCGCGCCAGCAAGCCATGCGCCGCGCGGCCCAATGGCAGCAATTGCAGCCCGTCCCGCGCCACGCGCGCCACCATCATGGCCGCGATCGCCTCCGCATCGGGCTCCGGGTCCGGCCCTTCGGCCAGCACGATCCGGCCCATCCGGCGTTGCAGCCGCGCCTCCGCCCGCCCCTCGTTCCAGCGCAGCGTGCGGCGCCGCTCGATCCGGTTCGCCAGCCAGCGCTCGACATCCTCCGCCTCGATCTCGGCCGCCGCCATGATGCGCGCCCCGCCCGCGTGCCCCTGCGCCGCGCCGACCGCCAGCCATTCCGCCCGCGCCAGCGTCGAAAGCGGGTCGAGCCGCAACCCTCGCCCGCCGGCGGTCAGCCAGTCCTCGCCATTCGTACCCCGCGCCCGCGCGACCCGGTCGGGAAAGGCATGGGCGAGCAGGATGCCCGGCGGCGGGACATCGCCCGTCTCCGCCCGGTCCGTCCCGGCAAGGCTTTCGGCCTTGCGCGCCCATCGGGCGGCGAGCTTGCGGCTGGCATCGGCACGCCCGCCCCGCGCGGCGTTCCACCGCGACAGCCGCGCGGCCAGATCCTCACCCCCGCCGCCGAGATTGCGTTCCTGCAACAAAAGCGCGATCCGCGCCGCCGTTTCCGCCACGCCGTGCCGCGCCCCGAACAGCACCATCGCCGCAAGCGCAGGCTCGATCCCCATCCGGTCGAGATCCGCACCCCGCGCCGTCAGCCGCCCCTCGGCATCCAGCGCACCCAGCGCCTCCAGCCTGTCCCGCGCGGCGCGCAGTGCAGCGGCGGGCGGCGGGTCGAGCCAGCGCAATTCGTCCGCCCCGCTCCCCCACCGCGTCAGCGACAGCAGCAGCGGCGCCAGATCCGCCGTCGCGATTTCGGGCGGATCATAGGGCTGAAACCCGCCTTCGGCCGCGGCCTCCCACATGCGATAGCAGGTGCCGGAGCGCTGTCGTGCGGCGCGGCCCGCCCGCTGCGCAATGGCGGCGCGGCTCGCGCGCACGGTGACGAGCCGGGTCAGCCCCGCCTCGACATCGAATTCCGGACGCCGCGACAGACCCGCATCGACAACCACCGAAACCCCGTCGAGCGTGAGCGAGGTTTCCGCGATTGCCGTGGCCAAGACGATCCGCCGCCGCCCGCCATCGTCGCGGCGCAAGGCGCGGCGCTGCTCCGCCGGCTCCACCTGCCCGTGGAGCGGCAGGACGAGCGCGCCCGGCAGCGCCGCCGTCACCGTGTCCATCGCGCGCTCGATCTCTCGTACCCCCGGCAGGAATACGAGAAGATCGCGGTCCGCCTTCGTCTCGCTCCACGCCCGGCGCACGGCGCCCGCCACCTGGTCCTCCAGCCGCAATTCCGCCCGCGTACCGATATGCTCGATGGTGAGGGGGTGGATCTTGCCCTCGCTCTCGATCACCGGGGCGCCGCCCATCGTCTGCGCGAACCGCGCGCCGTCGATCGTCGCCGACATCACCAACAGACGCAGATCGGGCCGCAGCACCGCCTGCGTCTCCAGCGCAAGGGCGAGGCCGAGGTCGCTATCGAGATGGCGTTCGTGCGCCTCGTCGAACAGGACCGCGGACACGCCGGAGAGTTCGGGATCCGCGGCGATGCGATTGACGAAAATCGCCTCCGTCATCACCGTGATGCGGGTGAGAGCCGATGTCCGGCTGTCCATGCGGGAAAGATAGCCGACCGTCGCGCCGGCCCGTTCGCCCAGCGTTTCGGCCATGCGTTCGGCGGCGGCACGCGCGGCGACGCGGCGCGGGCTGAGCAAAAGGATTTCGCCGTCGCACCACGGCTCATGCAGCAGGGCCGGGGCAACCGCCGTCGTCTTGCCCGCGCCCGGCGGCGCGATCAGCACGGCGCCCGCCCCCTCGCGCAGCGCGGCGGCAAGGTCGGGCAGGACGGCATTTATGGGGAGCGGCGCGCTCTCCATCGCGGGGTCAATAGCGGCGGGCCACCGCGAATTGCACCGCCTCCATCATCGCGGCGCGCGCCTCGTTCGCGGGAAAGCCCGATATGGCATCGATGGCGCGATTCGCGAAATGGCGTGCCCGTTCGCGCGTGTCCGTCACCGCATCATATTTCGCGATAAGCGCGATCGCATGGGCAAGATCCTCGTCCGAGTTCCGCTTGCCCCGGATCGCGTCCTGCCAGAAGGCGCGCTCCTTCGCATCGCCGCGCGCATAGGCGAGGATGACCGGGAGCGTCATCTTTCCATCGCGGAAATCGTCGCCCTTGTCCTTGCCGGATCTGCCGACTTCGGAATCGTAATCGATCGCATCGTCGGCCAATTGAAACGCAATGCCGAGATTGCGGCCATAATCGTCGAGCGCTTCCTCCACCTTCGGATCGCGTTCGGCCACGACGGCGGCAATGCGGCAGGCGGCGGCGAACAGCGCGGCGGTCTTTGCGCCGACGATGTGGAGATAGCGTTCCTCGCCCGTTTCCACCTTGCGCTGCGCGGTGAGCTGATCGACCTCGCCCTCGGCGATGACCGCGCTCGCGCCCGACAGGATCTTCAGCACCTTGAGGCTGCCGTCCTCGACCATCAATTCGAAGCTGCGCGAAAACAGGAAATCCCCGACCAGCACGGCGGCAGGGTTGCCGAACACGATATTGGCCGCGTCTTTGCCGCGGCGCATGTCCGATTTGTCGACGACATCATCGTGCAGCAGCGTCGCGGTGTGGATGAATTCCACCGCCGCGGCGAGCTTGTGATGGCGCACGCCTTCATATTCGAGGAGTGCCGCACTGGCGAGGGTCAGCATCGGGCGCATACGCTTGCCCCCACCCGCGATGAGGTGACCGGCCAAAGCGGGAATCAGCGGGATTTTCGACTGCATCCGGTCGAGGATGATGCGGTTCACCCCGCTCATCCCATCGGCGGTCAGCGCCAGAATCGGAGACAGCGACGGTTCGCCGGGGGTCAATTTGTGCACTGTTGCGCTCACGCAGCGTCGTTTGGGGGCGATAGCGCGCCAAAGCAAGAGACAAGTTGGGGATATCCCGACGAATCGCGCCGGAACGGTGGCGCCCCGCGACCGGGCATCGCCGCAATGCGCTTGCCAGCGGGCAGGGGCTTGGTAAGACGCGAGCCATGACCGGATCGAAACAGACATCGAAACAGGCGCAGACCGAGGGCAGCCGCTCGCCGACGGACGTCTTGTCCGCCTACCGCCGCAGCATCGACAATATCGACGCAGCGCTCGTGCACATGCTGGCCGAACGGTTCCGCATCACGCAGGCCGTCGGCGAGTTCAAGGCGAAGGCCGAATTGCCCCCCGCCGACCCCGCGCGCGAGGAAAAGCAGATCGCCCGCCTGCGGGCGCTGGCCGAAGACGCCGATCTCGACCCGGAATTCAGCGAGAAATTCCTGCGCTTCATCATCGACGAGGTCATCCGCCATCATCAGCAGGCCCGCGGCGAATAATCGGCGCAAGCCTTCGTCCGTGCGCCTTATCCCGCGCGCGGCAGGGCCAGCCGGACCAGCAGCCCGCCCAGGTCCTCGCTTTCCTCGAGCGCGACCTCACCGCCATAGATTTCGACCACGTCGCGCACGATCGCAAGGCCGAGACCCGTGCCCGGCTTGTTCGTGTCGAGCCGGGCGCCCCGGTCGAATATGCGGATACGCTCGGGATCGGGGATGCCCATGCCGTCATCCTCGATCCAGATTTCGCACAATTCGCCATCGGGCACCGCATCGACCGTGACGAACACGCTGCCCCCGCCGTATTTGGCGGCGTTCTCGACCAGATTGCCGAGCAATTCGTCGAGATCCTGCCGTTCCAGCGCGACCATGGCGGTATCGGCGCCATCGATGTCGA
This sequence comes from Croceicoccus sp. YJ47, assembly GCF_016745095.1. Lineage (NCBI taxonomy): Bacteria > Pseudomonadati > Pseudomonadota > Alphaproteobacteria > Sphingomonadales > Erythrobacteraceae > Croceicoccus > Croceicoccus sp. YJ47. The sequence continues at coordinate 496,902 of NZ_CP067087.1, forward strand.
ACCGCACGTCGGGGTAGAGCCGGCCGACCGCCCGCTCCACCGCGTCCGCCGCGCCGCGCACGTCGGCGCGCGCAAGCCCGCTGACCCTGCGGCCGGTAGGGCGCGGGCGCGGGCGAGATGGTGGTCGACCTGCCGGCGCATGATCGCGGCCTCGCGCTTGACCACCTCGTCGAGATCGGGCGCGCGGGCGGCGGCGGCATTGTTCACGACCGTGAGAGGCGTTTTCAGCGCATGGGCGAGATTGCCGGCATGGGTGCGCGCCTCCTCGGCCTGCCGCTGCGAATGGGCGAGCAGGGCATTCAATTCGTCCACCATCGGCTGCACCTCGAGCGGGAGCGGTTCCTCCACCCGCGGCACGCCGGTCACGCGGATGCGGTGGATGGCGCGCCGGATCCCGCGCAGGGGCGACAGGCCGAGCCATGTCTGCAACGCGGCCATCACGATCAGGCCAAAGCCCAGCACGACGAAGCTGTAGATGAGGATCGAGCGCACCCGCCCGATCTGCGCATTCAGCTCGCCGCGCGATGCTGCCACGGTGAACCACCATGTCGTATCGCTTCCGGGAAGGATGATGGGCCGCTGTATCACGCGCAGCGGTTCATTTTCGAACGTGGCGGAATCGAAGATCACAGGGTCCATGCTGTCGGTCTCGCGCACCGGCAATTGCCTGTCCCACAAAGATCGCGACAGATAATCCTCGTGCCCCTCGCCCACGATCTGCCAGTAGAGGCCGCTCCCCGGCTCCAGGAAACGCTGATCCCCCAAAGGCCGCGAAAACCATACCGCATCGTCCGGCCCGATTTCGGCCGACGCGACCATCGCGGTCAGGATATATTCGAGCTGCTCGTCGAAACTGCGCGTGACATAGGAATTGAGCGTCCGGTCGAGCGCCACCCCGCCCGCCAGCAACAGGATCGAGATCCACGCCAGCGCGATCAGCATCATGCGCCGCGACAGCGATCCCGTGTGCGCCCGCGGGAGGCGCGCACGCGTATCGGTCAGGGCCGTGGACGCATCGCCCGACGGCCCGTCGACGCGATCCTTCGCGCCCTTACCCGCGCGGAGCGTCGGCGGGATCGTCGAGACTGTAGCCAAGGCCACGGATCGTGGTGATGACATCCGCGCCCAGCTTCTTCCGAATACGGGTCACGAACACTTCGATGGTATTGGAATCGCGGTCGAAATCCTGATCGTAGATATGTTCGATCAATTCGGTGCGGCTGACGACCTTGCCCTTGTGATGCATGAGATAGGACAGCAGCTTGTACTCCTGCGCGGTGAGTTTCACCGGCTCCCCGTCGAGCGTGACCCGGCCCGAGCGCGTGTCCAGCCGCACATTGCCGGCAATCAGCTCGCTCGTCGCATTGCCGGTCGAACGGCGGATGAGCGCGCGCAACCGGGCGATCAGCTCCTCTGTCTGAAACGGCTTGGCGAGGTAGTCGTCGGCGCCGGCATCGAGCCCGGCCACCTTGTCGGACCAGCTGTCGCGCGCGGTGAGCACGAGCACGGGAAAGGTCTTGCCCTCCTTGCGCCACATGCCCAGCACGGTCAGCCCGTCGATCTCGGGCAGGCCGAGGTCGAGGATGACCGCGTCATATTCCTCCGTCGAGCCCATGAAATGCCCGTCTTCGCCATCGACCGACAGATCCACGGCATAGCCCGTCTGCTCGAGCGTGGTCTTCAATTGCTGACCAAGAGTGGGTTCGTCCTCGACGATCAGGATACGCATGCATGTTCCCCGTTCATGCCCCCGCGAAAGGCGGGCGGTTCGTGACATGAACAGATGAAAGAGCGGAAAGGTCCGGTCAAGCGCATTGCACCGTCGGATCGCACCCCCGGAACCCGCCGGGTTCAGCGCATGATATTGACGATATTCCCGGTGCGCGCATCAACATCGACGAACACCACGCGCCCGTTGCGAATGAATTTCAGGCGATAGGTATTGGCCGAAAATTCATCCATGCCGAGATAATCCATCCCCTTCATCCGCGGCAGGACCCGCGATTCGATTTCGCGCAGGGTGTGCACGTTGCCGGCCCGCAATTCGCGGCGGGCCTCGCCCTGACCGTCGCGCTTGCCCTGCTCCGCATGGGCGGGGACGGCAAGCGAAAGGCATGACACGGCGACCAGCACGGCGGCCACGGGCGCGCGCATGGCGAAGCGGGGACGATGGGGTGTGCGAATTGTCATGGTGGTCGCCGTGTTAGTATCAAGCCATTGAACGCAATCTGAATATTGCCGCGTCCGCGTTGCGCCCGCCCCTTATCGCGTCATTTCATATTTCAGGGTCAGCATGACCACCGTGCCCACCTGCCCCGGTTTTACAGGGCTGCTGGCGCCCTCCCGGCGGCTTGCCGTGACCACGATCATGTCCCGTTGCATCGGGCGGTTCTCGCTCACCGCTTCCTCGACCGAAAGCAGGCGCACGCCGGTATAGCTTACGGCCATCCGTGCAAGTTCGGTCGCCTGCGTCATCCCGCGCTGAAACGCAGCACGGCGGGCCTGCGCCTGGGCGCTCTTCGGGTCGATGAGACCGAAATCCGGGCCGGAAAGATTGGTCGCACCCGCCTCGACCAGAGCGTCGAGCACCGCGCCGACACGCTCCATGTCGCGAAGCTCGATCCGCACGTTATTGGTCGCGTCATAGCCCAGGAACTGCGGCACGTCGTCGTTCCGGTAATCATACCGGGGGTTGAGCGAGATGCCCGTCGTCTGAATCCGGTCGTCCGGAATGCCGAGCGCTGCGATCCGCTCGACCACGGCGGTCATCTTGCGCGCGTTTTCCTGCATCGCCTGGCTGGCGGTGGGTGCGCGGGTGGTGACGCCCGCGCCGACGGTCGCCATGTCGGGATCGGCAAGCACCGTCTCGCTCACGCCGAGTTCGACGACGGGGCCGCTGGCCTGCATCTGAACCTCGGCCGCATGGGCGGAGATCGTGCCGCCGGACAGGGCGGCAACGGCCATTGCGGGCGCGGCGAACAGGAATACGGGTTTGCGCATGAGCATCATTCTCCAAAATACGGACGGTTCGATATCATGAAATCGTTCCGTGACTCGATGATGATAGCATGATCACCGCTTGCGCAAGATGAACGGCGCGATTAGCTGCAAGCCCATGGCACAGGCACCGATTTTGAGCTGGGAGGGCCTCGGCCTGCAACAAGGGGGCGGCTGGCTGTTCGGCGGTCCCGGCACGGGCGATGGCGATGGCGGGCTCGACCTGCACGTGCTCCCGCGCGACCGGCTCGCGCTGATCGGGCGGAACGGCGCGGGCAAGACCACGCTGCTCAAGCTCATCGCCGGCGAGATCGAAGCAGACCGCGGCAAGCGCACGATACAGCCCGGCACGCGCGTCGTCATGCTGGAGCAGGAACCCGATTTCACCGGTTGCGCAACCCTCATGGATTATGCGCTGGGCGGAGACGAAGCGCCGCAGCGCCACGAGGTGGAGGCCATCGCCGGCCAGCTCGGCATCGATATGGAGCGCGACGCCAATAGCGCGAGCGGCGGTGAAAAGCGCCGCGCCGCCATTGCCCGCGCGCTGGCGATGGATCCGGATCTGCTGCTTCTGGACGAGCCGACCAACCATCTCGACCTCGCCGCGATCGACTGGCTGGAAGACTGGCTCAACCGCTACAAGGGCGCGTTCGTCACGATCAGCCACGACCGTACCTTCCTCACCCGCCTGACCCGCGCGACATGGTGGCTCGATCGCAAGAGCCTGCGCCGCAACGAGGTCGGTTTCGGCGGGTACGAGGCGTGGGAGGAAAAGGTTTACGCCGACGAGGCGCGCGCGGCGCAAAGGCTGGACGCGCGGCTCAAGATCGAGGCGCACTGGCTCGAACGCGGGGTCACCGCCCGGCGCAAGCGCAATCAGGGCCGCCTCGAAAAGCTGCACCAGATGCGCGCCACCCGCGCTGCCATGGTGCAGCCGCAGGGGCAGGCGAAGCTCGCCATCGTGGCCGACGGAACGAAGACGAAGGCGGTCATCACCGCCGAAAACGTCTCCAAATCCTACGGCGACCGCACGATCATCCGTGATTTCGATCTGAGGATTCAGCGCGGCGACCGCATCGGCATCGTCGGTTCCAACGGCGCGGGGAAGACCACGCTGCTCAAAATGCTGACGGGTGAAATTGCGCCCGATACCGGCACCGTCACGCTGGCGAAAACGCTGTCGGGCGTGATGATCGATCAGCAGCGCAGCCTGTTGTCCGATGAAAAGCGCCTGCGCGATGTGCTGGCCGAGGGGGGCGACTGGATCGACGTGCGGGGGGTGCGCAAGCATATTCAGGGCTATCTGAAGGAATTCCTGTTCGACCCCGGCCTTGCCGATGCGAAGGTCGGCACGCTGTCGGGCGGCGAACGTTCGCGCCTGGTGCTGGCCCGCGAATTCGCGCGCACGTCGAACCTGCTCGTGCTCGACGAACCGACCAACGATCTCGATCTCGAAACGCTCGATTTGTTGCAGGAGGTCATCGCCGATTACGACGGGACCGTGCTCATCGTCAGCCACGATCGCGATTTCCTCGACCGGACGGTGAACCTCACGCTCGGCCTCGACGGCAGCGGTACGGTGGATATCGTCGTCGGCGGCTATGCTGACTGGGAAGCCAAGCGCGAGGATCGCACCCGGCAGGCCAAGGCCGCGAAACCCGCCGCCCCGCCGCCGCCGCCCCCGCCGCAGCGCAAGACCAAGCTGTCCTACAAGGATCAGCGCGACTACGAATTGCTGCCGGAGCGGATCGAGGCGCTCGAGGCGGCGATGGCCAAGGACGAGGCCGCGCTCGCCGATCCCGATCTCTATAGCAGCGACCCGGACCGTTTCGCCGTCCTGACCGCCGCGCTCGACAAAAAGCGCGAGGAAAAGGACGCGGCCTAGGAACGCTGGCTCGAACTCGCCGAGGAGGTCGAGGCGCTGGGCTGAGGTTTCAGCCCGGTATCCGGTAATAGCCCGCCACCCGGTCGAGCGCGAGTTTCAGCACCAGCTTCCCGCTGCGCGCGGGCCAGGCCAGCGCCTTCTCCGCATCGGGAAGCGTTTCGCCCGCACACACCACGCGCCACAGCACATCGGCGAGCCCAGGCCCGGCGGCCGCGGTCGCCTCGTCAAAGCGGCGCCTCGCCGACATCTGCTTTTCCGTGGGGTCAGGCCGGCATCGCCGCTCCCCTTGATCCGCACCGGGTCCCAGCTCATCGTGACGGAGGGGGCGAGCTGCGCCCGCTCGTAATCGGCGCGCAGCCTCTCGCCCGCATCGAATTGCCGTTCGTCGAGATGGCCGCGCGAATGCAGCCAGGCGACCGGCGATCTGCGCAGGTTAACCGTCACCCCGCGCGCCTTGCGCCCAACACCGCCGGTCCGGCGCGGCCCCTCGCTGGTCAATTCGCGATCTGCATATTCGCCTGCCATGTCTTGTCTCCCTTGCGTTCGGCGGGAGCGGAATGGACCCGGTTCAATGCTGTAGGAAAATAAAACCTGTGCGGTTCGTCGTCATGGTGGTAGTCACCCGGCATGATCAATCGCATCCGCGCCATACGCAAGCAGCAGGGCCTGACCCTGGCCGACCTCGCCGAGCGTTGCGATCCGCCCACCACGCCGCAGACCGTCGGCCGGCTCGAAACCGGAATGCGCACGCTATCCATCGACTGGCTCAATCGCATTGCCGCCGCGCTCAGGGTGGAGCCGCAGACCCTGCTCACGAGCGAGGCGCGCGAAGCGACGATGGTCGTGGCGCGCCTGTCCGACAGCGGCGCCGAACCGCTGTCCTCCCCGCGGGAGGCGATCGCGCCGGCATCGCTCCTGGGCGAGGCGAAGCTGACCGTGATGGAGGTATCGGCCAGCGCCGGGGAATATCGCGCCGGCGATCAGCTCTGGCTGCGCGCGATGGAGGATGCGGAAACGCCGCGTGCGATCAATCGCGACGTGCTGGTCCCGCGTCCCGGCGGGCGATTCGTGTTCGGCCGGATGATCGACCGCGATGCGCAATCGGTCGCCATCCTGCCCACCGGCGCCGGACAGAGGCAGACGGTCGTGACCAATCCCGCATGGGTGGCGGTCGCCGTCATGCTGGTCCGTAAATTGTGAAACGCGCGGGCGCCGCACTGGTGCTCACGCTATGGCAGGGCGGTGCCGGCGCGGCATTTGCGCAGAATGCGCCCGCCGATATCGACGCCATGCTCGCCCGGCAGAAGGTGATGGCGCTCCCGCCCGCCCCCACCCCGTGCAGGCCGTCAAGCGGCGATGAAATCGTCGTCTGCGCCCCCGTTGTCCGGGATGAGCGTGTCGCGTCCTACACCACGCGCAACCCGACATCGCCCGAGGCGCGCAACCTCGGTGTTCCGGATGTGGTCGATGTTGACGGCATGCCGCCCTGCCTCGCATTCTGCGTGACCTCGAAATTCGGATATGCCCCGCCGCCCGTGTATATCGTGGATTTCGGCGCCCTGCCCGATGCGCCGCCGGGATCGGACGCGGACCGCATCGCCCGCGGCGAGATGCGCGCCGACTGACCGGACCCAAACCGGTCCATGCCCGTTCCCAATGGCGAAGGAGACGGACCGATTTTCGAACCGAACGACTGGATCAGCGACTGGCCCCGCCTTGCCGAGGTGGCGCTGGGCGGTGTGTTCTTCTTCATCGGCATCGTCGCCTTCGTCCGCATATTGGGCAAGCGGACCACGGGACAGATGAACAATTTCGACTGGATCATCACGGTCACTGTCGGCGCGCTGGCGGCGTCCGGCATATTGAGCCGGGATATCTCCTTTGCCGATGCCGTGCTGGGCATCGTCGTGCTGGGCCTCATGCAATATGCGACGACCTTGCTCGTGCTGCGCGGCGGGATTGTCTCGAAACTGGCCGAGGCGTCACCGACGCTGCTGCTGCACAAGGGCCGCGTGCTGGAGGACGCGATGCGCCGGACGCGCATTTCGCCCGAAGAGCTGCGCGGTGCCCTGCGTCAGAAGGGGATCACCCGGTTCGAGGATGCCAACTGGGTCATCCTCGAAACCAATGGCGTGCTCAGCGTCATCACGAAATGCGACATGACCATCGACGAGGCCGAGACACTCGCCGATGTCCGCGCGCCGGACGAACTGCCCGGCCCGCGCTGACCCGCCTTTGAGCGCTTAGCCTTCGCCCCGGACGATGCGTTCCTGACGGTCGGTTGGGCTTTCCTTCGGCACGAAGCTGTTGGAATCGACCTTCAGCCAGATGAGGATCGGCGCCGCCATGTAGATCGAGGAATAGGTGCCCACGAAAATACCCAGCGCAATCGCTGCCGCGAAACCGAAGGTCGCCTGCGGCCCGAGAATGAGCAACGCCGCCAGCACGGTCAGCGTCGTCAGCGAGGTAACCACCGTGCGCGACAGCGTTTCATTGACCGACAGATCGAGCAGTTCCTCCATCGGCATCCGGCGATATTTCTTCAGATTTTCACGGATGCGGTCATACACCACGATCGTATCGTTCAGCGAATAGCCGATGATGGCGAGGATCGCCGCCACGATATTGAGGTCGAATTCCAGCTGCGTAATCGCGAAGAATCCCATGGTGAGCGATACGTCGTGGATCAGCGCGAAAAGCGCGCCCACGCCGAACTGCCACTCAAACCGGACCCAGATATAGATGGCGATCGCCACCATCGCGGCGAGCAGCGCATACATGCCGGTGGAGAACAGCTCCTCCGACACCTTGCCCGACACCGAATCGACGCCGTCGATCCGGACGTCGGGATGCTCCGTCTCTATGGCGCGGGTGATGTCCTGCGTCATGCGGTCGGCGAGCGTGGTGGAATCGGGGCCGGTCCCTTCGGGCAGGCGCATGCGGATCGACACCTCGTTCGGCTGTCCGAAACGCTGGATCACCGGGTCGCCATAGCCGAGCCCGCCGATGCTGCGTCGCAGTTCCGCGACCGGCGCCTCCGCCGTTTCGGTGAAGGTCGCGCGGATCATCTGCCCGCCGACGAAATCGACGCCGAGGTTGAGCCCGTTCGTCGCCACCAGCGCCCAGCTCGCCGCCATCAGCAGCAGCGAGATGATGTAGAACGGCACGCGCAACCGCAGGAAGCGGATATTCGTATTGTCGGGAACGAGTTTGAGCAGTTTCATGGCACGTCCCTTAGATATTCAGCTCGGCGGGGCGGTTTTTCCGCAGATAGCTTGCCACCCACATGCGGGTCAGCGTGACGGCGGTGAAAACCGAAGTGACGATGCCGATGATCAACACGATGGCAAACCCGCGGATCGGCCCGGAGCCGAAGAGGAACAACAGCACGCCCGCGATGAAATTGGTGATGTTGGCGTCGAGAATGGCGCGCTGCGCCTCGCGATAGCCGACCTCGACCGCCTGCACCACGCGGCGGCCGCGGCGGCGTTCCTCGCGTATGCGTTCGTTGATGAGCACGTTGGCATCGACCGCCGTACCGATGGTCAGCACGAAGCCGGCAATCCCCGGCAGCGTCAGCGTGGAGCCGAGAATCGCCATGATACCGAGGATGATCAACACGTTGAGCACGATGGCAATGTCGGCGTAGATGCCGAACCGGCCATAGCTCACGAACATGAACGCCATGACCGCCGCGCCGCCGACGATCAGCGCGAGCAGACCCTTGCGGATCGAATCGGCGCCGAGATCCGGGCCGACGGTGCGCTCCTCCACGATCTGAAGATCGATCGGCAGCGCGCCGGAACGCAGCGAGATGGCGAGCGCATTGGCGCTGTCGACGGTGAAATTGCCGCTGATCTGCGCGGAGCCGCCGAGGATCGGTTCGTTGATATTGGGCGCCGACAAAACCTCGCCATCGAGGATGATGGCGAACGGCTTGTTGACGTTATCGGTGGTCAGCTGCGCGAACTTGCGCCCGCCTTCCTGGTTGAAGGTGATGTTGACGACGGGGGCGCCGTTCTGATCGTAGCCCTGCCGCGCGTCGGTCAGGTTGTCGCCCTGAATCCCGCCCAGCCGGCGTACCGCGATCGGGCCGGTCTGCTGGCCACCGGCTGCGAAATTCAGGATCTCGCTGCCCGGAGGCGCGATACCCTGCGCCAAATCGGCAGGCGCCGCGGAACCGTCGACGAGCTTGAACTCAAGCTTCGCCGTCTGTCCCAGGAGATCCTTCAATTGTTGCGGATCGTCGAGGCCGGGGACCTGCACCACGATGCGGGCATCGCCCTGCCGGATGATGGTCGGCTCGCGCGTGCCCAGCTCGTCGATGCGGCGGCGCACGACATCGGTGGCGGTATCCATCGCCAGCTCGACACCCTGTTCCAGCCCCGCCTCGGTCGGGACGACGATGAAGCGCGTGCCGTCGACCACGTTGATGGTCCAGTCGCGCTGTCCGGTAAGCCCTGCGCCATCGGTCAGCGGCAGCAGTGCCTCGCGCGCGGCGTCGACCTGATCGGCGTCCTGCACCATGAAGGACAGGCGCCCGTTGCTGCGGGAAATATCGCCGATCTCGACCTCGTCATCGGCCTCGCGTAGGACGCGGCGCACGTCCTCTTCCATCGATTCGAGCCGAAGCCCGCGCACCTGCCCCGTATCCGCCTCGAGCAGGATGTGGCTGCCGCCTGCGAGATCGAGGCCGAGATTGACCTCCGGATCGGGCAGCGCATCGGGCCAGGTCCCGCCCGCGATGGAAACGAGCGACGGCAGGGCGAAAAACACCCCGATCACGGTAATCGCGGAGAGCCAGATGACTTTCCAGCGCGGGAAATCGAGCATCGGCGGTCTCAGTCGTTGGCGGGCTTGACGCCGCCCTTGGGCATCACGTCGCCGATGGTCTGGCGCACGGCCTGAACCCGGACGTTGGGAGCGATCTCGATCTCGACGAAATCATCGTCCAGCTTCGTGATCTTGCCGACGAGCCCGCCTGCGGTCACGACGCGGTCGTTGCGCTGCAATCCGGCGATCTTGGCCTGATGCGCCTTCTGCCGCTTGATCTGCGGGCGGAAGACGAGGAACCAGAAAATGAGGCCCATCGCGGCCAGCAGGATGAGGTTCATGAAGGCGGGCGGTCCGGCGGCGGCGGGCGCCGCGGCGAGGATGAGCAGGGAACTGTTCACGGTTTACCGGCTTCTTTCGATCAGAAATGAAAATGGTTCGGGGCGCCATCACGGCACCGCCGGGGTCCAGGGCGCGGCGATTAGCAGCATTGCACAGGCGTGGCAATGCGCGCCCCGCCCGGTGCCGTCGCCCGGTGGACGGTGAGCCATATCGCATATTCTCTCCCGCAAGCCTTGCCAAGCGATCCGCGCCCCGCTATTGGCGCCGTTCCGGTCGGGACGTAGCGCAGCCTGGTAGCGCATCACACTGGGGGTGTGGGGGTCGGAGGTTCGAATCCTCTCGTCCCGACCAAATTTTCCTTTATTCATCATCGTCTGAGTGCCCCGCCCGCCGCGTATATGCGCATGGTAAGCGGGCCCGCGCCCCGCGATGGAAACCGAATCGCGCCTGATGCGCTTTCCCTTCGAACGAAGGGGAGACGACGATGGCCGCACGCGCCTATTGGAAGGGTCAGATCCGGCTCGCGCTGGTATCGATCCCGGTGGAAATCTACACCGCCGTCAAATCGGGCTCGAAGATCAGCTTTCGCCAGATCCACGAACCGAGCGGCAAGCCGATCAATTACGAGAAAATCGTGCAGGGCATCGGCCCCATCGACCGCGACGACATCATTCGCGGCTACGAAATCTCCAAGGACAATTACGTGCTCCTCGACGACGAGGAGATCGAGGCGGCGAAGGTCGAAAGCCGCAAGACGCTGGAACTCGTACAGTTTGTCGACGCGCATGACATCGACGCGCTCTATTACGAGAAACCCTATTTCGTGGTGCCGGCGGACGATCTCGCGATGGATGCGTATGTCGTGCTGCGCGACGCGCTGCGACAGACGAAGAAGGTCGCGCTGGGACAGATTTCGGTGCGTGGCAAGGAATTGCTCGTCGCGCTCAAACCCTGCGGCAAGGGGATATTGCTCGAAACGATGCGCTATGCCGACGAGGTCCGCAAGGGTCAGGCCTTTTTCGGCGAAATCGGCGAGGACAAGCCCGAGGACGAATTGCTCGAACTCGCCACGACACTGATCGAGAAGAAAAGCGCGCCGTTCGATCCGTCGGAATTCCACGACCGCTACGCCGACGCGCTCGAACGGCTGATCGAGAAGAAGGCGAAGGACAAGGGCGGCAAGATTCTCGAGGATGTCGAGGAGCCGGAAAGCGGCAAGGGCGGCAATGTCATCGACCTCATGGCCGCGTTGAAGAAATCGGTGGGGGACGATGACACCAAATCGCCTTCGAAGAAGCCATCGCGCAAGAAGAGCGCCTGAACGGCGGGACGACCATGGAACTCAACCCATCGATCGCGCTCCAATGGCTTGACTGGCAATTGATGCTGCGGCTGGGCGTCGCGGCGGTGCTCGGCCTCGTTCTGGGGCTGGATCGCGAATTGCGGGGGCATGCGGCGGGAATGCGCACGCATGGGCTGATCTGCTTTACCTCCGCGGCGGCGACCGTTTCGATCATTGCCCTTTATCTGCAACTCGGTCCGGAACGAATGGACCCCCTTCGCCTGTTCGAGGCGGCGGGTTCGTTCATCGGTATCGTCGGTGCCGGGTTGATCGTATTTTCGCGTGGGCAATTGCACAATATCACCACCGCCGCCAATCTCTGGCTTGCCGCGATTGTCGGGGTGGCTTGCGGGGCGGCGCAATGGCCGCTCGTGCTGGTCGCGACGATCATTTCGATGGTGATGCTGAGCCTCCTTCGCATTCTTGAACGGCACATGGGTCCCGATCGACGCTTGTCACAGGACGACGGCACCGCGCCGCGCGACCGCCGATGACGAAACGCCCCGACCCCCTCGCCGCTTATAATGCAAAGCGCGATTTCAGCAGGACCAGCGAACCGGCCGGCGATCCGGGTGCGCCGGGCGGCAATCGCTTCATCGTTCAGAAACACGATGCGACCCGCCTGCACTGGGATCTGCGGCTGGAAAGCGATGGCGTACTGAAAAGCTGGGCGGTGACCAAGGGTCCCTCGCCCGACCCCGACATAAAGCGGCTGGCGGTCCGGACCGAGGATCACCCACTCTCCTATGCCGCGTTCGAGGGCACCATTCCGGACGACGAATATGGCGGCGGCACGGTCATGATCTGGGACCGCGGCACATGGGCACCTGTCGAGGGGAAAAGCGCGGACGACCTTGCCGACGGGCACCTGCATTTCATCCTGTCGGGTGAGCGGATGAAGGGTGAATGGCTGCTTGTCCGCATGAAGCCGCGCAAGGGCGAACGCCGCGAAAACTGGCTGCTGCGCAAGACGAGGATGCATGAGAGCGCGAGAGCAGGCTGTGATCCGCTGTCGAGCGCGTTGCCTCACCAGCGTGTCGACCGGGCGTTCCAGGTCATGGCGGAGCCGCCATGCGAAATCTGGTGCCGAAAAGAAATCCGGTGGCGGTGATGAAAAGAAGGGCGGCCAGAAACGCACCCGAACGCGGCGCAATCCCGATGCGAAACCGCCCGCCTTTGCCAAGCCGCAGCTTGCCACGCTGGTCGACGCGGTTCCCGCCGGCAATGGCTGGATGCACGAGATCAAGTTCGACGGCTATCGCGCCATCGTCGCGGCGGCGGGTGACGCGGTGACGATCTATACGCGCAGCGGAAAGGACTGGACCGACAAATTCGCGCCGCTTGCCGCGCATATTGCGGCGCTCGACCTTCCTCCATCGCTGCTCGACGGGGAAATCGTGGCCTATGGCAAGGATGGCAATCCCGATTTTTCGGCGCTGCAATCCGTGCTGAAACGCGGGGCCGGGGCGCAGGGGGATGGCGATGCGCTCTCGTTCCACGCCTTCGATCTTATCGCGAGTGGCGGCGAGGATCTGACTGCGCTCCCGAATATCGAGCGCAAGGAGCGGCTGGAGGCGCTTCTGCGCCATGCCCCGCCGCCGGTGCACGTTGCCGATCATGTCATCGACGCGGGCGAGCAGCTTTATCGGACCATGTGCGATGCCGGGCAGGAAGGCATCATCTCGAAACGGATCGATGCGAAATATCGCTCGCCATCACGAAGCCGCTGGGTCAGGATGACGCGCAGCAGTTCGTCATCATCAGCGTTCGAAGGCGAGGACGCGACGCGTTCGCCGCTTGCTACGCTGCCGATGCCTTTCAAGCGCGCAGAACGAAGGCGGCGAATTGGCCGATGTGCAAGGTGCAAAGGTGTGGCACAGCACAAACGGCCGACGGCCGATACGCTGGACGATCTTTCGGCTGACCGACGGAATGGATAGCGGATCGGATCGCGCGCAAGACCGCGCCGCTCGCTCGAGGGTGGCGAAAAACCGCCGACGCCCGACGCGGCAGCGCAGTGCGAGCGACGCTTGAAACTCGTCGCCAGTCGCCATCTGCCCCGCCATCATGGATGACCACGCGGCGCACTTTGCAGCAGCTCGCAGCTTCCCTTCTGCCCTTCGCACACGACAAGGACGCCGGTGAGGTGAGTGCCCTGGAAGGCTGCGGCAGCGCCGGGCGCGCTGCGCCGACTTTCGGGGTCAGATTTTCCGCACCACATCGCGTCGTCGCTTTTTCCGATGGACACGAAGACAGAGAAGCTTGGCGACTTGCCGATTATTATTATGCTGATTATCGCCATCCGCCGCGCTGCTGCCGGCGCACTAAGCCCTCCGTACGCTCCGGTCCAGCATGGGCAGGAAAGAAATCCGCCTTTTTCAAAACGACGGCAGGTGTGCGTTCAGGGCCGCGGCATGGGCCGTGCGCACGCCGCCATCGCCATCGCCGAAAAGGGCGACGGCCGGCTGGGATCTGCATCTGATGCGTGCGCTTCTGGCTCATCGTGCGATGTGAGGAAAGCGTGAGTCTACGCCTGGCCAGGAGCGCATTTCGAGGCACCCGACCGCATGATCTTCGACCTCGACCCCGATGAAGCCGTGGATTTTGCCGACGTAAAAAAAGCCGCGAGCGATATTCGCGACCGGCTGGCCGATATCGGCCTCGTCAGCTTCGCCATGCTTTCGGGCGGCAAGGGCGTGCATGTCGTCGTGCCGCTATCGCCTGCGCACGGCTGGGACGCGCACAAGGATTTCGCCCGCCGCTTTGCCGAGGCGCTGTCCATGGCCGAGCCCGATCGCTTCGTCGCGACGATGAGCAAGGCCAAGCGCAAGGGGCGCATTTTCATCGACTGGCTCCGCAATCAGCGCGGGGCGACGGCGGTGCTGCCCTATTCCGCGCGGGCGCGCAGCGCCGGGGCCGTCGCGGTGCCCATTAACTGGGACGCGTTGAACGATGCAAAGGATGCGCACCCGTTTTCGATCGATGACGCCGATCGGTTGTTGCGCCGGGCCGAAGACGACGCGTTGGCGGGATGGGGCTTTGCGGACCAGGAACTGCCCGACTTCTAAATAGTTAACCTATATGGTTTTATTTTCCTACACCAGCTAACCTGTGTAGCGATCCGGCGTCCATTGGCAAAGGAGCGCAGCCATGCCCATTCTCGAATCCCTCATCGGGCCCATCACCCGCATCATCGACAAGGTCATCCCCGACAAGGAAGCCCGCGATCGGGCCAAGCTGGAACTCCTCAGCCTCGAAGCGGATCACGAGCTCAAGCAGATCGAGGCGCGGCTTTCGGCGATCGTGACCGAGGCGCAATCGCCCGATCCATGGACCAGCCGGGCGCGACCCGGATTTCTCTATGTGATGTATCTCATCATCCTGTTCGCCATCCCAATGGGGGTGATCGGCGCCTTCAATCCCGCGACTGCGCATGCGATCGGCAAGGGCATGACAAGCTATCTCAACGCGCTTCCCGAACCGCTCTATGCGCTCTTCGGGACGGGCTATCTCGGCTATACCGCGGCGCGCCAGTGGGGCAAGGTGAAGGGCGTCGACTAAGCGCGAACAACCCCTCGGGGCGGTGCGGCCTACCGGCGCCGCCCCCTTGTCATTGCGATTTTCGGCGCGCATAGCGCCAGACTTTGACAGGCTGGATTTGCAGCGAGGGACTTTCATGGGCGAGAAAACCGCCGAAAATTCGGGCATGAACATCGACAGCGCGCTCGTGCGCGAACTGGCCGACATGCTCAACGATACCAATCTTACCGAAATCGAGGTCGAGGAAGGCAGCCGGAAAATCCGCGTTTCGCGCGCCGCGCCGGTTGGCGCCTACGCCATGGCCCCCGCGCCGTGCCGCGCCTGCTGTTGGCGCGCCAGCCAATAAACGCCGCTCCGGCGGAGCAGGCCGAGTTGCCCGGCGCGCCGGTCGACGCGGTCAAATCGCCGATGGTCGGCACGGCCTATCTCTCCGCAGAGCCGGGCGCCGCGCCGTTCATCGCGGTCGGCAGCAAGGTGAAGGCAGGCGAAACCCTGCTCATCGTCGAGGCGATGAAGGTGATGAACGCCATCCCCGCGCCCGCGCGCCGGCACGGTCAGCCAGATCCTCGTCGGCGATGCCGAGCCGGTCGAATTCGATCAACCGCTCGTCGTGGTCGATTGAGGCTTTCATGGCGATAACCCGGATACTCATCGCCAATCGCGGCGAAATCGCCCTGCGCGTGCATCGCGCGGCGCAGGAAATGGGCATTGAAACGGTTGCCGTGCATTCGACCGCGGATGCCGAAGCCATGCATGTCCGGCTGGCCGATCAGGCCGTGTGCATCGGCCCGCCGTCGGCGACGGACAGCTATCTCAACATGGCGGCGATCATTTCGGCGGAAGAAATTACCGGGGCGGACGCGATCCATCCCGGTTACGGCTTCCTGTCCGAAAACGCCAAATTTGCCGAAATCGTCGAGGCCCACGGCATCGCATGGATCGGGCCGAAGCCCGAGCATATCCGCACGATGGGCGACAAGGTCGAGGCCAAGCGCACGGCGGGCGCACTCGGCCTGCCGCTCGTCCCCGGCAGCGACGGCGCGGTGGAAACGGCGGAAGAGGCGCTGCAACTTGCCGAGGAGATCGGCTATCCGGTGTTGGTGAAGGCCGCATCGGGCGGCGGCGGGCGCGGCATGAAAGTCGTGCAGAACGCCGACGAGTTGCCCAGCCTGATGAGCCAGGCGAAGTCGGAGGCGAAATCCGCGTTCGGCGACTCCACCGTCTATATCGAGAAATATCTCGGCAATCCGCGCCATATCGAGTTTCAGGTGTTCGGCGATGGCAACGGCAATGCCATCCACCTCGGCGAACGCGACTGCTCGCTTCAGCGGCGGCATCAAAAAGTGCTCGAGGAAGCGCCGTCCCCCGTGATCAGCGACGCCGATCGCGATCGCATGGGCCGGACATGCGCCGATGCGATGGCCGAAATGGGCTATCGCGGTGCGGGGACGATCGAATTCCTGTGGGAAAACGGCGAGTTCTACTTCATCGAGATGAACACCCGGCTGCAGGTCGAACATCCGGTGACCGAGGCCATCACCGGTCTCGACCTCGTGCGCGAACAGATCCGCATCGCGGCGGGCGAACCGCTCTCCGTGACGCAGGACGAAGTGCGCTTTACCGGGCATGCGATCGAATGCCGCATCAATGCCGAGGATCCGCGCAGCTTCGCCCCCTCGCCCGGACAGGTGACGAGCTATCACGCCGCGGGCGGGATGCACGTGCGCGTCGATAGCGGGCTTTACGCCGGCTATCGCATTCCGCCGTTCTACGATCTGATGATTGCGAAGCTGATCGTGTATGGGCGCACGCGCGAAGGGTGCATCATGCGCCTGAAGCGCGCGCTGGGCGAAATGGTGATCGAGGGCGTGAAGACGACGATCCCGCTTCACGAAACGCTGATCCGGCAGGACGATTTCCAGACCGGCGACTACACCATCAAATGGCTGGAAGAATGGATGGAGCAGCGCGAGGAATAGGCGCCGCCCCGCATCGGCCCGGGCGTCCTATTCCAGCGGGACGCCCGGCTTTACCTTCGACGAACGGATGACGAGCGACGTCTTCACGCTGCCGACGTTGGGCGTG
This sequence comes from Croceicoccus sp. YJ47, assembly GCF_016745095.1. Lineage (NCBI taxonomy): Bacteria > Pseudomonadati > Pseudomonadota > Alphaproteobacteria > Sphingomonadales > Erythrobacteraceae > Croceicoccus > Croceicoccus sp. YJ47. The sequence continues at coordinate 513,866 of NZ_CP067087.1, forward strand.
GGCGTGAGCTTGCTCGTCAAAAATTCCTGAAAGCTTTGCAGATCGCGGCTGACGATCTTCACGATGAAGTCGATCTCACCGTTGAGCATGTGGCATTCGCGCACTTCGGGCAGTTCGGCCATCTGATCCTCGAACGCGCGGAGCGATTCCTCCGCCTGGCTCTTGAGGCTGACCATCGCGAAAACGGTGATGGTAAAGCCGAGCGCGGCTGGGTCGAGATCGGCGTGATAGCCGCGAATGGCGCCCCGTTCCTCGAGCGCGCGAACCCGGCGCAAGCAGGGCGGCGCGGTCAGGCCGACGCGCTGCGCCAGTTCGACGTTGGTTATGCGCCCTTCTTCCTGCAACTCGGCAAGCAGGCGACGGTCGATTTCATCATGAATCATGTGGCGGACAAACCTCTTCGATGGCCCATGGCGTGTTGCGTTTCGCCATATTGGAATGATTCGCCCATGGCGGGCAATAAGCGAGCGGCCGAACCGCCATATGCCGTAATAAACGGATTGCTACGCAAAATTGTTTCCCATTGCAACGCGGGCGAACGCGATTTGCCGCAATGATCCGCGACCTGTCGCAATTTATCGCGCCCGCTGGCGGATCGCGCCGTATCGTGTCGCGCGGCAGGCCCGGGCCAAAGCAGCTTGCCAAACCGGCGGGCGAGCGTTACCCGCTCTGCCCCAACGGGCCTGTAGCTCAGCGGTTAGAGCTGGCCGCTCATAACGGCTAGGTCGCGGGTTCGAATCCTGCCGGGCCCACCAATTTTCCCGTGCCGGCGGAGGCCCCGCTCTGCACACGGTCAAAGAAATCGCTTGCCGCCTGCCCGCGCGCTCTTTTAAGGCGATCCCGGTTCGGGGAGTAGCGCAGCCCGGTAGCGCGCCTGCTTTGGGAGCAGGATGTCGCAGGTTCGAATCCTGTCTCCCCGACCAATTTCATTTTTCTTTCTTGTGCGATGTTCCGATGCTCGATCGCGCGTGGGGCGCGGGCTCGAAAGCGTTGATCGACCTCGGTCGCCACAGGACTTGCGGCTCCGTCACGGGCGTAGCGGAGCATGCCGCGGTCGTTTTCAGGCAGTAGGGGCAGGATGCGGACCTCGATCCGGCGTGCTCGTCGATCCCTGCCTTCGCGTGCCATTGCGGATGCGGCGCATTCGCCTTTGCCTGCTCGATGCCGAAGCTGTCGTGTGGATTGATCGCGAGAGGCAGAGATCGCGTCGACCCACGAATCAATATGCGCCCGACCGCGCCCCGCAGATCGCTAACCCTGGCAGATTTGGGAACAAGCGACGCGGTGTATGCCGCTATCTGAGCGGGAGAAACAGCTCTGCAATCGCCTCTGTTTCGGGCACGTCGGGAAAGAACGCGATGCGCTCGCAGTAAAGCGGGAAGTCTCGCGCCTCCTCACCACTTTGCGGAAGCCAGTCGCGGTAGAGATAGAGAGCCGCGGATTCCAGATCGTCAGTATGCCCCACGATCCGCAAGACGGCACAGCGTCCTCCCGGTATGATCCCGGACACCACGCCGTGCTCGCCCGCGTCGAAAACCTGCTCCGTCGCTGCGCACAGATCCATTCGATAATCGCGGGGATCGGTATGGCCGGGATCGGAGTGGAAGATGTTGAAGGTCCTGCTCCTCCGCGGGGGAAGTCCGTTTGCCTTTCGCCAGTCGATGAACCGCCGAATGGTCGCGCCAATTTCGTTCGGTGGTCCGCGGTGCTCCATGATCGCCACCGGAACGGCGTCAGCCTCCCGTATCGTGACGTCGCTTGCATCGAAGGACCGTTGCATGATTTTTCTCCTCGCGTTGGTGAGAGGCCCGAGGGCGGCAAGCCACGGCTCCCAGTCGGGTGCTTTCCGGAACGATGACGGCGACTGTCCGAAGCGCTGCCGAAAGGCGCGGGCAAAGGCATCGGGAGCGTCGTAACCGGCATCCATCGCGATCCGGGTAACGCTGTGATCGTGACGATAGGCCAGCCGGAACGACGCACGCTTCATCCGCCCGAGCTGCACGTAGCGATGCACGGACAGCCCAAAAGTCGCGGAAAATTGCCGGTGGAAATGAAACTTGGAAAAGGCCGCGACGGCACTGATCGTGTCGAGATTCAGCGGATCGACGAGATGCCGATCGATATGATCGAGCGCCCGTTTCATCCGGTCATGGTAATGTTGAAGTGCTGTCGTCACTGTCCGCTCCATCGTGGCGACACCATCCTGGCGCAGGTTCGGGCATATTGCCCGACCGATCTTGCGGTTCGGCGCGATCGCGTTCGAAACGGGATGCCCGCCAAGGCTTGGCGGGAGGCTGTTGCTACGACGGCCGTGGACGGAACGGCAGCCTGTCGTCCTCTGCTTCGACCTGCTCCCGATCCGCATCGCCCGCAACGGAGGCGCAGGGGGCAAGTGTGTTGCAGAAATCGAGTGTATCCCGATCATTCGCAGGCGATTGACCGATGTTCCCGTGGCTTGCAACTTCCCGCGCGGGGATCGTTGCTGGCCGGGCCCGCACGGACAATATGCCGGCGCTGACCTGCAAATCGTAATCTTCCGAAACCGTCAGCGTGCCGCGAAGGATGGCGTAATCCCGTGCCTCGCGCGCGGCCATCGGATCGGTCGCGAGCGCGCCGTTCCCGACAACAGATCACCATGGGCGAAGCCGATGACCATCACTTCGCCCGTTCGCTTGCCTGCGTGATCGGGTATCCATCAAGGCGCGCCGCGCATTCAGAAGCTGCGGCCAAGGCTCGCGGTGAGGCGGACGCCGCCCGCATCGCGCAGCGTGTCCCTGGCATAGGCGACCTCCGCCACGCCGTTCAGCGATCCGGGCAGGACCGCGCGAACGCCGGTGCCAATGGACCATGCATCGCCGCGACCCCGTTCCAGCGCGGTGGGCCGTTTGAGCCGCCCATGCCCGTATGCCGCCAGGAGATAGGGCGAAACGGCGAAGGACCGCTCTTGTAAAACCGTGCGCGCCAGTTCGCCGAAATGCCCGCGCCAAGGAGCCTCACAAACGTCCCTTGCGGAACGACCGCTTCACGCTCTTTGCGGGCAGCAAATCATCGGTCCGGGAGCGGCCTCGCTAACGCCGTCCCCCCATACACACCTTGGCGCTGCGTCCAGGCATCTCGGGCACCCGGCTGACGTCAGTAATTGCTCTCCACAAACCGAAGAATCGCCATGCAGACAAACCGCAAACCATAGCCGAAGATCGCCATCAATGGCGCAACCCAGAGTATTTGCGGATCAGCGTTCCATCCCAATGCTAATATCCAATCGAGTGCTGCCCAGAGCCAGAACAGCAGCAGGCCAGCCATAATCACGCCAGACAAAAAATTGGCTGCATTGCGCTGCTCCGAAACGATTCGTTTTATGCTCATGCAAAATTCCTGAAGGTCACGACAGGAAGCCCGGAGCCGCAGACCATCATCGGCCCGATGCGACGCATACGACCTTTGATCGACAATGGCTGCCGCCGTTTGCGAGTTGCGCTTCGCCCAGCGCGTGCGAAATTTCGGCCAGAGCGGCACGGCCATCGCCCGTTTCAAATGGCGTGGGGTCGGCGGTATCGTGTCGGGAAACCTGCGATTCCGCCCGAACCCGCCATAACCCCACGGCCATGACGCGCCGCACATGCGCCGATGGTCCGGTCGCTACGGCGTCGCGGCGGCCACCTCCTCGCCATCGCCGAGGATGACGCCGACGCGCTGATGCAGGCCGACCGGGTCTATGTCCAAAATCCGCGTGGCGCCGTCGGTTGCCGCGCCGCCGGCCTGCTCGATCAGGAAGCTCATCGGGTTCGCCTCATAAAGCAGGCGCAGCTTCGCCTTGCCGTCCCGCCGGTGATCGCCGGGGTAGAGGAACACGCCGCCACGCTTCAGAATACGGTGCACGTCCGCCACCATCGAGGCGGTCCAGCGCATGTTGTAATCCTTGCCGAGCGGCCCTTCGGTGCCGAGAATACGCTCTTCGACAAAGCGGGCGATGGCGGGCGACCATTGCCGCCGCCGCGCCATGTTGATCGCGAATTCGGGCGTGCCGTCGGGTATCGTGATCGGCCCGTCGGTCATCCGCCACGACCCGATCTCGCTGTCGAGCGTGAATTCATACACGCCCGTCCCCACGCTCAGCACCATGAGCGTCTGCGGCCCGTAGATCGCGTAGCCAGAGGCCACCTGGCACCGGCCGGGTTGGAGGAAATCGGCCTCGCGCACGTCGCGGCCCGCGCTGTCCTCCGGCGCGCGCAGGATCGAGAAGATCGTGCCCACCGAAAGATCGACATCGACATTGCTCGATCCGTCGATCGGATCGAACAGCAACAGATATTCGCCCTTGGGATAACGGTTCGGGATGGGGTGGATCGCCTCCATCTCCTCCGACGCCATGCCCGCGAGATGCCCGCCCCATTCGTTCGCGTCGAGCAGCAGGTCGTTGGCGATCACGTCCAGCTTCTTCTGCACCTCGCCCTGCACGTTCTCGGACTGAAGACTGCCGAGCACGTCGCCGAGCGCGCCTTTGGAAATGGCGTGATTGATCACCTTGCAGGCCCGCGCGATCGTCTCGATCAGCAGGCGCAGTTCCGCCGGACAGGTCGAGTCGGGTCGGCGTTGCTGATCGATGAGGAACCGGCTCAACGTGGGGCGCCCGGTCATGCGGGGCGTTGCGGTGTCGTCCCGGGTCATCGTGTCCGTCGTCGTCATGTCGTTCATTCTCCTGCGCTTTCAGGCAGCCAGCACGGCGGCAATTTCGGCGGCGGCCTCCTGCCCATGGGCGAGCGCGGCGGCCTCCTCGATCATCGCGGGCGTCGGCGTGTGCCCGGTATAGAGCACGAATTGCCGGACCGCCTGAAGCACGATGACACTGGCCCCGGTTAGCACGCGTTTGCCCTGCGCGCGCGACATTTTGACGAAGGGCGTCTCGACCGGCTGCGCCACGACGTCGAACGCGACATCCGCCGCCTCGACATGCACCGGCGGAAAGGCCAGCGCGTCCGCATCAGCACCCTCCATGCCGAGCGGTGTCACGTTGATCAGCATGGCCGCGCCCGGTTCGCCCAGATCGGCACGCCAGCCATAGCCGTATTTTTCGGCCAGTGCCGGCCCCGTATCGCGGTTCCGCGCCACGATGGTGCCCGTGCCAAAGCCGAGATCGCGCAACGCAGCCGTCACCGCCTTGGCCATGCCGCCGCTGCCGCGCACGACGAAGGGGGTCGTGGGCGCGATTCCCGCCGCCGCGACAAGATCGCGCACCGCCACGAAATCGGTGTTGTGGCCGGTGAGCACGCCATCGTCATTGACGATGGTATTCACGCTGTCGATCGCGCGCGCCGACGGTTCCACCCTGTCGATCAGCGCGATGACATCCTCCTTGAACGGCATAGAGATCGCGCAGCCGCGAATGCCCAGCCCCCGAATGCCCGCGACCGCCGCGGCAAGGTCGGTGGTCCCGAACGATTTGTAGATATAATCGAGACCCAGCAATTCGTAGAGCCGGTTGTGGAAGATCGTGCCCGAACGCCCCGGCCGCCCCGACAGCGACATGCAGAGCCGGGTTGCGGGACCGAGTGGTGGTTTCGTGTTCATGCAGGGGCTCCTGTTCCGGGGGCCGGCTTGTGCCCGCCGAGGCGACGGTGGACCCGCGCGCGATGAGCTGTCCGCGCAGCACGACCCGGCGCGCGGCGGCATCCGGATTGTCGATCCGGTCGAGCAGCATCGTCATGGCCGTGGCACCGATATCCTCCACCGGCTGTTCTATCACGGTCAGCCCTTGCCCCACGAATTCCATCCAGTCATTATTGTCGAACCCGGCAAGCGCGATATCGCCCGGCACGTCGATGTGCAGCGCGCGCAACGCACGCAGCACACCGAGCAGCATCACCCCGTTGCTCGCCACGATCGCATCGGGACGTTCGGCCGTGCAAAGCAGATCGCGCAACATCTGCGCGCCCTCCGTCTCGCCATGGGGGATAAGGTGGCTCGTCGCGTCGAGTGCGTGCCGGGCCGATGCCTCCTCGAACCCTTCGCGCCGTTCGCGCCCGGTCCCGCTGTCGGCGCCGAACAGGCCGACGATCCGCCTGTGCCCCGCCTGTGCGAGATGGTCGACCAGCTCACCGGCCATCGCCGCATTTTCGAGGATCACGCAATCGAACGTCGCGCCCGGCATCGTCCGGTCGATGAGCACGACGGGAAAATCCGGCCTGGGCGGAGGCCGGCGCCCGCCATCCTTCCTCCGCGCGGGGGCCAGGATCACCCCGCTCACCCGCTCCTGCGCCATGAGATCGAGATAGGCGGCCTCCTTCGCGGCGTCCTCGTCCGTGTTGCACAGGATGACGCGCATCCCGCGCTGCGCCGCGATGTCCTCGATCGTGCGGGATACGGCGGTGAAGAACGGGTTGCGGATGTCGGCGACGATCAGCCCGATGGTGTTGGACCGCTGCGAGCGCAGCCGCCGGGCGGCGAGATTGGGGCGGTAGCCTGTGCGTTCGACGGCCTGCAACACCCGTTCGCGCATGGCCGGATTGACCGGCTTTCCGCCGAGCACGCGGGAAACGGTGGCGGGGGAGACATTGGCTTCCCGTGCCACATCGCGGATGCCGACTGCCATGAAAACGTTCTCTTTCTTTGCGCGTATCGCGTGGTCCGAACGGTGCGACGATGGCGAATATCACGGTGCAGAGCAAGCCACCCCTTGACAAAGACGTCGAGAAAACGTTTTCTCGCACGCATAAGAAACGTACCCAGCGGGAGAATCACCATGCCGGCAGGCCCCACGCCGACGCACGCGCGCAAATCGCACATCCGTATCGCCGCCACCGCCGCGTCGAAGGACGATGCGATCCGCCAGGCAGGCCAGCTTCTCGTGGCGGGCGGCGCGGTCGATCCCGGCTATGTCGAATCGATGCTCTCGCGCGAGGCGGTGGCGAACACGTTCCTGGGTTCGGGCGTCGCGATTCCGCATGGGCTGAAGGAAGATCGCGGGCTCGTGCATCACGGCGGCATCGCGGTGCTCCAACTGCGCGACGGGGTGGAATGGAACCCCGGACAGGTTGCGCATCTGGTCGTCGGCATCGCCGCCAATTCCGACAATCACATCGTCATCCTGCGCCGGTTGACCCGGCTTATTCAGGATGAGGACCGGCTTCGCGCGCTGATCGAGGCGGACGATCCGGACATGATCGCCCGCGCGCTCGAAACCGACGAGGCACCCGACCGCGAAACCGCCCACGCCACCGATTTCGGGCAGAGCGAGACATGGGTCGTCGACTACCCCTCCGGCCTGCACGCCCGTCCCGCCGCCGCCTGGGTCGACAGCGCCAAGTCCGGCAAGGCCCGGCTCCGCGTGCGCCACAAGAACGAAAGCGCCGACCCGCGCAGCCTGATCTCCCTGCTGCAACTCGGGCTCCGTGCCGGCGATGAAATCGTGTTCTCGGCCGAGGGGACGGCGCGCGCGACGCACTCGACGCGCTCGTGCGCACGGCGCGCAGCCTCTCCGCCCGTGAAAAGCGCGATGCCGAACGCGCCGAGGAAAAGGCCGCCGCGCCGATCCACGGCTGGAAACCGGAACACGAGGCCGAAATGGTGACCGGCGTCGCGGCGAGCCCCGGCCTTGCCATTGGCACCGTCCACGTGCTGGCCGCGGCCGAACTCGACGTGCCCGACACGCCGGTCGATCTCGTCACGGGCGGTGCCGAGCTCGATGCCGCGCTGGGCACGACGCGCGCGCATATGAAGGCGTTGATCGATGACACGACCCGGCGGCTGGGCGCAGGCGATGCGGCGATCTTCACGGCGCAGGCCGAATTGCTCGACGATACCGACCTCATCACCCTCGCGTGTCAGATGATGGTGGAAGGGCACGGGGTCGCCTGGTCATGGCACAATGCGGTGGAACGGATCGCCGGGCGTTTCGCGGCGCTTGGCAATCCGGTGCTGGCGGCGCGGGCCGCGGATCTGCGCGATGTGGGCCGCCGCGTCCTGGCACAGCTCGATCCGTCGTTGTCGAACGGGTCGCTGGCCGATCTTCCCGATACGCCGGTGATCCTCGTCGCGTCCGACCTTTCCCCGTCGGACACCGCCACGCTCGACACCGAACGGGTGGCGGGCATCGCCACCGCACTGGGCGGGCCAACGTCGCATAGCGCGATCCTTGCCCGGACGCTCGGCCTGCCGTCGGTCGTGGCGGGCGGCGCGAAACTGCTCGCGACGCGGCCCGGCACCACCGCCATCGTCGACGGCGACAGCGGGCGCATCTGGATCGATCCGGCGGCGCAGGATCTGCAATCCGCGCGCGACTGGATCGCGAAACTGGACCGGCAACGCGCGGCGCAGGAAGCCGAGCGTGGCAAGCCCGCGATCACCAGCGATGGCGTGCGTATCGAGGTTTCCGCCAATGTGAACCGCCCCGATCAGGTCTCCTTCGCAATGACGCAGGGCGGCGAAGGGGTCGGGCTGATGCGGACCGAATTCCTGTTCCTCGAGGCGGGCGAAACCCCGGACGAGGACGCGCAATATGGCATCTATCGCGCGATGATCGATGCGCTCGATGGCCGCCCGCTCATCGTGCGCGCGCTCGACATCGGCGGTGACAAGCAGGTCCCGCATCTGGCCCTGCCGCAGGAGGAGAACCCGTTTCTCGGCGTGCGGGGCGCGCGGTTGCTGCTGCGCCGGCCGGACCTGCTCGACCCGCAATTGCGCGCGCTTTACCGTGCGGCAAAGGGCGGCGGACCGCTCTCCATCATGTTCCCGATGATCACCTCGGCATGGGAACTGATCAGGCTGCGCGCCCGGTGCGAGGAAATCCGGGCCGAGCTGAACGCCCCCGCGGTGCCCATCGGCATCATGATCGAGGTGCCCGCCGCCGCGGTGCAGGCCCGCGTGCTTGCCGAACATGCCGATTTCTTTTCGGTGGGGACCAACGATCTCACGCAATATGCGCTCGCCATCGACCGGCAGAACCCCGAACTGGCGAGCGAGGCGGACAGCCTTCACCCCGCCGTGCTCAACCTCATCGCCACCTGTGTCGAGGGGGCGCGGGCGCATGGCCGGTGGGTCGGCGTGTGCGGCGGGCTTGCCGGCGATCCTTTCGGAGCGGCGATCCTGGCGGGGCTCGGCGTGACGGAACTGTCCATGACTCCGCGCGATATTCCCGCGGTGAAGGCACGGCTGCGCACCTCCAGCCTCGCCGATCTGGAGACGCTCGCCGGCCACGCGCTGCACGCCGCGAGCGCCGACGATGTTCGCGCGCTCGACCGTAAAGGCTCGCCCACCGAACCGCATGGTGCCGCGAACGAAGCGCAGGACGCCACGGCATGAGCACGCTGACCGTCACGCTCAACCCCGCCATCGATCAGACGGTCACGCTGGACCGGCTCACCCCCGGCGCCGTGCACCGCGCCCGCGACGCCCGCGCCCATGCGGGCGGCAAGGGGATCAATGTCGCAAGCTGCCTTGCCGATTGGCGGGCGGCACATCCGGTCGGCGACATCGCGGCCTACGGGTTCCTGGGCTCAGACAATGCGGCGCCGTTCGATACGCTTTTCGGCGCGAAATCCATTGCGGACCGGATGACGCACGTCGGCGGCGCGACCCGCACCAATCTCAAGCTGGTGGACGAGGCCGGCACCACCGACATCAACCTCCGCGGCATCGCGGTCACACCCGACATGACGGGCACGCTTTGCGACGGTCTGGCGCAGGCAGTGCGCGGGGACGATCTCATCGTGCTCGCCGGGAGCGTCCCGCCGGGATGTCCGCCCGATATTTACGCTTCCCTGACGGCGCGGCTGCGCGAACGGGGCGGCACCGTCCTTCTGGACACCAGCGGGGCGCCGCTTCGGCTGGCGCTGGATGCCGATAGCTTGCCCCATGTGGTGAAGCCCAATCGCGACGAACTCGCCGAATGGATCGGGCGGCCGGTCGAAACAACGGATGAATTGCTCGATGCCGCGCGCAGGCTCCACCGGCGCGGGGTCGCGCTGGTGGTGGTGTCGGCGGGTGAGGACGGGGCGCTGTTCGTTTCGCGCGAAGGGGCGCTGACCGCCCGCCTTTCCGTGGACACCATCGCCAGCACGGTCGGCGCGGGCGATGCGATGGTGGCCGGTATCGCCGCCGCGCTGATCGAGGAGGCGCCGCTCGAAAGGATCGCCCGCCTCGCCACGGCCTTCGCGGTGGGCAAGCTGGGCCGGGAGGGACCGAACCTCCCCCCCGCGGACCAGATCGCGACATTGGCGGCAAAAGTCGAAATCCTCTGGCTGGACAAGCCTGAGACACACGGGCGCCGTGACAATGCGGCAAGGCTGGAACGCACGAACGGGCTGGGAGAGGCCGAATGACCAAATTCCATGTAATCGTCGCCGACGAAGCGGCAGGCGTGCGCGCCTTCCTCGCCGCCGAAGCCTTGCGCAAGGCCGCGCGTGCCAAGGGGCATTCGGCGGATATCGAGGTGCGCACGCCAAACGGCGCGGTCGATCCGCTGCCCGACGGGGCGCCGGGCGCGGATGGCACGTTGCTGCTGATCGGCCCGCAGGACGCCATGGCGCCCGATCTCGTCGAACGCGCGGATCGGTGCATGACGCTGGACGCCGTGCTGGCCGACCCGGATGCGGTATTTGGCGAGAACGGAACCGGGCCTGCCGACACCGCCCCTGTGGCCGCGAACCGTCGCATCGTCGCGGTCACGTCCTGCCCCACCGGCATCGCCCATACCTTCATGGCGGCGGAGGGGTTGCAGGAAGGCGCCAAACGGCTCGGCCATGCGATCCGCGTCGAAACGCAAGGCTCGGTCGGTGCGGGAGAGCCGCTCTCCGATGCGGAAATCGCGGCGGCGGATGTCGTCATCATCGCCGCCGACCGGGAGGTGGACCGGTCCCGATTCGCCTGCAAGCGTGTATTTTCGTCCAGCACGAAGCCCGCCATCTCCGGCGGCGCCGCTCTCATCGAACGCGCCCTCGCCGAAGCATCGGTGCAAGGCGACACCGCCGCCGCGCAGGACACCGCCCAACCCGCGGCGAAGGAGCGGACCGGCCCTTACAAGCATTTGATGACCGGCGTGTCCTTCATGCTGCCCTTCGTGGTGGCGGGCGGGCTGCTCATCGCCATGGCGTTCGCGCTGGGCGGGATCGACGCCAATGCCGAGGCAGCCGAGGGCACGCTGGCCCATGCGCTGTTCCGGATCGGGGCGGAGGGCGGCTTTGCGCTGATCGTGCCGGCGCTGGCGGGCTATATCGCGTTTTCCATCGCGGACAGGCCGGGTATCGCGCCCGGCATGATCGGCGGCATGCTCGCCAATTCGCTGGGCGCCGGGTTCCTGGGCGGAATCGTGGCCGGTTTCGTCGCGGGCTACGGCGTGTACTGGCTCAACCGCGTGATCGTGTTGCCCAAGAACCTGCGCGGGTTGATGCCGGTGCTGGTGCTGCCGGTGCTGGGCACGCTGATCACCGGATTGTTGATGATCTACGCCATCGGTGCGCCGGTTGCGCTCGCGCTGTCGGCGATGACCGAATGGCTCCGCGCGATGCAGGGGTCGAGCGCGATCGTGCTCGGCCTCATCCTCGGCGCGATGATGGCCTTCGACATGGGCGGCCCGGTGAACAAGGCGGCCTACGCCTTCGGCATCGGCGCCCTTGCCAGCAATATTTACGCCCCGATGGCCGCGGTGATGGCCGCCGGCATGACCCCGCCGCTCGCCGCCGCACTGGCAACCCGGCTCTTCGCCGCCCGCTTTTCCGCAGAGGAGCGCGAGGCCGGCGGCGCGGCGGCGGTGCTGGGCCTCGCCTTCGTGACCGAAGGGGCCATTCCGTTTGCCGCGCGCGACCCGCTTCGCATGATCCCGGCCTTCATCGCCGGGTCGTCGACCGCCGGGGCCATTTCCATGGTGGCGGGCGTTCAGCTGCGCGTGCCCCACGGCGGGATCTTCGTGCTGCCGATACCCGGCGCGGTGACGCATGTGGCGCTCTACGCGCTGGCGATCGTCGCAGGGACGGCGGTGAGCGCGGCGCTGATCGGCCTTCTCAAACGCGCGGCGCCGCCCGCCGCCACCGGCACGTCGCCCGCGTAACGCATCCCTCCCCAAGGAGTATCTTTCCATGTCCGGAACCTCTGTCCGGGCGGGCGCTGCCCTGCCCGCCACGCCTGCGCCTTTCGCGCGCCACGCGGTGACCGCCGCTCTCGCTCTCGTGCCCGCCCTTATCGTCGCATCGCCTGCGGCGGCGCAGGTGGCGCGCGACGCGGGCAGCGCCGTGGCGGACCCCGCCGACCTGCCGCCGCCCTCGCTTCCCGAACCGGCCACGGGCCCGCGCGCCGCGTACCAGCCTTTCGCCGATGAGGGCATCACCCTCGCGATCAGCTATACCGGCGAGGGCGCCACCAATCTCACCGGCGGGATCCGCAGGGACGCGGCCTATACCGGGCAGATCTATGTCGGAGCCGATCTCGACATGGAGCGTATCGCCGGCCTTTCGGGCGGCACGGTGCACGCCGCGGTCACCAACCGCCATGGCAAGAGCCTGACCGACGTGGCGATCGGCAACAACACCTCGGTTCAGGAGGTTTTCGGCACGCAGAACACGCATCTCGCCATCCTCACCTACGAACAGCGCTTGCTTGACGACCGGCTCATGATCGAGGCGGGCAAGAGCGTCGCCAATATCCATTTCCTCAATTCGCCGCTCTACTGCCATTTTCAGAGCAATGCGATCTGCGGCAATCCCACCTTCGTCTTCAAGAACAGCAATTTCACCTATTTCCCGGCGTCGAGCTGGATGGCGCATGCCCGCGCCGCCTTCACCGACGACATCGCGCTCCATGTTGGCGTCTACGAGGTCAATCCCGAGCGTAAGCGCGCCGACGACAACGGTTTTGTCTTCGACTTTTCGGGCGCGACCGGCGTCGTCGTGCCGTGGGAGGTCGAATATACGCCGGATGCGGGATTGGTGTCCGGGCTGCCCGGCCGCTATATCCTCGGCGGGTGGATCGACCGGGGCAAATATGCCGATCCCCTTCGCGACGAGGCGGGCGGCATCGCGATCCTGAGCGGGCGCGATCCGCTGGAGCGTCGGGGCCGGTCGGGCCTCTACCTCCGCGCCGAACAGAAAGTCACCGGCGCCGGAAACGGCGATCCGCGCGGCCTGTCGCTGTTCGGCGTGGTCATGACCAATCTTTCGGGCGAGGTGGAGCTGTCGGATTTCCGGGCGGCGGGCGCCGTGCAGACCGGCACGTTCGCGGGCCGCGACACCGATACGTTCGGCATCATGATCACGGATCAGCGTTTTTCCGACCTCGCCATCGCGCGCATGGGCGCCGCGCGCGCGTCGGCGGGCGGAACCACGGATATTGCACGGCACCAATACATGGCGGAATTGCATTACGGCATGCAGCTCACGCCCGCGATCCGCATATCGCCGAACGTGCAATATATCATCGACCCGGATCAGACCGGCGCCCCGTTCCGCACCACGGATATTCCCGATGCGCTGGTGCTCGGCCTGAAATTCACGATCGACGGGCCGACCCTTCTGGGCGCCGCGCGCTGATCCTCGCCGGCGGGCTTCCGCTTGCCCCCCGGCCCCTGTAACGACGGGGAAACGGGAGGGCAAAATCGATGAGCGACACAGCCGATAGTGCAGGGCGGCATACCGCGACCGGGCCGGACGCGGGGAGGCTCCCCCGCCGCGTGGGCGGATGTGGCGCCATCTTGGCCCCGGCATCGTCGTCGCGGCGACGGGCGTCGGGGCCGGCGATCTCGTCGCCACGCTCATCGCGGGTTCGCGATTTGGCTATGCGCTTTTATGGGCGGCGGTGGCCGGATGCATCGTGAAGATCGCGCTTTCCGAAGGGTCGGCGCGCTACCACCTCGCCACCGGCTCGACCATCCTTGCCGGCTGGCGCTCGCTCGGGCGGTGGACGGGGTGGTATTTCGGGATCTACGTCGTCATCTGGGGCTTCATCTACGGCGCCACGGCGATGAGCGCGACCGCGCTCCCGCTCACCGCGCTGTTTCCGGCGCTCTCGCTGCGCAGCTGGGCGATGATCGCGGGGGTGTTCGGCTTCGTGTTCGTGTGGTTCAACCGGTACGACACCTTCGAAACGGTGATGAAGATCCTGGTCGGAACGATGTTCGTCATCATGGTCGGCCTTGCGATCCTGGTCGCGCCCGGCCTGCCGGACCTCGCGCGGGGGATGGCGTTTTCGCTGCCGGAGGGGTCGCTGTTCTACACGCTCGGCCTGATTGGCGGGGTCGGGGGCACGATTACGACCGCGGCCTATGGCTACTGGACCCAGGCGAAGGGGTGGCGCGGCACGCCATGGTTGCCGATGATGCGCGTGGACAATGCGGTCGCCTATGTCGTCACCGGCATTTTCGTCGTCGCCATGTTGATCGTGGGCGCCGAACTGCTCCATTCCGCCGGCATCGCGCTGGAGGATAGCGACCGCGGATTGCTCGGCCTGTCGGACGTGCTCGAAGCGCGGTTCGGCCGGCTCGTCGCCGCGCTGTTCCTCGTCGGTTTTGCCGCGACATCGGTGTCCTCGCTGCTCGGCGTGTGGCAGGGGATGAGCCTGTTCTTCTCCGACTGGTGGTATCAATTGCGCGGACGTGACGAGGCCGAAGGCGGGCGCGAGGGCAGCACGGCCTATCGCGTGTACCTCGGCTGGCTGACCTTTCCGCCGATGATCCTGCTCTTCGCGGATCGGCCCTTTTTGCTGGTGATCGTCTATGGTGCGTTCGGCGCGCTTTTCATGCCGTTCCTGGCGATCACGCTGCTGTTGCTCAACAATTCGGACCGGCTCCCTGCCGCCGCCCGCAATGGCGCGGTCGCGAATGTGACGCTCGCCGGGTCCGCCGTGCTGTTCGTCATCCTCGCGGTGCAGCAGGTGGTGCAGCTTGCAGGCTAAGCCGGCGGGCGCTAGCGAACGAGGCCGAGCGCCTCGCGGTCGACGACGGCGGCGGCATAGGCGGCCTTCGCCCCGGCATAGCGCAATTGCGTATCGACCAGCCGGACAGCGATATCCGCGACCAGTTCCTCGCGTTGGTTGACGACGAAGAAATCGGTCGCCCCCAGCTGAAAGCGGCGGCGTTCGGCAGCGGCGAGCTTCTGCGCGAGCGCGAGCTCCTCCTCGGTAATCTCGACGAGGCGGCGCGTCGTCTCAATCTCGATCGCGAGGTTCTCGATCTCGTTCACGATCTGGTCGCGCTGATATTGCTGCCGCCATTCGAGCGCGTCGAGCTCGCCCTGCGCCGTGCGGATACGCCCCCGCGCCGCCCGGTTTTCGAGCGGCATGGAAAAGCGGAACCCCACGATCAGCTCGAGCGGGGTCCGGCTCGGCCCGCCAAGCCCTTCGGGGCCGAAATCCTTGCCGACCTCGCCAAATGCGTCGAGCCGCGGCGACAGATCGTTTTCCGCCAGCGCCAGCCTCGCCAGCCCCTGATCCACGCGGGCAAGCAGGGTCCGGATCTCGGGCCGGTCGCGCAGGGCGAAGCTTTCGACGACCGCCCCCGGCCCCGCCAGTGCGGCACCGCTTGCCGGCAATTGCGCGGCGGTGGGGCGCACGGGCCGGCCGTCGGCATCGCGGTAGAACAGCGAAAGATCGTTGGCGGCGGACACGAATGTCTGCTCCGCATCGATGACGCGGGCACGGCGACGGACCAGATTCTGATCGTTCTCGGTCAGCAGGATCGAGGCACGCGCGCCCAGCTCGATCTGCCGGGAGATGCCGCCGCGCCGCTGCTCGGCCAGCGCGAGCAGATCGCGATACACGTTGAGCCGCAGGCCGGCGGCCAGCCATTGCTGATACGCCCGCATCGCGCGCACCTGCACGCCGATCGCGGTCGCCTGCGATTCGAAGCGGGCGATGTCGATATCCTGGCTCGCGATGCTGAGCTTGGCGCGGCGCTCGTCGATCAGCCGGTCACGCAGCAGCGAATACAGCCCGCCGACCTTCACCTCGCCCAGCTGGTTCGTGAAATACTGGTCCTCGTAAATCGGGAAATCGCCGCGCGCCACGCGATACTTGCCATAGAGATAGCCGCCATTGTCGCGCAGCGGCCGCTTCGCCTCTCCGGTGAGATAGGTCCCGTCGTAATAGCCGAGCGCCCGCCCGCGCCCCTCGGCATCGAACACGATGTCGAACGCACCCTGTGCGGACAGCGCGCGCCCTTCGGCCTGCCGGATGCCGGCGAGCGTTTCGATGATCTGCGGCGCGGTGCGGGCGGACGAGCGCAGCACATCGTCGAGCGTGAGGATACCCCTGCGCGCCTCTGCCGGACCGTCGGGAAGCGACGCTGTATCAAGCCCGTCCTGCGCAGGCCGGGGATAACTCAGCTGCCGGCTCCCGATCCCACGGGTCGGCGACGACGCTGCCCTCGCCCAGTTCGCCCATCTCGTCAGGCTGCGTCACCGCGAGGTCCGGTGCATCCTGCGCCGCCACGCCCGGCGCGCCTGCCGCCAACGCGGCACACAGCGCCAGCCGCGCGATACCGTCCCGCCCGCGTCCGATCATTTCGCCGGCGCCTGTCCGCCACCGGCGCCCGAAGATGCCCCCTCGCCCGCGCCGCCGCCATAGGCCGCATCGGCGCGCGGCCCGAATTCGAGCGGGAAATCATTGAGCTGCCGCCACAATTCGTAGCCGACCGACACTTCCTCGCCCTGCACCCAGCCCATCACCTTGCTGCCCTGCCGGACGAAGCGGCGCCCGGGCCAGTCGCTCTTGCCCGGCACCGGTTCCACGATGACGCGGAAAAGCCCGTTCGGCTGCGCGATGGGATCGACCGAGCGCACCTGCCCGTCATAGATTCCCTGCGCGAGCGAGGGCCACCCGCTCAGCTGCACGGCGGGAAACCCCTCGAACTCGAGCCGGACCGGGCTGCCATCATGGATGAGCGGCACGTCGCGCCCGTTGATGTAAAGCTCGACGGCGCGCTCGATCTCCTCCGGCGCGATCACGGCCAACACCGTGCCTTGCGAGACGAGCTCGCTTCCCGCCGCAACATTGATCTGCTGCACTCGCCCGTTGCGCGGCGCACGCACGATCTGCGCCGATTGCCGGCTGAGTTCGGTATCGATGCGCTGCACCCGCGCGCGCGCATCGGCCAGCGTGGCGTCGGCCTCCGCGACCTTGATCTGCGCCTGTTCGAAATCGCGGCGGGAGCCCAGCCCTTCGTTGAACAATTGCCGGTTGCGGTCGACGTCGAGCATGGCGACCTGCCGCCGCCGCGCGATCGCGTCGATCTCCATCATAAGCTGATCGCGCTCGGCCTGAAGACGTTCGATCAGGCGCGGGTCGACATCCTCGACACGCGCGATGGGGTCGCCTTCGGACACTTCCTCGCCGTCCTGCACGTAGAATTCGGTGACCCGCCCGCCGATCAGCGACGTCACCTCGCGCACGCGGTCGTCGGGGTCGAGCGCGATGACCTCGCCCGTGCCCTGGGCCGTCTGCACCCAAGGGACGAAGAACAGGATCGCCGCCGACAGCGCAATCCCGCCCAGGATCAGGAGTGCGACGACGCGTGCGATGCGGGGCGGACGCATGCCGGCCAGCGTGGTAAAGTGGGCGCTGTGCTGGGGACGATCAGGCATGGGGGATCGCCTTGCCTTCGACGAATGCGACCATGTCGGCGCGGCTGGAAAACCGTTTCTGCTCCGTCCGGCCGAGCCAGAGATAGCCGTCCCGCTCAAGCGCCTCGGGCCGCCCGGTGCTCAGCAAGATGGTCGTGCCCGCCGCGCGCAGCTCGTCGAGTGCGCCTTGAAGCCGGTCGATCGCCATCATGTCGTACAATTGCGAGAGCACCAGCACGCGCGGCTGGCTGAGCAAGGCATTGGCGAGCTTGAGCGCCATCACCTCCGCAATGGACAGCGGCCAGCCCGACGACGCAAGCTGTGCATCGAGCCCGTCCGACAGCATCGCGATCCGCGGGCTCAGCCCCACCTGTTCGAGCGCGCGGCCGATCTCCTCACCCGAGCGCGTCGGCGCCGCGAGGGTAAGATACTGCCGGATCGTGACCTCCACGATGGTCGGCCTAGGTCGAGCACCATCACGGCCGAGCGCAGCAGATAGGTATCGAACGCGCCAAGATCGCTGTTGCCGATGGACACGATGCCGCGATCCGGCATGGCGTGGCGTTTGAGCAAAAGCGCGAGCATCCGGTCGACCCCCGGCTCCATCACGGTGACGAGCTGTTCGCCGCTGCTGACGGAAAAATCGAACCGGCCGCCCTCGACCTCCACATTGCGCATGCGGATCGCCCCGTCGCGCGGCGCCTCGCCCGATGCCTCGGCGTCTTCCTGAGGAATCGAGAACAGTAGCATCAGCTCCTCCGAACTGGCGATGAGGTCGTAGAACGTGTCGAGATACCAGCCGAGCTGATAAATGCCGTAGAACACCCCCGACAGGATCAG
Source organism: Croceicoccus sp. YJ47 (assembly GCF_016745095.1). Lineage (NCBI taxonomy): Bacteria > Pseudomonadati > Pseudomonadota > Alphaproteobacteria > Sphingomonadales > Erythrobacteraceae > Croceicoccus > Croceicoccus sp. YJ47. The sequence continues at coordinate 532,243 of NZ_CP067087.1, forward strand.
CTCCGCCGCGACAAGCTGCCCGATGGTCAGCTCCCCGCTCAGGATCAGCGACCCGCCGAGTGCGAGGAGCGCCGCGCTCGCAAAGGCATAGACCAGGAAAAACGCCAGCGTCTGCGAGAAGATGTACCGGAAATAGCGCTTGTGCGTGTTCACGTAATGCGCGGTCACCTGCTCCGACCGGTCCATCGCGAAACCGAGATGGCGGCTGGATTTATAGAACCCGTTCGACGCGCCCACGCTTTCCAGCCAGTGTGCCGCGTCATGTTTTGCATGGGACAGCGCCACCGATTGCGTGATCGCCCCGCGCCGCCACACGATCCAGATCAGCGCGCAGATCGACACCAGGATCGCGTTGAAGGCGAGGAAGAACGGATGATAGAAACTCGTCACCGCAAGCCCCACCGCGGCCTGCAATATGATGGTGAACGCGCCGATGACGAGGCTCGGCACGGCCTTCTGCACGATGGTCAGGTCGAAATAGCGATTGAACAGGCTGTAGCGGTTCTCGTCATTGAAGAACGGGTTCTGCGCGTGCACCGCCTTCAACGTGATCTGCGCGACCACGCGCGCGAAGAAGCGCCGTTCGAACAGATGCATGATATAGAACCGCAGCGCGCTCAAAAACGCGACGATCAGCAGCAGCATCAGCAACACGCCCGACAGCGTCCACAACGGCGCGGGCAGCGCGGTGCGCGCGACCGAATTGATCAGCATCTGCACCGAGATCGGCGTCGCCAGCGAAAGCAGGCTGATCGCGAGCGTATAGATGAGGCCGAGCGAGACATAGCGCGAATCCGGCCCGATGATCTGCGACATCCACGACAAGGCGTCGCGATATCCAAGACGTTGTCCCGCCATTACGATTGCGCCCCATAGCCCATGATATGATCCGTGCTATCCCGAATGTGAACGACGGTCCGACCGGCCGCACGCGGCGCCCCCGGCATCCGTCGCAAAGCCTTCTGCCGGGATGCGAACCGCCCGGACCCGGACCGATATGGCACATTGCAATCCCTGCGCAAAGAGGCGGCGCAAGCGTGTAACACATGCTCACAAATGGGTCTGGAAATGGCGGACGCGGTGAAATATGTCGCAGGTCATGAGCGACAGACTGATCCACCGCTATCTCGTACGCATCATCAAGAAGGGTACGCTCGGCGTGACTTTCGCCGATGGGTCGCCCGCGTTCTATGGCCGGTAGGAGGACGGGTTTCCCGATGTCCGGATCCGCTTCACCGATGCACGCGTGCCGCGCGACATCGTGCTCGACCCCCGGCTGGGCGCGGCGGAAACCTTCATGGACGGGCGGCTCGTCATCGAACAGGGCGGGATCATGGAACTGGTCGAACTGCTCCGGTCGAACAGCCCGTGGGATCGCGGCGGCTCGATCGGGCAGCCAGCGCTCCTCCGCCGGCTGGGCAACCGGGTCGCCTTCGCGCGCGAGGCCGTCAACAATCGCATCGGGTCGCAGCGCAACGTCGCGCATCATTACGACATCGGCAATGCGCTCTACCGGCTGATGCTGGATGCCGACCACATGCAATATTCGTGCGCCTACTGGCCCGACGGCGTCGACACGCTGGAACAGGCGCAGGAGGCGAAGCTTGCGCATATCGCGGCCAAGCTGCGGCTTTGCGACGGGCAGACGGTGCTCGATATCGGGTGCGGCTGGGGCGGGATGGCGATCTATCTTGCGCGGCATTTCGACGTGCGCGTGCACGGCATCACCCTTTCGCGCGAGCAGATCGAGCTTGCCCGCGAACGCGCGGCCGATGCGGGCGTCGCCGACAGGGTGACGTTCGAGCTGGTCGATTATCGCGATCTTCCGGCGCGCGGCACCCGTTTCGACCGCATCGTTTCGGTGGGCATGTTCGAACATGTCGGGCGCCCCCAATTCGAGACATTCTTCGAGAACTGCGCCAACCTGCTGAACGATGATGGCGTCATGCTGCTGCACACGATCGGACGGATCGGCGGGCCGGGCACGACCGATGCCTTCACCCGCAAATATATCTTCCCCGGCGGATATATTCCCGCGCTGTCCGAAACCGTCGCGGCGAGCGAGAAATTCCGTCTCATCGCCAGCGACGTGGAAATGTTGCGCCTCCATTACGCGCAAACCCTTCGCGCATGGTACGACAGGTGCATGGCCCACCGCGAGGCGATCGAGGCGATGTACGATGCGCGCTTCTTCCGCATGTGGACGTTCTACCTCGCCGGCGCGGTGTCCAGTTTCGAAAACGGCGGCATGTGCAATTACCAGATACAATATTGCCGCGACCGCCGCGCCCTTCCCCTCACGCGCGACTACATGGCCGAGGCGGAAAGCAAGCTGCGCGCCTGATCGCCCTGCATCGGTCGAGGGTGCGGCCGGTTACACCGCGACTTCGGGCAGACGCTCGGTTTGCGGCGCGGCGATGAGATAGCCTTGCACGAGTTCGATGCCGAGATCGCGGGCGGCATTGAGTTCGCCCGGCGTCTCGATCCCCTCGGCAATGCAATCGATGCCAAGTTCGCTGCACAGGTTGACGATATTGGCCACGATCCGCTGCCGCGCGAAGGAATCGTCGATCCCGCGCAGCAGATCCATGTCCAGCTTCACCAGATCCGGCGTCAGTTCCGCCAACAGGTTGAGGCCCGAATAGCCCGACCCGAAGTCGTCGATCGCGGTGGTAAATCCATGCGCCTTGTACGACGAGATGATCTTGCGAACATGCGCCGTGTCGGTCATGCGCTCGTTCTCGGTGAATTCGAACATCAGACGCTGCGGCGAAAAACCGACCCGCGCCGATGCGGCGAGCGAGGCGCGAATGCAGGCCTCCGGCTCATAAACCGCGTTCGGCATGAAATTGATGGAAAGGCGCGTGCCATCGTCGCGCGGGAACAACCCGCCGGCAAGCTCGATCGCCTTGACCCGGCAGGTCTGATCGAAGCGATAGATCATGTCGGGTTCGACCTGCGCGAGGATCGCGCCCGCCGATCTGCCCGCCACCCCGCGCACGAGCGCCTCGTACGCGAACAGTCGGCCGGTCTGAATGTTCACGATCGGCTGAAACGCCATGGTGATCGCCATGGGAAGCGGCCTGGCCGTGCGGCACCCTTCGCAGGCGGACGCGGGCGCCCTTCCCGCCTGTTGGAACGCGCGGGGATCGACGGGCTGATTCATACCCGCGCTTCCAATGCGTATCGCGCCGCCGTCCGGGCATCGCGAGCGTGATAAGGTAAATATTTCAAAGGACGCCCTTTTTGCTCAACTTTGCAAAGAGCATCCCATCAACTGGATAAGATCCCGTAAACAGGACCCTAGCAGGTCTTGGCGGGCAACCGGCGGCTGCGTTCGCATATGAAAGACCCCGCCGTTTGCCGCGGCGGGGTCTTTGCATTGTGTAAAAAAGGGATCGCGTAAAAAGGACCGTGCGATCAGGACGCCAGGACCGTTTCCGGAACCGGCGGGGGCGCCGCCGCGTCATCGCCGCCAATGGTCAGCAATTCCGAGATCAGCCCGTCGCGCAGGTCGTAGACCATGCCGTGGAGCCAGAGCTCGTCGCCGCGTTCATGAGCCGCGCGGATCGGCCCGAATTTGGACAGGCGAACGAGCTGGTCCCGCACGTTCAGCTCGACCAGACGGTTCACCCGCTTGCGATGGTCGGTCTGATGCTTCAGCTCCTCGGCATGATCGCGCTCCACTTGGCGCGCATTTTCGAGCCATTTGTCGATCGGTCCCTCGGTGTTGCCCTCCAGCGCGGCCTCGATCCCGCCGCAGCCGTAATGGCCGCACACCACGACATGCCGCACGCGGAGCGTTTCGACCGCGAATTGCACGACCGAGGCGAGATTGTCGTCATCCTCGTGCACGAGATTGGCGATATTGCGGTGGATGAACAATTCGCCGGGCCGGGTCTGCGTGATCTGATCCGGGCTCACGCGGCTGTCGGAACAACCGATCCACAGGATCTCCGGGTTCTGACCGCGGGTCTGCTCGGTGAAGAAATCGGCCTTGCGCTCCTGCATTTCGCGCGCCCAGCCCTTGTTCGACAGGAGCAGTTCCTCAAACGTCCTCATGCGTAGTTTACCTTCCTGAGCGGCGCGTCGAGCCCGCTATTCGCCAGATGATCGGAATCGTGGCGCACGCTGACGTCGATGTCGCGGAACCGGGCATTCTTCACGAAGCTGTTGATGATCTCGATATTGTCCGGATCGACGAAATCGGCCCGGTTGAGATTGATGACCACGATCGCATTGTCCGGAATTTCCGACAGCGATTTCTGCAATTCATACTTGTGAATGAAATACAGGCTGCGGCGCGCGCTGACGAGGTAGAGGTCGCCGTCGTTGGTCTTGGTGATGGCGGTGCGGAAATTACGCGCCACCACGAACACGAAGCCGATGGCAAGACCGATGATGATCCCGGTCAGAAGATCGGTCAGCAGGATCGCCGCCACGGTCGCCACGAAGGGCACGAACTGGTGCCAGCCCTGCTTCCACCGCTGCTTGTAAAGCGCGGGATTGTTGAGCTTGTACCCCACCTGGATCAGAATCGCGGCGAGCGCGGCCAGCGGGATGAGGTTCAGCACCGCGGGGATGAGCAGCACGCTGAGCAACAGCCAGAAGCCGTGCAGGATCGCCGACATCTTCGTCATGGCACCGGCCGACACATTGGCCGAACTGCGCACGATGACCGAGGTCAGCGGCAGGCCGCCGATGAAGCCCGACACGATATTGCCGCCACCCTGTGCGAGCAGCTCGTAATTCTTGTCCGTCGTGCGGCGTTGCGGGTCGATCTCGTCCACCGCCTTCACGCAGAGCAGCGATTCCAGGCTGGCCACGATGGCGAGGGTGAAGGCCACGACCCACACGTCGGCCATGCCGATGGCGCTGAAATCCGGGGTGGAGAACTGCTGCGTGAAACCGGTCAGCGTTTCGGCCACCGGCACCTGCACCAGATGGTCGCCGCCAATCGCCCATGCCGGGACCACCGCCATGAATATCGCATTGGCCACCACGCCAAAAATAACGACGACAAGCGGACCCGGAAGCAGGCGTAACGGCCCTTCGCTCGGTAGCTTGGCATCCCACCAGAACAGGAAGATCAGCGAAACGATCGCGATGATCATCGGTCCGACGAGGAAGAAGTCCCACACGGAATAGAACAGCGCCGACAGCGTGTTCAGCCCGTCCGGCTGAAGAAAGCTCAGGCTCCCTTCGAAATCGCCTTCATATCCCACGGCATAGGGGATCTGCTTGAGGATCAGGATAAGCCCGATCGCCGCCAGCATGCCGGTGATGACCGAATTGGGCACGAATTCCGACAATGTGCCCGACCGGGTAAAGAACAGCCCGGCCTGAATCACGCCCGAAAGCAGCACGGCGAGCAGGAAAATCTCCCAGCTCGGCAGCGATTCGATCGCGCCCAGCACGATGACCGTAAGACCCGCGGCTGGCCCGCTCACCGATAATTGCGATTTTGACAGGATGCCGACGACGATGCCGCCGACAATGCCCGCAATTAGCCCGGAAAACAGCGGTGCACCGGATGCCAGCGCAATACCGAGGCAGAGGGGAAGCGCGACGAGCGCCACCACGATTGATGCCGGCAGGTCCTTCCCTATCGTCGAAAACAGACCGTTCTTGCTACTCACGAAACCCCTTTCGCGCGCCGACCGCCGGTGCGGCGGAGGGCACGAAATCATGACACGTCATAAAGGCCCGGAACGGACCAAGTCAGCGTGTCTTATACGGCAAGCTTTGTTGCCGCTCCCTCGGGGCAATGTAACAAATTGTTGCAGGGCGCCCTGACCGCGCCGGCGCGCGCGATTACACGGCGGAACTGAACCGCCGGGCCGACTCCGCGCGGTAGGGGTCGAAAATCGCCGCCACCGTCCGCGCATAGGGCAGCCCGCCCGGCGCGATGATCAACGTGTCGCCCGCCATCTCGACAAGGCCGCGCGCGACGAAGGGCGCCAGCCGCGCATCGCTCTGCGCACGGATGCGGGGCGGCAATGTCGCGCGTCCGTGGCACAGCAACCCCTCGATGATGGCGCCGCGCGACCGGTCCTCCGCGCCGCGATGCGCGCCGCGTTCGGGTGCGAGGCCGCCGGCATCGACGCGCATGCGGTAGCGCCCGCCATTCTTCTCGTTCTGAACCAGGAGATGGGGAAACGCGCTGATCGCGGAGGCGCCGAGGCCGATCAGATTGGGCGCGTCGTCATCGGTGAACCCCTGAAAATTGCGGTGCAACCTCCCGCCGAGCGCCGCACGGGCCAGCGGATCGCGCCCCGCCAGCGCAAAATGGTCGAAACCCACCGGCGCATAGCCGTGCGTCACGAGATAGTCGAAACCGAGCTGTGCCATGGCGAAACGCTCCGCCTGATCCGGCATGGCATCGCTGTCGATCACGCGCTGCCGCGGCACGATATGCGGCACATGGGCATAGCCGAAGAGCGCCACCCGGTCGGCATGAAGCACGCGCGTGCGATGCAGGCTGTCGAGAAGATCGTCGCGCGTCTGACCGGGCAATCCGTACATGAGATCGAAATTGAGCGACGTGACGCCCGCTTCGCGCAGGCTATCGGTGGTCGCGACGATCATGTCCTCGCTCTGCACCCGGCCGATGCGATGCTGACAATGGGCGGCGAAGGTCTGCACGCCGAGGCTGGCGCGTGCGATGCCCACGCGGGCGATGGCCTGTGCCCATTGGGGCGACATCGTGCGCGGGTCCAGCTCGATCGAACAGACCGGATCGACAAGCCCGAACCGCACGGTGAGCAGATCGACCAGCCGGATGAAATCGGTGGGCGCGATCGCATTGGGGCTGCCCCCGCCGAACGAAAGCCGCGTTACCCGCGTGCCTGCGGGCAGAAGCGCGGACACGGCCATGATTTCGCGGTGCAGCGCGTCGAGATACGCCGTCAACCTCTGCCGCCGACCCGCGGCACCGGTGTTACAGCCGCAGTAGAAACAGATCTTCTCGCAGAACGGGATATGGACGTAGAGCGAAACATCGCCCGAAACGTTTTCCAGCGCCTCGCGATAGTCGCACCCGTCGATGGGGCCGAACTCGGCGGCGGTGGGAAAGCTGGTGTAGCGCGGCACGGGCACGCGGAGCAGGTCGGAATGATAAGGCCACATGCCGCATGTTTGGCGCCGGCGGCGGCGCGCGTCATTGCGATGGGTCAAATTTGCGGCGGTTGCATGCGGCATGGCACGCCTTGGGCGGACAGCGCAGCGGTGCGGCCGGATCGCGCCGTGGAACGGGAATGTCGACCGTGCGCCCCGCCGCCCCGGCACACAGGGTAAGGTGCAATGTCCGCCCCGCCGACGGATCCGGCCCCGGCCCGGCGGCAAGCGGGAACAGCGCGGCCGCCGCGACAAGGGCGGGCAGCGCGGACAGGCCCGTCATCATGCCGCATCCTCCTCGTCATCGATGAGGATGCGATGCGCCGCCCCGTCGAGATCGTCGAACTGCCCATCGCGCATCGCCCAGAAGAACAGCACGAGCCCGGCGCCGCCCATGCCGAGCGCGACGGGGATGAGAAAGGCCAGCACGCTCATGCCGCCGTCCCGCCCGGCATGCCCGGCATGCCCGGCACGCGCGCCAGCCGCAGCGCATTCGCCACCACGATGAGCGAGCTTGTCGACATGGCGATCGCGGCGACGAGCGGCGTGACCCGCCCCATCAGCGCCAGGGGCACCGCCGCCACGTTGTAACAGACGGCGAGCGCGAGATTTTGCCGCACGATCCGCATCGTGCGCCGCGCCGCGGCGATGGCGAGCACCACGGGAAAAAGTCGCTCACCCGTAAACACCGCATCGGCGGCCTGCTGGCTCGCGTCGCTGGCCGTGCCGGGCGCGATGGCCGCATGCGCCGCGGCCAGCGCCGGGCCATCGTTCAACCCGTCGCCTACCATGAGCGGGCGACGCCCCTGCGCCTTTGCATGGCTCAGAATGGCGAGCTTGTGCGCCGGATCGGCCCCGCCCTCGCCCGGAATGCGCAGCGTCTGCGCCATCGCGTCGACCGCCGCGCGGCTGTCGCCCGAAAGGATGCGCGGCTCGAGATTCATCGCGCGCAGGGCATCGAGCGTAGCCTCCACATCGCCGCGCAGCCTGTCCGAAAAGCGGATCGCATGGGAGCCCTCACCGATGCGCAGTTGCACGCATGGTCCGTCGCCGCCGTCCGTGGAGGGACGTTCCAGCGCCACGAACGCGCCATCGTGCCGCCCCGTCACGCCCACCCCCTCGCGCTCCACGATGGCGTCGACCGCGGCCGGCACGACGCCCGCGGCGGTGAGCGCCCGGGCCAGCCCGATGCTCAGCGGATGGCGGCTCGTCTGTGCGAGCGCGAGCGCGATTGCCCCCGCCCGCCCGTCCAGCCCCGCGATATCCGCCCGCAATTCGCCCAGCGTCAGCGTGCCCGTCTTGTCGAGGAACACCATGTCGATTTCGGCCAGCCGCTCGAGCGCGCTGCCATCCTTGACGAGCACGCCGCGCCGGATCAGCGCGCCCGTCGTCACCACCTGCGCCGCCGGCACCGCCAGCCCGATCGCGCAGGGGCAGGTAATGATGAGCACGGCAATCGCGATGGTGAGCGATTGATGCCACCCAGCCCCCGCGATCATCCAACCCGCAAAGGCCAGCGCGGCGAGCGTATGCACCGCCGGGGCGTAGATGCGGGCGGCGCGCTCGCTGATCCGGACGTAACGGCTGCGCGACTGGCCGGCCTCGTCCATCAAGCGGGCGATCTCGGCGATGGCGGTATCCTCGCCGGTCCCGGTGATACGAACCCGGATCGGGGCATGCATGTTGATGGCCCCTGCATGAACCCTGGCGCCCGGCGCGGCATGTTCGGGCGCGCTTTCCCCCGTCAGCATCGCATTGTCGAGCATGGCCGACCCGCTCTCCACCACGCCGTCGGCGGCCAGCGCCTCCCCCGCAGCGACGAGCATGACCATGCCCGGCTCCAGCTCGCCCGCCTTCATCCGGCGCACCGACCCATCGGCCTGTATCACCCCGGCATCGCGCCCCATCCGGCTGAGCAGCGCGCCGATCCCCGCCCGCGTGCGCCCGCGCATCCCCTCGTCGAGCGCCCGCCCCGCGAGCAGGAAGAACAGCAGCATGACCACGCCGTCGAAATAGGCATGGGCCCCGCCCGTCGCCGTTTCATAAAGGCTGAGTGCCGCGGCAAGGACGATCCCGATCGCAATCGGAACATCCATGTTGGTCCGCCCCCGCCGCAACGCCCTCGCCGCGGAGGCAACGAACACCCGCCCCGAATAGGCGAGCACCGGAAGCGCGATCATCGCCGACAGCCAGTGAAACACATCGCGCGTCACCCCATCGGCGCCGGACCATACGCTGATCGAGAGCAGCATGACATTCATCATGCCGAACCCCGCCACCGCGAGCGCGCGGAGCAGGCGGCGCATCTCTCCATCCGCACCGCCGCGCGTCCTGTCCGCGCAAGCGCCGGTGTCGCCCGCGACCTGCGCCTCGAAACCGAGATCGCGCAGCGCGGCAATCAGGCGCGCGGGATCGAGCGTATCGTCGTGCCGCACGGTGACGCGCCGGGCCGAGAGATTGACCCGTGCCTCCTCCACCCCGTCGAGCGCGATCAGCCCGCGTTCGATCTTCGCGATGCACCCGGCGCAACGCATTCCCGGAACGGTCAGCCGGATATCGGCGACAGGCGAAGGCGCAGGCCCCGCCATCGCATGCGGCGAAAGGACGGCCGGCGCGTTCATTCGAAGCGCATTTCCCGCGTCCATTCCTCTCCCCCGGCGAAGACGGACACGCGCGCGATCCAGCGTCCGGACGGCACCGGGCGCGTCGATACGAACGCCCCCGGCCCGGCCCCGGCAAAGGCAATATCGAATGCCGCCGGATCGCCGAGCGGGCGGCGCAAGGCGGCGGACACGCGCGCCCCGGCGGGGACGCCCGCCGTGCTCACCACCATCCGGCCATCGCCCGCACGCGCCGCCGCGACCTCCCAGCCCAGCGCATCCTGCGCCCGCGCGGTTTCGAGCCAGCCGTTGAACTTCTGGCTCGCGACATAGGAATTATCGACGACCACCCCGCCGAAACCACGCATGGCCAGCGTCGCCATCGTGAAATTCACGGCCATGACGATGCCGAACCCCGCGACGAGGATCGCGCTCATGTGCCGTCCGGTGAATTCGCGTGTCATGGGCTGTTTCCTGCAGGTGCGGAGAAATGGGTTCGGGCCCGTGCCGTTTCATGCTGCGGGTCGAGGGAGGTCAGGCGAAAGGCGAAATCTTGCGCCGCCGTGCCGGGCGGGACGGCGACATAGGCGCGCACGGTCCGCGTCTGATCGGCGGGCACGATGACGGTCTGCGCCCCGGCGGCATCGGCCCGGCCCACGGTATCGGACCAAAGGACGGCGCCGGGCAAACCGTCGACGGTGATGCGAAAGCCGCGCGGCCGGCTCTCCATGTTGCGCAGTTTCAGTGTGTAGGAATTGCGCAAGCTGCCGTCGCTCATCACCATGAAAGGCGGATTGCGGTCCGGCGACACGGTCAGCCCGACATGGCTGCGCACGCCCAGCGCGAACAGCAGCGAAAGCCCCACCGCGCCCCAGATCAGCCCGTAGGCGATGGTCCGCGGACGCAGGATCGTGCGCCACGGGGCACGAGGTGCCTCGCCGCGCGCCTCCGCCTCGCAATCCTCGAGCGTGGCATAATCGATCAATCCGCGCGGGCGGCCCACATCGGCCATCACCCTGTCGCACGCATCGATGCATAGCGCGCAGGTGATGCACCCGATCTGCGGTCCTTCGCGGATGTCGATGCCGGTCGGGCACACCGCGACGCATTGGCGGCAATCGATGCAATCGCCGAAATGGGCGGGGGCCTTCTCCGCCTTCTTCACGCTGCCGCGCGGTTCTCCGCGCCAGCCCTTGTACGTCACGATCAACGATTTCTCGTCGAGCATGGCGGTCTGTATCCGCGGCCAGGGGCACATGTAGATGCACACCTGTTCGCGCATGAACCCGCCCAGCGTCACGGTCATCAATGTCAGGATCGCCACGGTGACATAGGCGATGGGCGCCGCCTCGCCCGCGAAGAATTCGCGCCAGAGGGTCGGCGCATCCGCGAAATAGAGCACCCATGCCCCGCCGGTGGCAAAACCGATGGCGAGATAGATCGTCCATTTGAAAGCCCGGCGCGCGACCTTTCCCCACGTCCACGGCGCCGCGTCGAGCCGTATGCGCGCATTGCGATCGCCGTCGACGAAGCGGTCGACATGCTGAAACAGATCGGTCCACACCGTCTGCGGACAGGCATAGCCGCACCATGCCCGCCCCACCGCCGAGGTCACGAGGAAAAGCCCCAGCCCCGCCATCACCAGCAGCCCCGCGACGAAATAGAATTCGTGCGGCCAGATCTCGATCCCGAACATGTAAAAGCGCCGGTTTGCCACATCGACCAGCACGGCCTGGTCCGGCGCATACGGCCCCCGGTTCCAGCGTAGCCACGGCGCCCCGTAATAAATGCCGAGCGTGAGCAGCATCACCGCCCATTTGAAGCGGCGAAACCGTCCGTCGATGCGCTTGTTATGCACGGCCGCCCGTTTTTCGACCAGGCTTTGCGGCAGATGAGCGGGTTCCGGCTCGTGCGGGCCGTGGCGCCGGGTCGCAGCCGCCGGATCGGCGACCGCGCTGCTGACCGGGCGGTCGGGCTTGCCCCCCGCGCCCGGCGCGGGGTCGGCGGGATCAGGGGCGGTCATCGACCTCGACCGCCGGATCTTCGGCCTTCGCGATGAAATCCTCACCCCCGCCGAGCGAATGGACATAGGCGGCCAGCATACGGATCGTCGCCGGGTCCAGCCTGCTCTCCCACGCCGGCATCACGCCCATCCGCGGGTTCAGGATCTGCCGCCGGATATCCTCACGCGCGGAGCCGCGCAGCCAGATCGCGTCATTGAGCCGGGGCGCGCCGAGTGCGCGGCTCCCCCCGCCCGCCTCGCCATGGCAGGCGGCGCAATTGTCGGCAAAGATCTGCGCGCCCTGCCGGTTGTTCTCCCGCTTCCCGCTGAGCGCGAGGACATGGTCGATCAAGGCGTCCATCTGCACAGGGTCGAACACCCCTTCGAAGGGCGGCATCTGGCTTTGCCGGGTATCGTCGTGACCCGGCGCGCGAATGCCATTGACCAGCGTGTATTCGATGGCGCGCAGATCGCCGCCCCACAGCCAGTCATCGTCGTTGAGATTGGGGTAGCCGAGCCGCTGGCTCCCCGCGCCGCCCGAACCGTGGCATTGCGTGCAATGCACCTGGAACGCGGCGCGCCCGCCCGCGACCGCCTGCGCAAGCAGCGCGCTATCGTCCGGCAGGCGTTCGACCGGCACGCGGGAAAGCGCCTCGTGCACGCCGGTGCGCGCCTGTTCGGCGGCGTCCATGTCCCTGGCCAGATCGCCCCTGCTCGACCAGTGCAGCACGCCTTTCGTGGCGCGGTCGACCATCGGCCATGCGGGATAGGCGATGACATAGCCGATCGCGAACACGATGGTGAGATAGAACGTCCATAGCCACCAGCGCGGCATCGGCGTGTCGAGTTCCTCGATCCCGTCCCATTCGTGGCCGACCGTTTCGGTGCCGGTGGCCGGGTCGATGCGGCTATTCGCCATCGTTTTCGTCCTTGAAGATGGAATGGGCGGCGGTTCGGTTGTGCGCCCGCGCGTCGGGGCGGAACGGCCATGCGCACAGCATCGCGAACACCCCGAACATCGCGATCAGCGCGTGGCTGTCGGCGAAATGGCGCAGCGTTTCGTAAACGCTCATCGCCCCTTCTCCTGCGCGAGTTCCTCCTGCGCGGCGGCGCTGTCGAGATCGACCAGCGTGCCCAGCATCTGCAGATAGGCGAGCAGCGCGTCCATTTCGGTCACGCGGCCCGGATCGCCATCGAAATCGCGGATCTGCGCCTTGGGATAGCGGGCGAGCAGGTCGGCCGCGTCGCCCGCCTCCGGGTTGGCCTGCACGATGAGATCCTCGTTAGCGCGCGCGATGTCGGTATCGGAATAGGGCACACCCACCCGGCGCAGCGCGGTCAGCATCGCGCCCGCATCCGCGATGTCGAGCGTGGTCTCGCCGAGGAAACCATATTGCGGCATCACGCTTTGCGGCACCACGCTTTGCGGATCGGTGAGATGCTGCACATGCCATTCGTCGGAATAGCGGCCGCCGACGCGGGCAAGGTCCGGCCCGGTCCGCTTCGACCCCCATTGGAACGGATGGTCGTACATGCTTTCGGCGGCGAGGCTGTAATGGCCGTAACGCTCCACCTCGTCGCGGAACGGGCGGATCATCTGGCTGTGGCAGGCATAGCAACCCTCGCGGATGTAGATGTCGCGCCCCGCCTGTTCGAGCGGCGTGTAGGGGCGCATCCCTTCCACCTGCTCGATCGTGTTGTCGATCCAGAACAGCGGCGCGATTTCCACCAGCCCGCCGATCGCCACCGTCACGAAGGTCGCGATGGCGAGGAGGGTGATATTGCGCTCCAGCCGCTTGTGCCCGCGCACGGTCGCCTCCACGTCGGGCGGCTCCTGCGACAGGGGCAGGTTGTCGGGTGCAGGGTCGGAAATGGACATGGCGGGCAGGCTTCCTATTCAGCCGGTTCGGGGGGGAGAGGCCGGTCGGCGGCGGGATCGTAGGCGGCATCGCGCATCGGCTTTTCATCGCGGAGGCGACCCGCCATCGTCATCCACACGTTCCAGGCCATGATCGCCCCGCCCGAAAGGTAGAGCAGCCCGCCGAACGCACGCATCACATACATCGGGTGGAGCGCGGCGACGGTGTCGACGAAATTGTTCACCAGATAGCCGTCGGCTCCGTATTCGCGCCACATCAGCCCCTGCGTGATGCCGGCGACCCACATGCTCGCCGCGTAGAAAACGATCCCCACGGTCGCGAGCCAGAAGTGCCAGTTGATCATGCGCAGCGAGAACATCCGCTCCCGCTTCCACAGCCGGGGCACGAGGTAATAGACGCAGGCGAAAGTGATCATCCCGTTCCAGCCCAGCGCGCCCGAATGCACGTGCCCGATGGTCCAGTCGGTATAGTGGGAGAGCGAATTGACGCTCTTGATCGACAGCATCGGCCCTTCGAACGTGCTCATCCCGTAAAAGGCGAGCGCCATGACCATCATGCGGATGATCGGGTCGGTCCGGACCTTGTCCCAAGCGCCGTTGAGCGTCATCAGACCGTTGATCATGCCGCCCCAGCTCGGCATCCACAGCATCACCGAAAACACCATGCCCAGCGTCTGCGCCCAGTCGGGCAGCGCGGTATAATGCAGGTGATGCGGCCCCGCCCAGATGTAGAGGAAGATCAGCGACCAGAAATGGATGATCGACAGGCGATAGGAATAGACCGGGCGTTCCGCCTGCTTCGGCACGAAGTAATACATCATCGCGAGGAAGCCCGCCGTCAGGAAGAACCCGACCGCATTGTGCCCGTACCACCACTGCGTCAGCGCATCCTGCACCCCGGCAAAGGCGCTGTAGCTGCGCGAGCCCATGAAACTCACCGGCACGGCCAGATTATTGACGACATGCAGCATCGCGATCGTCACGATGAAGGCGAGATAGAACCAGTTCGCGACATAGATATGCGGTTCGTGCCGCCGCACCAGCGTGCCGATGAACACCGCGCCATAGGCGATCCACACGATGGTGAGCCAGATATCGACATACCATTCCGGCTCGGCATATTCCTTCGACTGCGTGATGCCGAGCAGATAGCCGCTCGCCGCGAGCACGATGAACATCTGGTAGCCCCAGAACACGAACCGGGCGAGCGCGGGGAACGCAAGCTGCGCGCGGCAGGTGCGCTGCACCACGTAAAAGCTCGTCGCGATGAGCGCATTGCCGCCAAAGGCGAAGATCACGGCGGAGGTATGGAGCGGACGCACCCGCCCGAAATTCAGGTACGGCTCGAAATTGAGCTGCGGAAAGGCGAGCTGCGCCGCGATGAACACGCCCACCAGGAAGCCGACGATCCCCCAGAACATCGTCGCGATCACGCCCCAGCGGATCACGTCGTCGTCATAGCGCGACGCCCCCTCCGGCATGCGGAAAAACCCGCGCGCCCGGCCCACCGGGTCAAAACGCGTCGCGCTCATCATCATCAGCACGAGCGCGACAAGCGCGACGATCCCCGCCTGCACCGCAAATGCGTGGTCGGCCGCGGTCGCCGCCACGATGATCGACATCAGCAATATCGCGAACCATAATATCGCCCGGCCGAGTGCAGCTTCCGCTTGCATCGCAATCTCCATTGGTTTCGCCAGGCTCGCTAGGGCCGGTGCGGCGGGCGTTCATTGATCCATCGCAAATTGCGGTAAAACATGGCGGGCTGCGCACGGCGCACCCGGCATTGACGTGGATCAATGCAGGCGGCGCGGCGCGGGTGCAGTGCCGCGATGGCAGCGCGAAAACCCTTGGCCGCACCGGGCGGCCGCCGCCCTGCCGGGACATTATCGATGAAACTTCCTGTCGCGCACGGCCCGATCGCGCGCGGTATCGCGGCGCTTGCCGCGCTTGCCATGCCGCTTGCCGCCACCACCCCCGCCCTCGCCCAGACGCGCACGCCCGACCGCGCCGGATCGGTTCAGGTCCGCGGATTTGTCACCGCTGTCCTGCCGGATGGGGCCATCACCGATGTCGACACGGACATCGTCGGCCTGCCCACGGGGACGCAGACGAAGGCGAACGACAATGTCGTGCCGACCCTCGCCATCGAATATTTCGTCACGAACGCATTTTCGGTCGAGACGATCTGTTGCCTCACGCAGCACGACGTCGATGGCACGACAGGGCTTCCCGGCGCGGAACTCGTGGCAGATGCAAAGCTGGTGCCCGCGACGGTGACGGTGAAATATCACTTCGATCTGGGCGGGGGGAAACCCTATGTCGGCGCGGGACCGGCCTATTTCATCTTTATCGACGAGAAGCCCGGCGCCGCGACAATTCCGCTCGGCGTCACCGATTTCGATCTTTCGGACGAACTGGGTTTCGCGCTTCAGGCAGGCATCGACGTGCCGGTCAATGACGCCGGGCTGATGGTGAGCCTCGATGCGAAACGCTATTTCATCGACACCACGGCACGCTGGCACGCCGGCGACACGCTCGCCATCCGGACAGAGCACAGGCTCGATCCGTGGGTGCTGAGTGCGGGAATGGGGCTTCGTTTCTGATCCCGTGACGGCGGGGAGCGCGGGCGCGGGGAAACAGCGCCCCGCCCCGCCCTCAGCGCGCGGCCTGCATCGCGGCGAGCGTATCGACCATCTCGCCCAGCGTTTCGCGCAAGGCATCGACCCGCGCCTCGTCCTGCCCGGCGAGCATGATGCCGGGAACCTTGCGCGCCGCCGCCCGCAGGTCGCGGCCCGCCTGCGTCAGCCGGATACGCACGCGCCGCTCGTCCGCGGGATCGCGCATGCGCTTGACGAGGCCCGCATTCTCAAGCCGCTTCATCAACGGGGTGATCGTCCCGCTGTCGAGATACAGCCGCGCGGCGAGCGCGCCGACCGTCTGATCGTCGCATTCCCACAGGACCAGCATCGCCAGATATTGCGGATAGGTGAGACCGAGCTGCGACAGCACCGGCGCGTAAAGCCGGTTCACCAGATTGCTGGCGGCATAGAATTTGAAGCACAGCTGCGAATCGAGCAGCAGCGGATCGCGCGGCCCCGCGGCCGGCGGGGCGGTGGCGTCTGGCCCGGTCATGCGGCGCTGTGGCCCATGCGGTCTGGAATGAAGCTGTCGATCATCGCGGGCACAGCATAGCAACAGCCATCAATTCACTGCACACAAAATCAAATTGTGCGCAATGTAATCCCGCGCAATGGAACAATTGGCGCGCTGGCTCATTCCTGCATCACATTCTCCACGCATCCAGCCGGGCGCCCGTCCGGGAAAGGACACCCGGCGATCATGCAACAGCTCGCGACCGACTTCATCAATTTCCGTGGCAAGTTCCGCATTGGCGGGCTGATCGACGTGGGCACGCAGATGTCGCTCATTCGCCGGGCAAACGGGCGCTACCTGCTCATCGACAGCTATGGCGTGGAGGGGGAGGACCGCGGCGCGCTGCTCGGCCTGACTGACAATGGCGCGAAGATCGACGCGATCCTCAACGTGCATCCGTTTCACACGCTCCACTGCGAATTCGCGCACCGGATCGCGCCGGATGCGCGCCTGCTCGGCACGAAGCGCCACCGCGAAAACGCGCCGTCCCTGCCATGGGACGACGCGCTGATCGAGGATGCGGCGACGCAGGCCGAATTTGCCGAGGAGCTGGAATTCTCCGTGCCGGCCGGGCTCGAGCTCGTGCCCGATAACGATCGCGTGCATGCCGCGTCCGTGCTGGTGCGACATCGGGAGAGCCGGATCGTCCATGTCGACGATACGATCAACGTGCTCGCGGCGCCGGGCGTATTGAAGTCCGTAGTCCCGCAATCCCGGCTCAAGTTTCACCCCACCGTACCGAGCGCACTCGAAAAACGGGCCGGTGCCGCGGACGCCTTTGCCGCATGGGCGCGCGACCTGGCCGAAAAATGGGCCGACACGCCGACCGTGTGCGCCGCGCATTCGGCGGTTCGCCGGCTCCCGCACGGCGGCTGGCGCGACGAAATTCTCGACGCGCTCGCCGATACGGAAAAAGCGCTCTCCAAACATCGCGGCACCTACGGCTGACCCCGCAAGACCACACCCAACATCACACGATTCAAGGATTTCATTCATGTCCGACCAGACCTTCACCACCATCAACCCGCTCACCCAGGAGGTCATCGAGACCTATTCCTACATGAGCGACGAGGACGCCGCCCGCGTCGTCGAGGACAGCCACAAGGCCTTCCTCGACTGGCGTTTGAAAAGCCTTGAGGATCGCGCCAGCGTCATTGCCGCCATCGGCAAGGCGCTGCGCGACAACAAGGAAGAGTTCGCGCAATTGATGACGCGCGAGGTCGGCAAGCTGATCGGCGACAGCCGTGACGAGATCGAGCTTTGCGCCGCGATCTGCGACTATACCGCAAAGGATGGCCCAGCCGTTCTCGCCGACGAGGAACGCGAGGCCAAGGGCGCCACCGCCATCGTGACGCATGCGCCCATCGGCGTGGTCTACGGCATTCAGCCTTGGAACTTCCCCGCGTATCAGGCCGTGCGCTATTCGATTTCGAGCCTGATGGCCGGTAATGGCGTCCTGCTCAAACACGCCGAAAACTGCACGGGAAGCGGCGAATATCTCGGGCGGCTTTACGAAAAGGCCGGCCTGCCCAAGGGGCTTTTCGGCGTGCTGCGCATCACCCATGACCAGTCCGACACGCTCATCGCGCATGATCTGGTGCGCGGCGTGACCATGACCGGAAGCGACAAGGCCGGGCGCCACATCGCGAAGAAAGCGGCCGAGGCGGTCAAGAAGACGGTGCTCGAACTCGGCTCCAACGATGCGTATATCGTGCTCGACGATGCCGATCTCGACCTTGCGGTGAAAACCTGCGTCGCGGGCCGGATCTACAACAATGGCCAGACCTGCGTGAATGCAAAGCGGTTCATCGTGACCGAGAAGAATTACGATGCATTCGTCGACGCCTATGGCAAGCAGTTCGCCGGCATCGAACTTGGCGATCCCACCGAAAAGGATACGAAGCTCGGCCCGATGGTGTCGAAATCGCAGCGCGACGGACTGCACGAGCAGGTCACGCAGAGCGTCGCGAAAGGCGCCCGCCTCGTGACCGGCGGGACGGTTCCCGACCGCGAAGGCTGGTTCTATCCGGCCACCGTACTGGCCGACGTGGCGCCGGGGCAACCGGCCTATGACGACGAGCTGTTCGGGCCGGTCGCCTCCATCATCAAGGCGAAGGACGACGAGGACGCGATGCGCATCGCCAATGACAGCCGCTATGGCCTGGGCGGCGGGATATTCAGCCGCGATACCGACCGCGCGCGCGAACTGGCGGCGAAGCATTTCGACACCGGCATGGTGTGCATCAACACGTTCGACATCGCATCGCCCAACATGCCGTTCGGCGGGGTGAAGAATTCGGGCTACGGACGTGAACACGGCCCCGAGGGGATCAAGGAATTCGTCAATGTGAAGTCGATCCGGATCGCGAAAGGCAAATGAGCGCCACGCTAAGCTGCGACGTGGCGGTGATCGGGGCGGGCACGGCCGGGCTCGCCGCCGAGCGCGCCGCCCGCGACAGCGGGGCGACGACATTGCTGATCGACCCGGAATTCCGGGGGACGTTATGCGCAAACACAGGCTGCATGCCGTCCAAGCTTCTGCTCGCCGCGGCGAAGGAAGCGCATCGGATCGGCAAGGCCGGCCTGTTCGGGATCGAGGTCGGCGATATGCGCGTCGACGGTCCCGCGGTGATGGAGCGGGTCCGGTCCGAACGCGACCGGTTCGTCCGCCTCACCCGCGAATCCATCATGGATCTGCCCGACGACATCCGCGTGCAGGCCCGCGCCCGGTTCGAGAGCGAGAACCGCCTCGCCCTGTCCGATGGCCGCTTTGTCGAGGCGAAGGCCATCGTCATCGCCACGGGGTCGAAGGCGGTCGTGCCGCCGCCCTTCGCCGCGCTCGGCGACTTGCTCCTCACCAATGAAAACATGTTCGAGCTCGATGACCTGCCCCGGCGGCTGGCCGTGGTCGGGTCGGGTTCGATCGGGCTCGAAATGGCGCAGGCTTTCGCGCGGCTGGGGACGGAGGTTTCCCTTTTCGACCGGGCCGATCGCATGGGTAACCTGCGCTGCGACAAGGTGCACGACGCATTGCGCGACATTATCGAGAGCGACATGACCGTCCACCTCGGCGTCGATGTCGAACCGTCGCGCGATGGCGATTGCGTGCGCGTGAAATGGAGCGGCGACGATAACAAGGGCGAGGCGGAGTTCGACATGCTGCTCGCCGCGCTCGGCCGTCCGCCGCATCTCGACGGGCTCGACATCGGGAATGCCGGCCTCGAATGCGACGATGATGGCGTACCGTGCCACGACCGCCAAACCATGCGATGCGGGACGAGCGCGATCTTCATGGCGGGCGATGTCGCCGCCGATGTTCCCGTGCTGCACGAGGCTTCGCATGATGGCCGGATCGCCGGGCGCAATGCCGCCGCCCTGCCCGCGCCGATTTCCATCGACCGGCACGTGAAATTCACGATGATCTTCACCGACCCGCCCGTGGCCAGCATCGGCGTGGCCGAGGACGAAAGCGCGGTCAGCGGAACCGCGGACTTCTCGGATCAGGGCCGCGCACGGGTCGAGGGGCGCAACGAAGGCGTGCTCACCCTCTACGCCGCCGCGCCCGAGGGCCGGCTGATCGGGGCCGATCTCGTCGCGCCGGCGGGCGACCATCTTGCCCATGCGATCGCGTGGGCGATCGAACGGCGCGTCACGGCGAGCGAGATGCTGGAACTGCCTTTCTATCACCCCACGATCGAGGAAGGGTTGCAATCCGCGCTGCGGACCATTTGCGCCGCGACGCCGCTCCCCCTGCCCCAAACGCAGGATACGGGAACGCCGGCGGGCGCGTGACCCTGCGCGCGCGTCATGACACCGGAGCCGGTTTCACCGGCTGCGCCATGACGGGCCGCCGGCCCGCCATCAGGCAGGCGGCAATTCGTTGAGCACCGGCTCGGCCTCCCGGCGCGCGGTCATCGCCGTCCCGGCCGAGGCGAGAATGACGCAGACGATGGCGATGCCCTGACGCGGCGAAAGCAGTTCGTGGAGGAAGAGAAAGCCCGCGACCGCGCCCATGGCCGGCTCCCACGCTGGTCAACGTGCCAAAAACGCGCGCGGGAATATGTTTGAGCGCAACCATCTCCAGCGAGTAGGGGATCGCGCTCGACACCGCCGCCACGACCATGCCGGTTGCGATGAATCGCGGGTCGAGCAGCGCGGCATTCGCGCTGACCACACCGACCGGCACCACGATTACGGCCGCGACGCCCATGGCAATCGCGATGCTGTGCCCGGCATGCTGATGCGCGAGCTTTCCGCCGAACACGATATAGAGCGCCCAGAACACCCCCGCCGACGCGGCGAATGCCATGCCCACCGGATCGAGCCGCGATCCCGTCTCCTCGATCGGGAGCAGAAGCGCGAGACCCACGAGCGTCAGGCCAAGCCAGGCAAGATCGCGGGGGCGGCGCGTGCCCCACAATGCAACGCCGAGCGGCCCCATGAACTCCGTCGCGATCGCGATGCCGAGTGGAACGGTCCGCAGCGACAGGTAAAAGCACAGGTTCATCAGGCCGAGCGACGACCCGAACGCGGCGAAAAGCCGCCACTCCGCCGCGCTGTATCGCCGACGCCACGGTCGCCAGATCGCCAGCAGAAACAGCGCCGAAAACCCGACCCGGTAGGCCACCGTCCCCGCCGCGCCGACATGCGGAAACAGCGATTTGCCGATCGACGTGCCGATCGCAAGCGTCACCATGGCCGCCAGCAATGCGGCAAACGGCATGATGGGCGCAAATACGCCGCCGGAACGTCCGGCACTATCCTGCGTCATGGTCATCGCTGATGCCCTTAGCGATTGGGGCCGCGCATGGGCACACAAATCATGGACACGGGACCAGGAATCATGCGCCCGGCGTTTCTGACGAACGCGATGATCGCGCAATAACGGCGTGCGGCTTTCCGATCCGTTCGGAAAATCGGGCTCCACCGGTGTGTGTTCAATACACCGATGAAGCCCGAACATGTCCTGATCCCAAACCAGATCTCACGGGGCAAGATCTGCCCCCGAAACGCTTCGGCGGCGCCCTAGAACCTGTAGCCTGCGCGAACGCCGAAGGCCAACGAGGCATTCGCGGTCGTTCCGCTGAAATTTATCAGGGATCTCGGCCTCAATGCTTCGAAGGTGAACGTCAATGGCGGGGCAATCGCGCTGGGGCACCCCATTGGCGCGACAGGCGCAATGCTGATCGGTACGGTTCTCGACGAACTGGAACGAACCGGCGGGCGCTATGCTCTCGTCACGATGTGCGCGGCGGGGGGCATGGCGCCTGCGATCATCATCGAGCGCGTATAATCCGCAGCAGAAGAGGGGCGGAGCGCAACGAAGCGCGCCGCCCCTTTTTCTTAGCGCGGTGCCATGCGGATGGCCCCGTCGAGCCGGACATCCTCGCCATTGAAATAGGAGTTCCGGCACATTTCCAGCGCGAGGCTGGCAAATTCATCCGCCTTGCCGAGGCGCTTGGGAAACGGAACGCTCGCGGCGAGCGACGCACGCACCTGATCCGATGCCTGCTTCATCATCGGCGTGTCGAAAATGCCGGGCAGGATCGTGTTGATCCGGATCCCCTCCCCCATGAGATCGCGCGCGATGGGCAAGGTCATGCCGACAATCCCGGCCTTCGACGCGGCATAGGCAGCCTGCCCGACCTGGCCGTCCTCGGCCGCTGCGGAGGCGGTGTTGACGATGGCTCCGCGCTCCCCACCATCCATCGGGTCGAGTGTGAGCATTCCGGCAGCGGACTTGGCAATGCACTGGAACGTCCCGACCAGGTTGATCCCCACGATCTTTTGAAACGCCGCTATCGGGAAGGCGCGAATCTCGCCCGTATCCCGCGCCCGCGACGCCGTCCGGATGGCGTTGCCGGCCCCGGCGCAATTGATGAGGATCCGCTCCTGACCATGCTGGGCACGAGCGCTGGCGAAAGCCTTGTCGACCGCCGCTTCGTCCGTGATGTTGACCTCACAGAAATGCGCGCCGATTTCGCTGGCGACCTCGGCCCCTCTCTCACTGTTCATGTCGAAAAGGGTGACCTTCACGCCTTCCTTCGCCAGAACCCGCGCGGTTGCCTCGCCCAAACCGCTCGCCCCGCCTGTGACGATGGCGGCGGTGTCTGATAAAATCATCTCGGTCTCCTAATTTCAATCGGCCCTGCATCCGCCATTGGCGAGCCGGATTCTATCCCCGCCGGACGGGACTTCGCCGCCATGGCGACACGCTGTAGGGTATGCGCCACATCATCGACGCACGCGCGCCGCGCTGTTTCGATCGCTGGGCCATCATGCGACATTCGGTACGGCGTGGTGGGTTAACGGTGCGCGTCAGACACATGGGTCCTGTGCCCGGCGGGTCGGTGCGGCGTGCTTCGCACTGGCCTCGGAGCAAGATTTTACGGTGCGCGACCATCGGGGGTCGCCGTGCGACGAGGAACTGGGCCCAGTGCGGTCGGTTGGATGCCCGACATCGAAAAAAGGACTTGGAATGAAAGCTGCCAAGGTTACGAATCCGGCCACGCTGGAATCGCTGAAAATCGTCGACCTCGATGATCCCGGCGCGCCGGCGGCTGGCGAGATCCGGGTCCGGCTCCACGCCAGCTCGCTCAACTTCCACGATTACAGTGTCGTTTCGGGCCGCCTGCCGACCGCCGACGGACGCATTCCGATGGCGGACGGCGCCGGCGTGGTCGAAGCTGTCGGTGCGGGCGTCACCGAATTTTCCGAAGGCGACCGCGTCGTCTCGACATTCTTTCCGACATGGCTGGACGGCACACCGGCGATCAGCGATTTCAGCACGACGCCCGGCGACGGCATCGACGGATATGCGCGCGAATGGGTCGTTCGTCCGACATCCTATTTCACCCACGCGCCGAAAGGATATAGCCATGCCGAGGCCGCGACGCTGACGACCGCCGCGCTCACCGCATGGCGAGCGCTCGTCGTGAATGGCGGAATAAAGGCCGGAGAGAGCGTGCTCGTGCTCGGCACAGGCGGCGTGTCCATTTTCGCGCTGCAACTGGCCAAGGCGATGGGCGCGACGGTCATCGCGACCTCGTCATCCGATGAAAAGCTCGAGCGCGTCCGCGCGCTCGGCGCAGATCACACCATCAATTACAAGACGACACCCGAATGGGGCGATGCCGTGCGCGATCTCACCGACGGGCGCGGCGTCGACCATGTGGTCGAGGTCGGCGGACCCGGCACCTTGCCGCAGTCGATCAATGCAGTGACCATCGGCGGGCATATCGCGCTGATCGGCGTGCTGACGGGTGCGGGCGGCGAAGTGCCGACGGCACTGCTCATGCGCGGCCAGGCACGGCTTCAGGGGCTGGTCGTGGGCAATCGGCGAATGCAGCAGGATCTTGTCCGCGCGCTTGGCGCAACCGGCATCCGACCGGTAATCGACCGCAGCTTTCCGCTCGATCAGATCGCCAATGCGTTCCGTCATGAAGAATCAGGCCAGCATTTTGGCAAGATCGTGCTCGAATGGTGAGCCGCGCTCTGTTGCGTGCGCGGGTTGCGCGACCCGTTACATGACGGGTCCGCTGGTTTTTGGCGTCGAGGTGCGCACACCTCGGCCTCCAACGCCTTCTAACCAAGGCCGGCTATGCCACTTTCGCCGCATCCACCGGCTGTTGCGGGTTGGGAATATTGTGAGTGTGTGGATTGGTTGCGGGGGTTGGATTTGAACCAACGACCTTCAGGTTATGAGCCTGACGAGCTACCGGACTGCTCCACCCCGCGACGGGCGCGTACTGCGCCGTGTTGGCTTTGCGCCAACGTGGAAAAAGGGCTGCCCTTTTGGGGTCAGCCCTTTGACAAGTGAATGGGTTATACCCGTGACACGCTGGCTTCAATGCCTGGCGACGACCTACTCTTCCAATGCTTGAGCATTAGTACCATCGGCGCTGTCCGGTTTCACGGCCGAGTTCGAGATGGGATCGGGTGGGTCACAGACGCTATGGTCACCAAGCAATGAAGCTGGCGTGTCACGGGTTTTAATCGATGC
Organism: Croceicoccus sp. YJ47; assembly: GCF_016745095.1. Lineage (NCBI taxonomy): Bacteria > Pseudomonadati > Pseudomonadota > Alphaproteobacteria > Sphingomonadales > Erythrobacteraceae > Croceicoccus > Croceicoccus sp. YJ47. The sequence goes on from NZ_CP067087.1 coordinate 556,998, forward strand.
GATATACTTGGGCGTATCTGGCTGGATGATCGTCCGGTCAACGACGCTCGGGGTTACCCAAGGCTGTCATTGATGGTGCAGATTCATCAAGCATGATCAGAGTTATTAGGACCGGTTAGCTCCATGCGTTACCGCACTTCCACACCCGGCCTATCAACGTGATGGTCTATCACGACTCGAAGATACCTAATCTTAAGGGAGGCTTCCCGCTTAGATGCTTTCAGCGGTTATCCCGTCCATACATAGCTACCCTGCGGCACCCTTGGCAGGATGACAGGTACACCAGAGGTATGTTCACCCCGGTCCTCTCGTACTAGGGGCAACTCCTTTCAAGTATCGACGCCCACGGCAGATAGGGACCAAACTGTCTCGCGACGTTCTGAACCCAGCTCACGTACCACTTTAATTGGCGAACAGCCAAACCCTTGGGACCTGCTCCAGCCCCAGGATGTGATGAGCCGACATCGAGGTGCCAAACGATTCCGTCGATATGAGCTCTTGGGAATCATCAGCCTGTTATCCCCGGCGTACCTTTTATCCGTTGAGCGATGGCCCTTCCACGAGGGACCACCGGATCACTATGACCGACTTTCGTCTCTGCTCGACTCGTCAGTCTCGCAGTCAGGCAGGCTTATGCCATTGCACTCTTGCAGACGGTTTCCAACCGTCCTGAGCCTACCATCGCGCGCCTCCGTTACTCTTTAGGAGGCGACCGCCCCAGTCAAACTACCCGCCACAGAGGGTCCCTACACCGGCTAACGGTGCGAGGTTAGACATCAGAAAACAACAGGGTGGTATTTCACCTATGGCTCCACGACAGCTGGCGCCGTCGCTTCAAAGCCTCCCACCTATGCTACACAGTTCTTTCCTAATGCCACTCTGAAGCTGCAGTAAAGGTGCACGGGGTCTTTCCGTCTAACCGCGGGTACTCCGCATCTTCACGGAGAATTCAATTTCGCTGAGCATATCCTGGAGACAGTGGGGAAGTCGTTACGCCATTCGTGCAGGTCGGAACTTACCCGACAAGGAATTTCGCTACCTTAGGACCGTTATAGTTACGCCGTTTACTGGGGCTTCAATTCGGAGCTTGCACTCCTCCTCTTAACCTTCCAGCACCGGGCAGGCGTCAGACCCTATACGTCGTCTTGAAGCCGACTTAGCAGAGTCCTGTGTTTTTGCTAAACAGTCGCTACCCCCTGGCCTGTGCCCCCTGCAAAGACTTGCGTCGATACAGGGCCTCCTTCTTCCGAAGGTACGGAGGCAATTTGCCGAGTTCCTTCAGGATACTTCTCTCAAGCGCCTTGGTATACTCTACCTGACCACCTGTGTCGGTTTCGGGTACGGTCTATATGAAGAGGCTATTTCCTGGGACTGCTTCACCGCCCGATCAATCCAATAAGATCGAACGACTGCCACAATCCGTCACACATCTTCAGGCCCACGAATATTAACGTGGTTCCCATCGACTACCCCCTTCGGGCTCGTCTTAGGGGCCGGCTAACCCTACGCTGATTAGCATTGCGTAGGAACCCTTGGTCTTTCGGCGAAAGGGCATCTCACCCTTTTTGTCGCTACTCATGTCAGCATTCGCACTTCCGATACGTCCACGGTCGGTTACCCTCCCGCTTCACTCGCCTACGGAACGCTCCGCTACCGCTCATAGTAAACTATGAACCCTAAGCTTCGGTGCATCACTTTAGCCCCGTTACATCTTCGCCGCAGGAACCCTTATTTAGACCAGTGAGCTGTTACGCTTTCTTTAAAGGATGGCTGCTTCTAAGCCAACCTCCTGGTTGTTTTGGGATTCCCACATGCTTTCCCACTTAGTGATGACTTGGGGACCTTAGCTGTAGGTTAGGGCTGTTTCCCTTTTGACGACGGACCTTAGCACCCGCCGTCTGTCTGCCGGATAAGACTCGTTGGTATTCGGAGTTTGGTTAGGTTTGGTAGATCTCGCGACCCCCTAGCCCATCCAGTGCTCTACCCCCAACGGCATACATCCGACGCTCTACCTCAATAGATTTCGCGGAGAACCAGCTATTTCCCGGCTTGATTGGCCTTTCACCCCTAAACACAACTCATCCGATAATTTTTCAACATTAAACGGTTCGGTCCTCCAGTGCGTGTTACCGCACCTTCAACCTGGTCATGCCTAGATCGCCGGGTTTCGGGTCTAATTCATCATACTCTGGCGCCCATTTCAGACTCGCTTTCGCTGCGCCTACACCTAACGGCTTAAGCTCGCATGATAAATTAAGTCACTGACCCATTATGCAAGAGGTACGCTGTCACCCCCTAAAGAGGCTCCAACTGCTTGTAAGCATTCGGTTTCAGGTACTGTTTCACTCCCTAATCGGGGTGCTTTTCACCTTTCCCTCACGGTACTAGTTCGCTATCGGTCATGTACGAGTATTTAGGCTTGGAGGGTGGTCCCCCCATGTTCAGACAGGATTTCACGTGTCCCGCCCTACTCGAGTCTTCTCACATCATTTTCGCATACGGGGCTGTCACCCGCTATGGCCACTCTTTCCAAAGTGTTCTGCTAATTGAATGAGAAGCACTGGCCTGGTCCGCGTTCGCTCGCCACTACTAACGGAATCTCGGTTGATGTCTTTTCCTCCAGGTACTGAGATGTTTCAGTTCCCCGGGTTCGCTTCACCAAAGCTATGTATTCACTCTGGTAATACCTTTTCCACCTCACTCACCCGCTGGCCAATCCAAGGATCAACCAACAACTGAGAGAAATGGTGAAGGTGGGTTCCCCCATTCGGAAATCGCCGGATCAAAGTTTGCTCACAACTCCCCGACGCTTATCGCAGCGTGCCACGTCCTTCATCGCCTGTACATGCCAAGGCATCCACCAAATGCTCTTACCTCACGCTTGAGAATCCACACCATCAACGACAGGCTTGCATAAACCCTGTCGCATCCAATTGGTGCGGACGATAATCTCAGCCAGATATTTTCATCTGTAAGTGCCGCATACATACCAACCTTCCGGTC
>NZ_CP067087.1:1162500-1347500 GCF_016745095.1 Croceicoccus sp. YJ47
GTTTCCGTTGCCCGCTTCATCGGTCCAGACGGGCCGCGCCCGCCCGATGACATCGGCGCGTGCGACAGGCCCGAAATAACGCCCGTCAAAGCTGCCGGGGACGCGCGTGTTCATCGCGAACAGTTCATCCGCAGCGATAGTTCGGCACCCTTCCCAGACCGGCAGTTCGCGTCCAAGGCTGTCGAGCCGACGCGCCGCTCCCGCAGCCGTCCCATTGATTGTGATCAGAAGGTCGTGCCGGCAGACCGTATCCCCGCCAAGCGCCGCGACCTCCTTGATGAGCGGAATGCCCGCAGGAAGATAACCGCGCGAGGCGAGGTATCGCTGCAGCCTGGAAGAAGGTTCGATCGCGACGCGGTCGCCTATCTGAATAGCGGTCTTTGCGCCGATAGAGTACAGGCCAATCGGCACGCTGGCAGTCGCGTTCCAGACGAAAAGTCGCGAGAGCGGGAATGCAACGCTGGCTAGTGTCGCTGCCGCGACCATCCCTGCCAGAAAGGCGGTGCGCCGCCTCATGATTGCAGCTTTCGCCGCCGCAGCCAGGCGCGATGGCGCGCAGGGGAATAGGAACGTGCCTGCATGCCCGCTGCCAGCCTGTTGTGGACATGACGCCAGTGGTCCGGAGCCACATCGCAGGGATCGATGCCGTGCTCCTCGATCGCATCGATCAGCGCAAAGGCCTGGCGGACTTTGGGCCAGCCTTTCACCGACAACAGGATTTGCGCGCCGGGATCGACCTGCGGCAATGTGGTCAACGGGTCGCCGATGCTGACGGCGCGGGCGATCGCGAACGCCGAGCGGATAGTCCCGTAATCGTTCGAAGCCCACCGAACCAAGGCAAAGACCTGTCCGGGAGCATAGCTTTCGATACGCGTCCGGCGATCAAGAATGCGCTCTTCAACGGGCTTGCCGAACCGAAGCCAGTCTTCCTGCACGCCGCCGCGCCACACCAGTCTGACATGCGTGAGTGGCGGTTCACCGGTACCTGCGTCGACCCTTTCCGCGGGCGGAAGCGAAGCGCGCGCTGCGCTTTTGCACAGGCGTGGCTGTGTTAGCAGGAATCTGGAAGATTCCTTGTTAGCATTGTTAAGGGCTCCGCAAGCGCTGCGTTTCCGGCGAGTCGCGCGGGCTCTCGGTTCCTGATAGTCCGGGCATCGGGTTCCCGATCGTCCGAACGTTATGGTTCCTGATAGTCCGAACATCACACGCCCTTTTCCACAAGGGGCAGACCGATGCGGCGCCGCGCAGCTGTAAAGGGATCGACAGGCGTCGCGACGAACAGGAGGCGCTCGCGGCCGAACTGGTGCTCAAGAGCGAGACTGTAGCCCGGCAGGGACTGGCGGCGGACGATGGTCCGCACTTCGAAAGCGAAGCGCTTCAATGGCGAGAGCGCGCCCGATTTCACATGCAGGTGCGAAATGTCGAAACTCCACCCGCCCTTCTGCTTCCCGCCGTGTTTGCGAACGATGCGATAGAGCCAGCGTTCGAGACCGCCGGTGAGCGCGAAATAAGCCGGGTCGATGGTCAGGACGAGCGCACGGTCGAGCACGCCCTCGTAGAGCCAGTCTGGCAGGATCATTTCGATGCCGAGTGCGCGCCCCTTGTCATCGAGCCGTTCGCGCCATTCGTTGATCCAGGAAAATCGTCGGCGTCGCCGTGCTCCGTCCTGCCGGATCGAGGTGGCGATGCTGGTCGACTGCAATCGGTCGAGCGCCGCCTTCAGGCGCTCGTAGCCAGCTTTTCCGGTTCCGCGCCGGGTGAAGGTCAGGATTTCATGGGGCGTCGCAGCGATCAGGCGCGAGGTGGCTTTGCCGGCATCGCGCGCCTCGACGATCTGGCTCGCTACCCAGATCAGCACATCGGCATCCCAGATCGTAGCCATTCCATGCTCGGCGGTCGCTTCGACCAGAATGGCGACCTCGCCCATACGAAAGTCGATCGGCTTCACCCGCTTCGTCTTGGCAAGGCTGAAGAAAGGCCAGGCCATCAGGTCCTGGGCATCGCGCGCGGCGATGTCGCTGCCCGCGCCGACGAACAGGTCGAGCTGTCCGGCCTCGCCGTCCGATGTCCTCAAGGAGCGCATCATACCGCCTCAGCGCCGGACCGGACCGGTGTAGCCGTCGATCCGCTTGGCAGGATGGACGATGCCCGTGCCCGGATCGCTGGTCGAACGGCGCAGGCCCTGCTCGGCCCAGGCGTCGAGATCTTCGGGCCGGTAAACGATGCGGCCTCCGAGCTTGTGGTATACCGGCCCTGTTCCATAGCATCTGTGCTTCTCGAGCGTGCGCGGCGAAAGCCCCAGATGCACCGCGGCATCGGGGGTGCGCAGGTAACGGGGGCGGACCGGATCGGGGACGGCGGGCATTGTATGAGCTCCACGAGGCTTGGGTGGCTGCGGCTAACTGCCGCTGATTGCGGAGGGTGATGGCGCATGCCTTGGCAATGGGGGGAGCGACACAATGGTGCGTTCGGATTTGTCGCCCCTACCGGTAGTGGGCTCGCTAAGATCGAGGAGGGGCGACATCCGTGTAGAGCCCGGCGACATCGCGCCGCCCGGCAGGCTTTCGGCTGCAATGCCGAAAGGCCCGAAAGAGAAGGCGCACCTGCGAGAGAGGCAGCGGCCAAGGGCCTGTGGGAAGCAAGGCAAGCGGGGCATGTCGCGGCCGTAGCTTCCCGCTCGCCCGACCCGCTGCCGATTCGCAAGTGCGTGCGGGGCCCCGGAACGCATAATGCCGCACCCTCAGGAGCGCATCGCCAGATGCGCGGGACAGAGTGCGTCCCCAGCCCCGCTCGACATAGCCCGACGGACAGTGGGCCAGGCTGATACTCGGAGAAACGCCGGTTTCTACGGGATAGAAACCTTGACCCTGAAGCCCGGCCACTGAGACACATGAAAAAGGGCAGGAACCGCTGCTGGTCCCTGCCCTGCCGGATGACTCAGAACTCGTCGAGCATTCCGCCATGGACGGTATGAACGACCCGGATCGCAAGATGCGGGGGCAGCGCGTTGTAGTCGCCTTCGTCGACCGCGCGATATCCGATCTCGTCATCCTCGATAACATGCTGGTCGAAGAAGCTGTGCAAGGCCCGTTGCTCGGCTGTTGCCAGAGCCTCGAAATAGTTGCGCGAGGGCAGTGTGCATTGCGTGAAATAGGTCATGATAATCCTCCTGAAATCTGTCGTAAGACGACAGGAGGTCGGCGGATGGGCCTGGGCAGGCCGGGTCACAGGATCGCCTGCCAAGGCGACCGCGAAGCGGCGCAGGGGGTGACGATTTTGTCCGGTGCCGGATGCAATCCGGCGGCGGGCAAAATGGTGGGGCCCCTGTCGTCCTTGATGCGGGCGGCGCAGGACCATCATGCTGGAAGTGCGGTAAAGCCAGGCCAATCCAGTCCACCACAATCGACGGCTTCGAATGAGCGCTGCCAGCATGGATCTGGCCATCTGGGCAAAGCTTGTCTGACCCAGGGAGAAAAGATCGAGCGAAAGGACAGGTGAACAGCAAAAAGGCCCTGCCGTTTCCGGCAGAGCCTCTTCGTATAGTGACGACCGGATCGATGTCAGTCGATCTCGGGAGCGTCGGTGTTGTCGTTGTCGTCACCCGAGCCATTGCCGCGGGAGAGGAAGTCGACCTTGTCGGCGAGGATCTCGGTGCCGTAGCGCGTGACGCCGTCCTTGTCCTCCCACTGGGTGTAGTGGATGCGGCCCTGGACACTGACCAGCTGGCCCTTGGAGCAATACTGGCCGACGGTCTTGGCGAGGCCGTTGAAACAGGTCACCCGGTGGAACTCGCTTTCCTTGGCGGTGTAACCGTTCTCGTCCTTGTAGGTCTTGCCGTCCTTGTCGCGTGCGGGGCGATCGGTGACGACGGTGATCCCGGTGACGTTGGTTCCGCCCTGGGTCTCGCGGGTTTCCGGATCGCGGGCGATGCGGCCAGTGAGGATTGCGATATTGGTCATGAGATAAGTTCCTTCAGTTCCTCAAACCGGAGACCATCTCCGGCTTGCGAACATCCAGAAGAAGCAGGGCATGGGAGGACTGCACCGCAGGAGCGAAGCTCCAAGGGAAACCTGTTTATGACGGGTGGTGCGGGCAGGCAGCGCAGCTGCCAACACGGCCGGAAAGGAACGGGTTGCTGCCCTCAGCTGACCTGGTTCAGGACTGTTCGCGGCAAAAGCTGGATGGGTATCGGGCGTGGGTCTGAAGGTGCCAGGACCCTGCTGCAATCAACCTACCCCATCGCCTTCCGATGCCGCCAGGAGATCCATGAAATTGCGGGCTGAATCCCGATCATCTGCCTTGTCGAACACGGCCTCGAGGTCGGGGGCAGACCCGAGCAGGTAGAGCATGGCCCACAAGGCAAAGCGCTTGCCCCGGTCATGCTCGAGACCGAGATCGACCTGGCACCGCTCGATCCCCGATGCCAATGTCTCTGCGCCAACCATTCCGAGATCGGCAGTGCGGAAATAGCGGACGAGGAGCGTATCGAGGCCCATCGCAGTCTCTTCAGGTCAGCGATCCAGCCGCAGGCAGGAGCGCCAGGGTTCGAGGGCCGGTCATGCGTCGGTCAATCGGCTGAAGGTTCCTCGCGAAACCGTCGAGCGCGCTCGACAAAGTGCTCCATTTGTGTGGCAGCGTGCAAGGTTAGCGGATGCTGCGTCGCGTCGGCGCGTGGGGAGATGAACTCGGCCAGTTGTTCGATCGCAGTGAGCTGATGATCGCTTGCCGTGGACAATAATCCTAGCACCATGTTTTCGAGCGCGATCACCCTTATGCGTAGCTGGATTATTTCGGCATCAGTGAGCGGAGGGATGTCCCATTTCTCGCAATCGGCCGCGAGGGCTTCCTGCGGCCCGCAAGGGAGCGCACCGCCTTCGTCTTCCCAGCGCGACAGCGCACCGGCCTTTCTTTTTTCGGCCATTGGCAGTTCCTTTCCATGTCCCACCTGGCGATTGGCAGCGCAATGCTTGCATAGCACGAAGCCATGCCGGGAAGCGCCTAGAACGTTGACAACGAAGACAAAGAGACGGAACCCCGCGCGTTGGGTTGGTCTTCACGCGGGGTTCCAGAACGGCCCCATGGGCACCTGCGACCCGCAGGGCTTCGGGGGGAGGCGGGGCCGTCCTTTTCTGATATCCGGATTTCCGTCGCGATTGCTTGCAGACGATTTCTCCTGACTATCCTGACTGATGGACCATGCGCCGGATTACATGCCTTCCATGTCGTGATCGGCCATCGAGGACATGTCATGGTCGGCATGGGGATCGGCGGGCGGGGTCGCCTCGCTCTCGGGTTGAGCGCGCGGTGCCGGCGCGGCGGATGTGGCAATTACGCGTGGTGCCGGTGAGGCGGCTCGCCGAGACGCGGGCGCGGCAGCATCGCCTTTCGAAAGAGCGTCCTGCCGCGCAGCCACTGACTCACTTTCGGAGGGAGAGGTTGCCGGGTCTGCAAGACCACCCTCGGGTGCCGTGCCGGGCATCACCGTCGCTTCGCCCATCGGCGACACCTCTGAGGTGGGTGTGCTCTTCTGCGCTTCGTCGCAAGCAGCAAGAGCGGACACTAGTGGCACAATCGCGAGAATCCCGAACGCCGCTTTTAATCTGGAAGTACGCATGCTGTTCAACTCCTTCAGAGCCAGGAAATTCCGAGATGGTTTGGCCCATGCGCGAGCTCGCCGCCAAGGAAGCCCTGCACCAGAATAAGTGCCGCCATCGAGAAGATAGCCGTACGCAACCATGCGCGGCTCTGGCTCGGCCTGCTCGCGAGGTATGCCATCGCAATACCGAGAACCGCGATCAGCATACCGTTCCATCGATGCACCTGCATGACGGTATCGCCGCCGAACCATAGCCCGGTGTGAATCCATCCGAATAGTGCGGCTATCACCGCACCGGTCGCTCCGCCGTAAACGAGTACGCGCACCGCACTTTCCAGGCCCGCTCCTTTCCGGCGCATCACGAACAATTCGGTGGCCGCAGCCATGAGAAACAAGGCAATCGGGAAATGGATCGTTGCCGGATGCAGTTTTTTCAGGACGGCGATGACGCCGGAATCGCCCTCATCAGCATGGCCACCAGCCTCGTCATGGCCTCCACTTGCTTCGTCGTGCCCGGCTGAGGGCTCGCCAACCGCTCCGCCGTCGCCCATCTGCGCCATGGCCGCCTGGTCGTGCGCATCGCCATTCGCGGCGGCAGGCGCGGCGCTCGTCTCTTCGCCGTGTTTTTCGTCGCCATGAGCCTGAACTGGTCCGACGAAGAGCAAGCTGGCGGCCACGATAGCCATGAATTGTATTCGTTTCATTCTCTACGGGCTCCGGTCTTGGCGATGGTCGTGCGACCTATCGTGTCTGTAATGCTCTGCGAACCTTCATCTCTTGCGGTGATGGAGCGCGGCGATCGTCGACGCGTGAGGGTTCAAATTTTACTTACGAGATGGTCGGGCCTGGCACCGCGCCCTGGTAAGAGTGTGGCCAGGCTCAGGCACAAGCGAGAGCCCGGCCACCGCCTCCTAATCGTCTTGCGCTATGTTCTCGTGAGCGGCCATCTGCTCCATCATGTCATGCATCATCATGCGCTGGTGACAGGCCGCCATCAAATCGGAATTGTCCCCCTGCATCATCCCCGCCATGTGCTCCTGCATCGCTGTGCGGTGCTCGGCCATAAGCCTTTGGCGTTCGGCAGGATCGCTCGCCGCTCGGGCCTGCTGCATCAGCGCGCGCATTTCAGCCATCTTCTCGCGATGGGCCGTCATGGCCTCGGAATCCTGCATCATGTGGCTAGCGTGATCCTGCTGCTGTGCCGCAGCCTGAGCTCCGTGGTCATGCTGTTCCTGAGCCATCGCCGGAGTGGCTGTCAGACCAGTAGCGAGAATGAGAGCTAGAGCTGTCCGTTTCATAATCGATTTCCTTTCGTCGGTCATGCGATGGGTGCTGTGCGCATTCATTCTCTTTACGCAGCCAACATCTCTTCCCCTCAAACAATTACCGCGCCCACCGGAGACGGCTGAGCCGATCGCACAACCGGTTGCAGGAATGGGGTTTTTCGGTCACCCTTTTTGACCGAAGCCTGTAGAGATGAATGAGACAGATCATGGTGACAACAGAGCCGTCGGAGAAGCAGTCGTGAGCACGGTCAATGAGAACGGCAGCTGGGATATCCCGGAGCCCGATCATGCCGAACTGGTGCAAATGCGCATTCGCCTCATAACTCTCGAGAACATAGTTCTCGGCCTTTTGTCCGGGGCGAGCGATGAACAGATCGAACAGATCAGGAAACGTGCGGACATGATCGAACCGCGCCCCGATGCGAGCCGGCATCCGCTTACCGAACTGGCAGCAGGTGACATGCGGAAATTTCTCGAACGCGCTGCTCGCATGGCCAAGACCGAGAGCCGCGAAGACCGTGACTGATCCAGGCTTTGGGGCAGCAAGGGCGTTATGCAGGACGTGGAACTTCAGCCCGACGCTATTTCCTTGCGCACATCATTCCGGCGTATCCGCAGTATGACCAGAACCCATTGGCTCATCTTTGCTTGTGGAGGCCTGATCGCGTTCGTCTGGGAGATCTTCCAGATGCCGTTTTTCAAGCCGGGAAATCTCGAGCCCTTTGATCAGACCATTCGCTGCGGCATTGCAAGCCTGGGCGATGGCGTGATCCTGCTGACAGCTTACAGCCTTGCAGCATTGCGCGGCGGGCATGCGTGGCCCTGGCAGTCAGACAAACTACCCTATGCGATCTATTTCGGCTTCGGGCTTGTCGTCGCCATTGCCGTCGAAATGATCGCCACATCGCTTCCGGCAAACAGTTTCCTAAGCTGGCGCTACAGCGAGTTGATGCCGCACGAGCCAGTAACGGGACTGGCGCTGATCCCGATCGCGATGTGGACGATCGTGCCGGCGCTAACGATCCTTCTGGTCCGCTTTGCCCGAGCCAAGGCCGAGTGAACAAGGGACGCTTTTAGGGAGCGTTGGGCGCAGGTTTCGCCCGCCGCCTGATCCTGGGAAACCGGTTGGCAAGCAGGACAAAGCCCGAAAGCGCGATGATTGTCCCGCCGATCCCGAACAATAGCAGCCACCAGCTGTTGATCCGGTCGCGCTGCGTCCAGTCCATGATATGCAGCCCCCAGACAAAATCGAACAGGCGCCAGGTGTCGCTGCGGGCAGCGAGCACCGAGCCGCTCGATGCATCGATGTAGACGCGGGTATTGTCCTCATCGCCATAGGTGATCTGCCACGCCGGAAACGGACCCCGGAATTCGGTCCCGACAGCATCTTCGATGAGGCGCGTGGTCGCTATGGTGGTTGGTGGCCCGGTCCAGGCATAGCGAGCGATGGCCTGTGCGCTTGCAGCGGGAAGAGGCGAAAGGAGAATGCCGCTGTCCGGGTCGCGGAGCGTGACGCTTCCATCGTCCCGGCGGACCTCGGTTACGGCCCTGCCGCCGACCGCGCGCGTCGCAAGGGAAACCACCCCCTCCCTGCTATCGAGCCATTGGGGCAGGACAGCATCAGCGGGCAGGACCTCCGGTGCGCGCGAAACGACATGTTCGGACCGGACCTCTTCGATGTCGAGGAACGACATCAGCGCCCCGGTGATCATCCACAGTAGCACCTGGACGCCGACAAAGACTGCTAGCCATTTGTGAAGCTTGTTGCCCAGCACATGAAGACGCAGCTTGAAAGAGCGTGTCGCCAATCGGTGTTCCCCCGATCAGATCAGTTGTTACGCGGTGCGCGTGACGATGAATGGTACTGAACGATCTTCCAGCCATCTGCATCATGGGCGAGGACCGAGGTCGCAACCCCTTCGCGGTCGATTACGCGACCGTCGGCCAGTTCGATCCGATAGGTGTACGTTTCGCGGCCATACGCCATATGTCCCATCCGGGTGACTGCGAGCGTCGGTTCGCCGAAGGTGAAGCTGGTTATTGCATCGAGTTCCGGTCCTAGGTGATGCTCCATGTAATGCGTGAAGCTGCCTTCCGCCTTGCCGTTTTCGTAAACGAAGGATTCCTCGGCAAACAGCGCGGCCATGGCCTCTGCATCGCGCGACGTCAGGGCATCGCGATATGATGTCAGAACCGCTTCTGCGCCAGCAACGTCATCGTTCATCGCAGCCATATGCTCAGCATGGTCCATGTCCTGGGCCGAATGGTCCATCTGCGTCGAAGCCGCAGGGTCCGAGTGCGCAGAATGATCCATGGATTGTGCCAGTGCGGGAGTGCCCCCTGCGGCCAAGGCCAGGGCGACCGCGCTTAGGGATAGTCTTGTCCTCATTGTATATTTCCTTCTCTTAAAACCAGAATCGCATGCCCACGACGTAATTCGTCACGCTAGGGTCTTCCCCTGCGGCGCGTGCAAAATCGGCACTCTGACCGATCCGCCACTCCTGGGAGACGCCGACATAGGGCGCGAATTCGCGTGCGAACTCGTAGCGAAGACGCAGACCTGCCTCGATCCGGTCGAGGCCAGCGCCAATGCCGAGTTCGGGAATATCCTGAGCCGAAAGAGCGATTTCGGCTCGCGGCTGGAGGATCAGCCGCTGCGTGATGCGCTGATCAAGCTCGCCCTCGAAGCGCGCGGTTACATCACCCTTGTTCGATACGAACGCTGCAACGTCGACCTCGAACTGGTAGGGAGCAATGCCCTGTATGCCAATGACAGCATGGGTGCGCTCGGGTCCTGTCAAATCCTGGCGCACACCTGTCTGCAGGTCGAAAAAGGGAGCGATCGCCCGGCTCCAGAGTGCCTGGACTTCGGCTCCCTCGACAGGCTCACCGAAGCTGCCTTCGCCCTCGGATTTGAACCAGAACTTGTCGATATCACCACCATAATAGCCCTGGATGTCCCAAAGATATCCATCCGCTCCCTCGCGGGCGCGGTATTCGAGCCGGTCGCCCTGAAACCAGAAGCGCATCCCGCCGTCGGTCTCGCGGACAAGTTCGCGCCGCGCTTCGTTCATGGCTTCCTCGCCCCAGATCGCAACCGCCGCGCGCGCGGGACCGCTCCCAGCTTCGGGAGGAGGCGGCAGCAGCGGGATATCGTCGTTCGAGCTCATCTGCATCGCCGAATGGTCCATGCCCTGCATGTCCTGCGATCCCGTCTGCCCATGGTTCATCTGGCTGTGATCCATCTGCCCACGGTCCATCGACAAGCTGCTGGCTTCCGCCTGCCCCATGTCGCCGTGGTTCATCTGCGAATGATCCATCGCGCCTTCGCTAGGCCTGCCCTGCGGCATCGAGCCATGATCCATCGTCGAATGGTCCATCGTCGAATGGTCCATCGCAGCTTCAGGCGGGGCAGTACGTTCGCACGCTCCCTCTGTTACCGGATGTCCCATCGCACGATGGCGCGCAGCTTCTTCCTCGCACTTTACCTTGGCGTCAGACTGCGCCTCGGCGCTCTGCTGCGGCTCCGCCGGCGAGTGACCGGCATGCTGGGCTGCGGCGGGCGAAGCGAGGACTGAACCTGCTGCGACGGAGGCGAGGAAGCTGAAATTGAAAGTCTTCATGCTTCGCTCCCGTCCGGATTGGCAACCGTGACGATCTGAAACATCCCGGCATGCATGTGGTAGAGAAGGTGGCAGTGGAAGGCCCAGTCGCCCGGCTCGTCCGCCGTCAGGTCGAACTGCGCGCTGCCACCCGGCTGCAGGATAACTGTGTGCTTGAGCGGTTGACGGTCGGCCGGGGCGCCATTGACCAGCTCGAAGAAATGGCCGTGCAAGTGAATTGGGTGCGCCATCATCGTATCGTTGATGAGCTTCACGCGCACGCGTTCATCGTAGGCAAAGCGGATCGGCTCGTCGGAGACGGCGGAGAACTTCTTGCCGTCGAACGACCACATGTAGCGTTCCATATTGCCGGTCAGATGGATTTCCATTCGCCGTGACGGCGTGCGGCCCTCGCGGTGCGGCGTCAGAGCACGCAGCTTGCGATAGTCAAGCGTGCGGTGCGGCACATCGGCAAGGCCGATGCCGGGATCGCCCATACGGTCGACCGGGTTCATCGCAACCATGTCGAGGCCAGGTCCGACCCTGACATCCGGCGGCAGCCGAGACGTGTCGCGCATCTGCATGCCCCCCGCCATGCCAGCCATTCCGGCCATCTCCGCCGAACCGCCATCCATACCGGACATCCCATCCGCGCCAGCCGCTCCGCTCGATCCGTGATCCATTCCGGCCATCCCGCCGGCACCATGGTCCATGCCGGCCATACCAGCATCGCTCTCGCCGGCTCCGTGGTCCATGCCGCTCATGCCCATATCGGCCATGGTCAGTAGCGGGGGATCGCGCAGCGGCGGGATGGCAGCGCGTGCTCCAGGCGTGCTCGTCAGGGTTGCGATGCCCATGCCCGAGCGGTCCATCGACTCCGCCACCAGCGTGTAGGCCTGCTGTTCGCGGGGCGTCACGACCACGTCATAGGTTTCAGCAACGCCGATCTGGAACTCGTCGACTTCTACCGGTTCAACGTTCTGCCCGTCCGCCTGAACGACGGTCATCGGCAGACCGGGAATGCGAATATTGAAAAAGGTCATGGCTCCGGCATTGATGAAGCGCAGGCGTACGCGCTCGCCGGGGCGGAAGAGGTATTCCAGATTATCGAGCGGGCCGTGACCGTTGAGAAGATAGGTATAGGCCGCGCTCGACACATCGAGAATGTCGGTCGGCATCATGCGCATTCTGGCCCACATCCGGCGATCCTCGCCCGAGAGCGGATAGTCGTCGGTCCAGGTGTTCTGGTTGTAGTTGAAGTAGCCTTCGCCCTTCTTGAGCTTGTCGAAGATCGTGTGGGGCGACATTTCGCTGAACTCGCTCAGCACCACGATATATTCGCGGTCGGCCTGCACCGGATCGGGACCTGCGGGATCGACCACGATCGGACCATAATGACCGGCCTGTTCCTGCAGCCCGCTATGCGAATGCCACCAATAGGTGCCCGCCTGCCGCACGGGAAATTCCGCTGTGAAGGTCTCGCCCGGCTTCACGCCGGGAAAACTTACGCCCGGCACGCCATCGAGCTGGAACGGCACGAGCAGGCCATGCCAGTGGATCGAGGTGTCTTCCTCAAGCTGGTTATGAACGTTGAGGCGGACGGTGGTCCCTTCGCGCAGGCGAAGGAGCGGCCCAGGGATGCTGCCATTGACGGCAATCGCGCCGCCACGCCTGTTGCCGGAGGAGAAAGCCGAACGCGCAACCGTCAGATCGATATTCGGTCCGGTCGCCTCGTCGATACCTCGTCGGGCGGCCCCGGAGAGCAGATCTCCGCCTCGCGCCCAAGCGGGAACGGCACCGGCCAGGCCAAGCAGGCCCAGCCCGCTGGCACTTGCTCCAAGGAATTTTCGGCGATTTACGGCAGGCATAGGGAGCTCCTGAAAATGCGTATACCGTCACTTACGCGGCCACCTGCGCTACCCCTCAAAGTTTTCGAATCGCTCCTTCAGCCGGTTGCGCGCGCGGTAGATGCGCGTCTCGACGGCCTTCTCCGTGGTGCCGAGCAGCTCGGCAGCCTCGGCCTGGCTGTACCCTTCGACAGTGACCAGCACGAGCGCCTCTTGCAGCCGCACCGGCAAGCGCCCGATTTCGGCCTCGACCAGCCGCAGCTGTTCGCGGGCTCCGGCAACATTTTCGGGATTGGGGGCATCGTCGGCAACGGCGTCGGCTTCCCGCCCGCTCGGCAAGCCAAGGAAGCCCGCAACTTTCCTCCGGCGGAGCCTGTCGCGGCACCTGTTGAGAACGATTGTCGTCAAATAGGGACCGATGGGCTTGCTCGGGTCGACGCGATGCCGTGTCAGCCAGACCGAAGCGAGACCGTCCTGGACGACATCTTCGGCCTGCGATGGTGAACCCAGCATACGCGTGGCAAGCGCGATCAACCGGGCGATCTCGCTCTCGACGAGAGCTGTAAACGCCCGCTTGTCACCGGCTATCGCCCGCCCGATCAGCGCTTCGTTCGAAGTGTCATCCACCGCTGCCAAGGCTGATCAGTCACGCGGATCGCGCGTGAGGGCCGCGGACACTTTCCGGTCGAACTGAAGCTGCTGATCGGGATCGAGAATTTCGCGCATGTCGAAGACGTGGCGCACGGTCGCTTTTTGCAAATCGCCCATGCGCGCATGCACCTCGTCGATCGCGGCACTGACTTCGGGCCCGTATTCGTGCTCGGTTTCCATCGCCTGGGCGAGCTGGGCGTTGGCTGCGCGCGCAGAGGCTTCGAGCCTTGCCTGTTCTACCGCGAAACGCGCTTCGAGCGCGTCGAGACGCTCCTCCTGGTCAGCCGAGAGCGAGAGTTCATCGTGCACGAACTGGTGCAGGCTACCCTCGGCATCGTTGTTGGACCAGCGATCGGCTGCAAGCGCTCCGAGGCATCCGGCGAGCGCCGCCAGCAGGACCGCGAGGACAAGGTGAAACTTCTTCAACGCCTATGACCCCACATGAAGCAATGCAGCAGGTGACAGGGATTCTCCGCCAACGAGGCTCTCGCCAACAATTTCTGTAGGAGCGCCATATTCGGACGGCCATCCGCTGGTCCCTGCGCCTGCCGCCAGGCCGACGACAAACAGACCGGCGAACAAGGCCATTCTGCGCCGCTGATCGGCAATTTCGCCAAGCTGTCCCGCGCGCTGCCAGACGCCGTTCATGAAGTCGGGCGGCACGTCGCCAGCCTCCTGCGAGGCCATGTTGCCGAGCATCGCATCGAGTGTCTGATTATCACGCATCCCTTGCTCCTGTCGGTTGCACGGTTTCTATACGCGACACTTCGCGCAAACCCTCAAGTTTCTTTTTTGAGGGCTGCGGGTTGGCGACGCGTAAGAGGAGATAAGTGTAGCAACAGCGGTATGTACCAGCGTCGAATGGGAGCCATGGCATGAAAAGCGCGGCAGTTCCGCCAAAAGAACGCGAGTTCACTCCGCCGCTGGGCAAAAGCTGGCTCACGCCGTTCTATGACCGCGCGATCGCAGTCTTTACGCGCGAGAGCCGGTGGCGCCGCGCGATCGTCGAAGAGGCCGTATTGGTGCCGGGCGACAAGGTCATCGATGTCGGGTGCGGCACCGGGACCTTGCTCAGGGCGCTGATGGCCAGCTGTCCCGAAGCCGGCTTCATCGGCGTTGAGCCAGACCCCGCAGCGCTGGTTATCGCGCAGCGCAAATTCGGGGCCGGAGTCGATATGGTCCGGTGGCACAACGGCTTTCTCGACAGTCTCGAGCTTTCCGGCGGCTGGCAACCAGATAAGATCGTCAGCACCCTCGTCCTTCACCAGGTGCCTTTGGCGCAAAAACGCGCGATCCTCGAGCAGATCGAGAACCTGCTCGCCCCCGGGGGCATGGCGCTGATTGCTGACTATATGGGGCAGGATGCTCCACTCATGCGCGCGCTGTTCCGTTCGAGCGTTCAGCTTCTCGACGGCGTGAAGGACACCCAGCCAAGCGCCGACGTAGCCGTCGAGAAATTGCTCGCCGAGATTTTCGCGGACGCCGAATTGCTCGATCGTATCCATACCGCGACCGGAACCATTTCTCTCTGGCGCGGCATCAAGAAAGGCAATGCTCAATGAACCTCATGAAAGACTCGAGACCGCTGCGCCGTTCGCTGGCGGCCTCGCTCCTCCTCGCCCTTGCAGCCTGCTCGAATGCGGCCCAGGCCGCGACCTACACCATGTACCGCGACGCAGGATGCGGCTGCTGTCTCAACTGGGCCGGTCACGTCGAACATGGGCTCGAAGCAGAGGTCGCCTCGGTCGACACCGACGACATGGCTGCGCTCAAGACAGCCAGGGGTGTGCCGCAGGATCTGTGGTCGTGTCACACGATGGAAGTCGATGGCTATATCATCGAAGGCCACGTACCCGCCGGTGCGGTCGCGAAGCTATTGCGCGAACGACCTGAGGGCTTTGCCGGTCTGGCCGTGCCCGGAATGCCGCTTGGCTCGCCCGGAATGGAAGTCGGGGACCAGGTGCAGCCTTATGATGTCATCGCCTTCGGTCCAGGCGGGCGGAGCGTGTTCGCATCCTACCCGTGACTATGGACGAGCCAGTTTCGTGCCAACTCTAAAGGAGGACCATCATGTCAGACTATTCGGTTAAAGCCTCAATACTGATATGGGGCTGGACACTCAGTCTCTTCCTGCTTTTCAGCTACCTGATCTGCATCGGTTTCGGCCTGCTCGCGCCCGAACGGGCGCATATGCACGAAGCATGGGCGCCGCTGCTTCCCGGTTTCGAATGGCTAACCCTCTCAGGCTTTCTGGCAGGCGCTCTCGGCAGCTTTCTGTACGGCTGGTACATCGCGATCATTGGGGTGCCACTGCTGCGATTTTTCCGAAACCGGTTCAGGACGTAGCAAATCGGCGGCGATGGACGCGTGCCTTGATACTCGCGGAGCATTTCCAGCTGCGCAAGCAGTCCGCTTTGGGCTGCAATTTGCTCGAGCGCCCCGAGCAAAACGCAACTCTCCGGATTTGTCCTGAAATATTTTTGAGGGATGAGCCCCGGCTGAACGTACTGTTCGGCATGATCTTTCTTTAACGGGAGACCATCGACAGGGGAAAGTCTTGCAAGACAATGAGCACGAGAATCAAAGCGAGGCAGCTGGCTCGATAACCCTGCTGGGCGGCGTGGCGATGGGAACCGGCGTCATGATCGGTGCCGGCATATTCGCGCTGACCGGGCAGATCGCCGAGCTTGCCGGTCCGCTCTTCCCCTTATCCTTCATCGCTGGCGCGCTGGTAACCTCGCTGGCGGCCTACAGCTATATCAAGATGTCGAACAAATGGCCGTCTTCGGGCGGCGTCGCGATGATCTTGCAGAAAGCATATGGTCCCGGCGTCATTGCCGCGTCGGCATCGCTCCTGATGGCGCTCTCGATGGTCATCAATGAAAGTCTCGTGGCCCGCACCTTTGCGACTTACGCGCTGCGCCCGTTCGGCCTCGAAAGCAGCGGGTGGCTCGTTTCTCTCGCAGCGCTTGCCCTCATCATCTTCGCCTATCTCGTCAATGCAGCGGGCAACAAGTCGGTAAGCAGCTTCTCGCTCATCATGTCCGCCATCAAGATCGGCGGCATCGCGCTGTTCGCAGTCGCGGCGATCTGGGCCAGCGGTTTTTCATCACGCGCGTTTTCGCAGCCCGTCTCGCTGACCAATGCAGAAGCCCTGCTCGCCTCGGTTGCTTTCTCGATCCTCGCCTTCAAGGGCTTCACCACAATAACCAATAGCGGCGGCGAAATCGTCGACCCGCACAAGAATGTCGGCCGGACCATCATGATCTCGATCGCGGTCTGCATCGTGATCTACCTGCTCGTGGCAGTGGCGGTGGGTTCGAGCCTGAGCATATCCGAGATCGTCGAGGCGCGCGATTATTCGCTCGCGGCCGCAGCGCGTCCGGCGCTGGGTGAGCTGGGCTTCTATTTCACCGTGGCGATCGCGATCGCCGCCACGACGTCGGGCGTGATCGCGAGCGTATTTGCTGTGTCGCGCATGCTTGCGATGCTGACCGACATGAAAATGATCCCGCACAGCCATTTCGGCATGAGCGGCGGGATACGCAGCCACATGCTGGTCTATACGGTGGTCATTGCCGGGACGCTTGCCGTCCTGTTCGATCTGTCGCGGATCGCCTCGCTGGGCGCCTTCTTCTACCTCGTCATGGATATGCTGGTGCACTGGGGCGTCCTGCGTCACCTGCGCAAGGAAGTCGGCGCGCGCGCAACAATACTTCTCACAGCACTTGCGGCAGATGGCGTGGTCCTCGCAGCCTTTACCGCGGCCAAATTGCGCAGCGATCCTGCCGTTGTCTCCTATGCGGCGATCGGCATCGTCGCGGTGTTTGTGGGAGAATGGATCTACCTCTCGCGCAATTCCGAAGCGCCCGCTTCTCACCAACATGATCGGTCAGGAGAGAAGAGTTGATGGCACCTTCTTCAACCAGCTTTGCCGCTTTTACGCCGGGCTTTTTCGAAACCGTCTCCCGAAAACCGGAGTTGACGAAGCGAAACGTCACACAAAACAGATGGAGCGATTCATGACGACCCGAACAGCGGCGGTTTACCGGATGGTTATGGAGGACCATGTCTGTCCCTATGGCATCAAGACGGTCGATCTTCTCAAGCGGCAAGGCTTCGAGATCGAGGATCATCACCTGACCAGCAGGCAGGAAACCGACGCATTCAAGGACAAGCACGGCGTCGACACCACCCCGCAGACTTTTATCGAAGGCAAGCGCATTGGCGGCTATGACGATGTCCGCGAGTTCTTCGGCAAAAGCCGCTCGCAGCCCGAGGAAGGCGAAACCAGCTATCAGCCGGTCATTGCGATTTTCGCGATCGCGCTGCTGCTCGCGCTCGGACTGAGCTGGGCCTTTTTTGATAACCTCTTCACTGTCCGGGCCGCCGAATGGTTCGTCAGCCTCTCGATGACCCTGCTCGCTGTCCAGAAGCTTCAGGACGTGCGCAGTTTCTCGACGATGTTCCTCAACTACGATCTCCTCGCACGGCGCTGGGTGCCCTATGGCTTCGTCTATCCGTTCGGCGAAGCCGCTGCCGGCATTCTCATGACCGCGGGCGCGCTGACCTGGCTTTCTGCCCCGCTGGCATTGTTCATCGGCACCGTCGGCGCTGTCAGCGTCTTCAAGGCTGTCTACATCGACAAGCGCGAACTCAAATGCGCCTGCGTGGGCGGCAGCAGCAATGTGCCGCTCGGCTTTGTCTCGCTGACCGAAAATCTGTTCATGATCGGAATGGGCCTGTGGATGGGCGCGAAGCTTCTCGCATGATCACCGCGCTCCTTCTCGCCGTCTTCCTGTTCCTTGCAGCCGTCGCTTCCCACCTTGCCATTCTGGGTGTCGGCCACCGGCTTTTCGATCGCCGCCGCGATACGCTGGCAAAGCTTGCCGTGTCGCTGCTCGTGCTCGCGTCGCATTTCCTGGTCGCGATCCTTTTTGCCGCAGGTTTCTGGCTGGGCGCGCAATGGGGTCTGGGAGGGTTCGACAAAACACCTTCCATGGACTGGATGGACTACTTCTATTTCTCGCTCATCAACGTGACCACACTCGGACTGGGCGACATTTATCCGACCGAGCACCTGAGGGTTCTCGCCGGCGTCGAGGCCCTCACCGGCTTCGCCCTCATCAGCTGCTCGGCGCAGCTATTCTGGACCATGATGCACAAAGGAGAAGAAGCATGACCGAAAAGACAACCCACTCGGACAAGGGAGGGGGCGGCAACTACTGGCGGTTCATGGCCATGGTGTCGACTTCGACCGTGATCATGTTCTTCCTGATGTATGCCAACACCTTCACCATTGACGATGTCTTCTGGAGCGAAACGCGCTTCTGGATGATGTTCGTCATGGGTGCGATGATGATGGTCGTCATGCTGCTCTTCATGTGGGGCATGTACAAGGACCGGACCAAGAACTTCATCATTCTGGGTGTCGGCGCCTTTGTGTTCGCGCTCGCACTATGGCTGGTGCGCAGCCAGACCACCGTCGACGATACCGAATATATGGCAGCGATGATCCCGCACCACTCAATCGCGATCATGACCAGCGAACGCGCGAGCCTGAAAGATCCTCGCGTGCGCGAACTCGCGCAGGCTATCATCGTCGCGCAGCGCCGCGAAATCGCCGAGATGAAATATCTCATAGACGATATCGAGCAGAACGGTCCTCGGACCGAAGAACGCCTGCCCGAGGAGATGCAGCCATGAACAAGATAGCTTTCACAGCGCTCATCGCGCTGCCGCTTGCCGCCTGCAATTCGAACACCGCTCCGGGCAACGACCGCGAAGCCCAGCTCGACCCACCTGCCACTGCCGCGCCGATCGAGGACGCGGCCAGTGCACTGGCAAATGTCAGCCCGGGCCTCATGCTTCCCGAGACAATGAATGAGGCGGACCTTGCTGCTCTGGGCGCAGGACAGGCCTGCCAGTTCCGCCTGACCGAAGTGGCCTTTCCGTCGTTTGTTTATGACGGCGACGGGGGCGGAGCGATCAAGATCAATGGCAAATTGATCCCCGTGACCGCCGATGGCCCCGGCAGCTATGCGAATGGCGAGCTTCGGATCAGAACCCGTATGCTGGATGATGAAGGCGATGCGGGCCTGCAAATGCAGGAGATGATCGTGGCAGCACCAAGAGCCAAGGATGAATTCGGCTTCTGGGGTTATACCACCTGTCCGGCTGACGGAGCCTGATACTGGCAGGGCGCATGGGCGGGCCGTCGGCTACCCCGTGCGCCCGCGCCGCCGCCCTTCGTCGCCCATACCAGTCTTAACAGGAACAAGCAGATGACTGATACGAGGCCCATCGCTGTCTTCGGCGCAGGCGGGAAGACCGGCACCGAGCTATTGAGGCGTGCCCTTGCCCGGGACATACCGATCCGCGCCTTCGAACACACCGTGCCTGGGCCAGACGAGCGAGTGGGCGACTTCGAATATATCGAATGCGATGTGCTGTCGGACGATTTCGCGGGCGATCTCGATGGCTGCCGCGCGGTCATCTCGACCCTCGGTGTCGCTTTTGGTCCGGGCAATGCGATCGATCCACCGCCGCTCTATACCGATGGCACGCGCAACCTGCTCGGGGCGATGGCACAAGCGAAGATCGACCGCATTGCCGTGATCTCCGCCGCCTTCGTCGAACATCAGTCGAGCGTTCCGGCGTGGTTTGAACTCACCGCTAAGCCAGCATTGTTCAATATACTCGAGCAGATGCGCGCCATGGAAGCGATGCTCAGCGACGCCCAAGGTATCAAATGGACGACCGCACGGCCGGGTTGGCTGCTGGATGAGCCTTACACTGGCGAGGCCGTGATTACGGACGAGCGGCTGGCGGAAGGCTGTTTCCGCTGCCGTCATGCTGATCTCGCGGCGAGCCTGCTTGAATTCGTGTGCGAAGATACCTGGATCAACGCAAAGCCTGCCATCGGCAGGCCCGAAGCCGAACATTTCGAGAGCCCTGCCACCATCAAGGCCGAACTCGGGATCGATTGAGCGCCGTATCATTTTGCGATTTGTGACGGGCCCGAACGTTACAAGTTGTGAGCAACAGACAAGGAAATCGTATGTTTCTGGAGAAAATCAAAACCCCTGGCCTCTCGCACCTTTCCTACATCATCGGCTCGGGCGGACAGGCAGCGGTCATCGATCCGCGCCGGGACTGCGAGATCTATGTCGAAAAGGCCCGGGCCGAAGGACTGGAGATAACGCACATCTTCGAAACCCATCGCAATGAGGATCTGATCAGCGGCTCGCCGATCCTTGCGGACTTGACTGGTGCGACGGTTCACCACGGTCCCAATCCGGCGGGAAACGTGGTCTTCGCCAACACTACGCGCGAAGGCGATTGTTTCGAGCTGGGTCAATTGAAGATCGAAGTGCTTGAAACACCTGGACACACTGACGATCATCTCGCTTTCGTCATTCATGACAGCGAATATTGCGAGGGACCGGTCGGCGTCTTTACCGGCGATGCGCTGTTCGTCGGCGATGTCGGGCGCACCGATTTCTATCCCGAGCGCAAGGAAGAAGTCGCGGGCCTTTTGTTCGATTCCCTGCAGAAACTTTGCGGCCTCGGCGATCAGGCGATTATCTACCCGGCGCATGGTGCGGGCTCGGTCTGCGGGTCGGGAATGGCGGACCGGGAATTCTCGACAATCGGCCACGAGCGGCGCAACAACCCGCGCCTGCGCATCTCCGACCGCGATGAGTTCATCGAGGCGAAGGTAGCAGAGCACCACTACCAGCCGCCCTATTTCCGGCTGATGGAGCGGCTTAACCTCGAAGGGGCCGATGCCGCGCCGCGGATTATGCGGCCAAGGCGTCTGGGGCTGGAAGACCTTAGCGAGAGCGGCGCTGATCACCTGGTCGATGTGCGCGAGCCGCTCGCCTACGCTGCTTACCATCTGCCGGGTGCCATGTGCCTTCCGGTTGGAATGATACCGGCCTTTGCCGGATGGTTCCTCGGTGAAGGCGACAGGATCGCCCTCATTGCTTCCGAGGAAGGCCAGCTAGCCCAGGCCATGGCCCATCTGGTGCGCATCGGTCTCGATAATGTTGTCGGCGGTTATGTCGGCGTGGTTCCAGCCGCCGCACAGGGCAAAGCGATGCGCAGCATTCCCATGATTGGCACCGAGGAAGTCGCGCGCAGGCTCGATCAGGACAGCGGCGAGTGGACCTTGCTCGACGTGCGCGACGCGGACGAACGGCAAGTAGCAAGCATCGACGGGTCAGAACATATCTATGTCGGTGAGCTCAACACGCGGTGGGATGATCTCGACCGCGACCGCCACTACACGCTGATGTGCGCGAGCGGCATGCGGGCGAGCGTTGCCGCAGGCTGGCTGGCGAGCCAGGGCTTCAAGCGCCTCGACATCTATCTCGGCTCCATGGGGGCATGGAAGAACGCGCATGGCTGATGTTTGGCCTCTCAGACTGCAAGGCGCAGACCCCGCAGCCGCAGTGCATTCCCTATCACCGATACCGAAGAGAGGCTCATGGCCGCCGCCGCGATCATCGGGCTGAGCAGCACTCCGAAGAAAGGATACAGCACGCCTGCCGCGACCGGAATGCCAAGCGTATTGTAAGCGAAGGCGAAAAACAGGTTCTGCCGGATGTTGCGCATCGTTCCGCGCGATAGCACGATGGCCTGCACCACTCCCGTCAGGTCCCCGCGAACCAGCGTCACACCGGCGCTTTCGATTGCAACATCGGTGCCGGTGCCCATGGCAATGCCGACATCGGCGGCGGCCAGTGCAGGCGCATCGTTGATCCCGTCCCCGGCCATGCCGACGCGGCGACCTTGCGCTTTCAGCTCTTCGATCTTGCGGTGCTTGTCTTCGGGCGAGACATTGGCGTGCACTTCGTCGATTCCCATTTCGCGCGCGACCGCTGCGGCAGTGCCGCGGCTGTCGCCAGTCAGCATAACGACCCGGATTCCGCGCTTGTGCAGCGCCGCAATGGCCGCTGCACTGGTAGGCTTGATCGGATCGGCCACCGCAATGAGCCCTGCCGGACGGCCATCGAACGCCACGAACATCACCGTCTGACCCTGCTTGCGGCCATTTTCGGCCGAGCCGAGCCATGCCTTGTCATCGATCCCAACGCGCCGCATCATCTTCTCATTGCCGATCGCAACACGGCGGTCCCGGACGTTGGCTTCAACACCTTCCCCGGTCGTCGAAGCGAGGTCCGTAGCATCGGCGGGGGTGACGCCGCGCGTCCGTGCACCTTCGACGATTGCGTGGGCCAGCGGATGTTCGCTGCCCATCTCCACGCCTGCCACCGCAGCCAGGAAGTCGCTTTCCTCGATGCCTTCTGCCGGCGTCACCGCCACCAGATCGGGCTTGCCCATCGTCAACGTGCCGGTCTTGTCGACCACTAGCGTATCGATCTTCTCGAGTGTCTCCAGCGCCTCAGCATTGCGGATCAGGATGCCGTGCTGGGCACCCTTGCCTGTGCCCGTCATGATCGACATCGGCGTAGCGAGACCAAGCGCGCAGGGGCATGCAATGATCAGGACTGCAATGGCATTGACCAGCGCATAGGCAAGCGCAGGGGCGGGTCCCCAGATGGCCCAAACCACGAAGGTGGCGATGGCGATCACAACCACCGCAGGCACAAACCAGCCAGCCACCTGATCCGCCAGTCGCTGGATCGGTGCGCGGCTGCGCTGCGCCTCGGCCACCATCTGGACGATCTTGGACAGCATCGTGTCCTTGCCCACGCCGGTTGCGCGCATGACGAACCCACCAGTCTGGTTGACTGTGCCGCCAATGACTGTGTCGCCAGCCTGTTTGGCGACCGGCAGCGGTTCGCCGCTGATCATGGATTCATCGATAGCGCTCGATCCCTCCTCGATTTCGCCATCGACGGGAACTTTGTCGCCCGGTCGAACGCGCAGACGATCGCCTGTGGCCAGCTGGTCGAGCGGCACCTCGCGCTCGTCGCCGGAGCCGAAGATCTTGACCGCGCTGGGCGGTGCCAATTCGAGCAATGCCCGCAAGGCGCTCGAGGTCGAGCCTCTTGCCTTGAGCTCGAGGACCTGTCCCAGCAGAACGAGCGTCGTGATGACCGCTGCCGCCTCGAAATAGACTCCGACCCGTCCCGAATGGTCGCGGAACGCTGCAGGGAACAGATCGGGCGCGACCGTCGCCACCACGCTGAACAGATAGGCGATGGCAACACCAAACCCAATCAGCGTGAACATGTTGAGATTGCGCGTTTTGAGCGACTGTATGGCCCGAACGAAGAACGGCCAGGCGCCCCATAGAACCACTGGTGTGACAAGGGCGAACTGCGCCCATTGCGCCCAGGCAGGTTCGATCAGCCGGTCGAAACTGAGCCCCGGTGCCATGTCGCTCATCGCGTAGACGAACAGAGGCAGCGTAAGCAGTGCGCTCCACCAGAACCTGCGCCGCATATCGACCAGCTCGGGGTCGGGGCCATCGCCCAGCGAAACGGTTTCCGGTTCGAGCGCCATGCCGCAAATCGGGCATGAACCCGGCCCGGGCTGGCGAATTTCAGGGTGCATCGGGCAGGTGTAGATCGTGCCTTCTGGCACATCCTCGACCGCGTCGAGATGCGCACCCGAAAGATAGAGCTCGGGATCGGTGACGAACTTGTCGTGACAGCGCGGCGAACAGAAATAGTGTTTCGCGCCATCATGCGTCGCGCTATGCTCGGCTCCTTCGATCGCGACGCTCATGCCGCATACCGGGTCGATCGCGGTACCCTCGATCACGCTCTGGTCCTTGCTCATCGCCTGTCCTTCCTAGCTCTTCACGACTACGAACTGCCCCATCATGCCCGCATCCTCATGTTCGAGAATGTGGCAGTGATACATGTAGGGCAGGTCCGGATCGGTGTGTTCTTCAAAACGCAAGAGAAGGCACACCTGCTCGCGCGGATTGACGATAACGGTATCCTTCAAACCGGTTTCCAGTGGTGGGGGCGCTCGGCCATCGCGGTCGATCACACGAAACTGGACGTTATGGATATGAAACGGGTGGGCCATCATCGAAGCGTTGGCGATCTCCCAGATTTCCCATTGGCCGACCGGCACACGTTCGTTGATCACATTCATGTCCATCGCAGCACCGTTAATGGACATTCCGCCGCCCATCATGCCCATGTCGAGAACGAAACGCCGGGTTCGGACGGCTGACGACGGGTCAGGTGGAGCAAGCGATGCCAGCTGTGCCGGCACCCTGACTGGCTGTGCCGACCTTGCCGGCCTGATATCGAGGATTTGAAACACGTCTCCGGAAGCATCGCCGCTATTGCCGCGACCCATCATGCCTCCGCCCATCATTCCGCGTCCCCGTCCGCCCATCATGCCCATGGCACTTTCGGGACTGCTGGCAAGAAGGCGAAGCGGGCGTCCTTCCGAGAGATCGATAATTACCTGCGCGCGCTCCCCCGGGGCGAGCCTGACCGAGCGGACGGTGTGCGGACGATCGAGCAAGCCGCCATCGCTCGCGATCAGTTGCATCGAACGATCACCTTCGAGCGAGAAATCGTAGAAGCGAGCGTTCGATCCGTTGAGGATGCGCAGCCGCAATTGGCCTGCCTGTGCGTCGAACACAGCGTTTTCAGTGCCGTTGACGAATATCCGGTTCCCGCGCACGCCCATCATCCGCGTATGCATGCTCAGCGGGTACACCAACCGGCCGGATCCATCGATAACGCGATCCTGAACGATCAGCGGAATATCGTCGACGCCATAGTCGCTCGGCAAGTCGAGGCGCTCTTCCTCGTCATCGCGAACATAGATCGGCGCGGCGAGCCCAGCATAGACCTGCGGCCCGGCTTCGCGCTCCAAATGCGAATGACACCAGTAGAGCGAGGCCCGCTGGCGAACTTCGAAAGAGGGGCTCCAGCGTTCGCCGGGACGGATCAACTGATGCGGCCCGCCGTCGGCTGCGGCAGGAAGTTCGAAACCATGCCAATGGACCGTAGCGCCTTCGGCCAGATTGTTGTCGATATGGAACTGCACCCGCTCGCCCCGGCGCATTTCAAGCGTCGGTCCCAGATAGGGTGCGTCGATGCCGATGGTGGGCGAAGCAACACCGGGGACGAATTCCTTCTGGCCTGGTGTCAAAGACAGGCGGAAAACCCGTGCGCCGTGCTCAATCTCGCCACGCTGCAAGGGCGGTATAGCGAGCGGATTGGACCCGTCAGTGCTGTCCAGCATCGATGCGTCTTGCGCTTTGCATCCCGCAAGCGGGAACGCGGCAAAGCCTGCAGCAGCAAAACCAGCGCTTTTGATCAGTGTGCGGCGGTCCACGGGGAATGCCTGGGTGATGCGCGGTATCCGGATCATGCTCCTCCTGTTTCGCGATGGGCGGCACCAGATTTGCCTGGCACCACCCAACCGATTTACTCCTTCGTGATCGACGTGATCACACTGCCTTCAGAACCAGTACGAAATTCAAAGGCAATTCCCTCACCGACGCTTACTTCGCTGCGCAATTGCTCATCGGCTTCGAACGCCATCGTCATCGCCGGCCATTCGATCGCTGGGACCGGACCGTGGTCGACGGTTATCGTGCCCGCTTCGGCATCGATGGCGGTGATGGTGCCTTGCGCACTCGCGGACTGCATTGCGTTGCCCGTATCCCCCATCGGCATATCCTGGCCGTCCATCATCATTGCATCGTCAGCCATCGGCATGTCCTCCATCTCGGCAGTGTCCTGGCTAGAATCGCAGGCTGCCAGCGCCAGCGGCGCGGCCAATAGGGTTATGAGGGTTGTGTGACGCATTCTTCTTCTCCTTAGGGTTGGGTTGGCCGTTCCGGCTGGGGACGCCGCAGCAACAGATAGGCTGCGGGAAGCACGAACATGGACAGCAGCGGCGCGGTGATCATCCCGCCGATCATCGGCGCGGCGATGCGGCTCATCACTTCGGAGCCAGCCCCAGTGCCGATCAGGATCGGAAACAGGCCGGCGAGGATGACCGCGACGGTCATTGCCTTGGGCCGGACGCGCAGCAATGCCCCTTCACGGATGGCGGCTGAGACTTCCTCCGCATCCGAGTCCTTACCGCGCCGCTCCAGCGCAGCTTTCAGATAGATCAGCATGATGACGCCAAATTCGGCTGACACCCCGGCCAGCGCGATGAAGCCGACGGCGGTCGCGACCGACTGGTTGTATCCCATCAGGTAAAGCAGCCAGAAGCCGCCCGTCAGCGCGAACGGCAAGGTGCCCATGATGAGCAGCGCCTCGTCGAACCGGCGGAAGATCAGGTAAAGCAGCAGGAATATGATCGCGAGCGTAGCCGGAACGACGATCTGCAAGCGTTCGTAGGCCCGCGTGAGATATTCAAACTGCCCGGCATAGGACAGGCTGACGCCCGGAGGCAGATCGACCTCGGCCGCGATAACCTCCTGCAGATCGCCAACCACAGAAGTCAGATCACGCCCGCGCACATCGATATAGACATAGCTTGTGGGACGGCCCTGTTCGCTCTTGAGCATGGGCGGGCCGCTGGTCACACGCACCTGCGCAACGGTACCAAGCGTGATCTGCTGACCAGACGGGGTCAGCACCGGCAGATTGCGCAGCTCGTCGACACTGTCGCGGATCTCGCGCGGATAGCGAACATTGATCGGGTATCTTGCGAGGCCTTCAACTGTACGAGCGACATTGGCACCGCCAATTGCGCCGGAGACGATCTGCTGCACGTCGGCGATGTTGAGACCGTAGCGGGCCGCTTCCAACCGGTCGATATCGACATCGACATAGCGGCCTCCCGACAGCCTTTCAGCCAGCGCAGAGCTGACGCCGGGAATGTTCTTTGCCGCCTGTTCAATCTGAAGCGCGACGCGTTCCAGCTCGCCGAGATCCTCGCCCGAAACCTTGACCCCGATCGGGCTCTTGATCCCGGTTGCAAGCATGTCGATCCGGTTGCGGATCGGCGGCACCCAGACATTGGCAAGGCCAGGCACCTGCACGGCGCGGTCCAGTTCCTCGACCAGCATGTCCGGTGTCATGCCCTCGCGCCACTCATCGCGTGGTTTGAAGCGGATGGTCGTCTCGAACATTGTGAGAGGGGCCGGATCGGTGGCGGTATCGGCGCGCCCGGCCTTGCCGAACACGGTTTCGACTTCCGGTACAGTCATGATCAGCCGGTCGGTGCGCTGTAGCAGCGCTGACGCCTCTCCGGGAGACAATCCAGGCAGGGCGCTGGGCATGTAGAGCAGGTCGCCTTCGTCGAGCGGCGGCAGGAATTCGCCGCCAAGCCGCGAGAAGGGAACGAGCGTGGTCAGGAAAACCAGCCCGGCGATGACCAGCGCGGTCTTCGGGCGGCGCATTACCCAGTCGAGACCGGGTCGATAGGCACGAGTCAGCGCGCGATTGACCGGATTACGGTCTTCGGGCGGAATCTTTCCGCGCACCAGCCATCCCATCAGCACCGGAACCAGAGTGATCGACAGGATCGCAGCAGCCGCCATGGCATAGGTCTTGGTAAAGGCCAGCGGTGCGAACAGCCGTCCCTCCTGCGCCTGCAAGGTGAACACCGGCAGAAACGACAAGGTGATGATCAGCAGGCTGAAAAACAGCGCCGGGCCGACTTCCTTCGAGGCATCCGCGACGATCCGCCAGCGCTCCTGGACGGACAGAACCGTGTCAGGGTTCTCCTCGGCCCAGCGCTCCAGATGCTTGTGGGCGTTCTCGATCATCACCACCGCAGCATCGACCATCGCGCCGACCGCGATGGCGATCCCGCCAAGAGACATGATGTTCGCGTTTACGCCCTGAAAGCGCATCACGATGAAGGCCGCGAGCACGCCGAGCGGAAGGGTGACGACCGCGACGAGTGCCGAGCGCGCGTGCCACAGGAACAGCAGGCACACCAGGGCAACGACAATGAATTCCTCGATGAGCTTGGAGGTCAGGTTTTCGACCGAAGCATCGATCAATTGCGAACGGTCGTAGGTGGTGACGATCTCGACCCCTTCGGGCAGGCTTGCCTGCAATTGTTCGAGCTTCGCTTCGACCGCCGCAATTGCGCTGCGCGCATCGGCGCCCTGGCGCAGAATGACGATACCGCCGGCAACCTCGCCTTCGCCGTTGAGTTCCGCAATGCCGCGCCGCAGCTCCGGGCCGATCTGGATATTGGCCACATCGTCCAGCGTTACCGGAGTGCCGCCCGCTTCGGCGCGCAAGGGTATGCTGCGAAAATCCGCCAGCGTGCCGAGATAGCCCGAGGCACGGACCATATATTCGGCCTCGCCCATTTCGACGATAGAGCCCCCGGTTTCCTGATTGCCTGCCTGCACCGCGCGGACCACTTGCGCGTGCGTCACGCCCAGCGAAGCCATGCGATAGGGGTCGAGCACGATCTGGTACTGCTTGACCATGCCGCCCACGCTGGCGACTTCGGCAATGCCGGGAATGGTTTTCAGCTCGTAGCGCAGGAACCAGTCCTGCAGGCTCCTGAGCCCGGCCAGGTCGTGTCCGCCGCTGCGGTCGACCAGCGCATATTCGTAGATCCAGCCCACCCCGGTAGCATCAGGGCCGAGCGTGCTCTGCACACCTTCGGGCAAGCGGTTCTGGACCTGGTTGAGATATTCCAGAACGCGAGAGCGCGCCCAGTAGAGGTCGGTCCCGTCCTCGAAGATGACATAGACGTAGCTGTCGCCGAAAAAGGAATAGCCGCGCACGGTCTTGGCGCCGGGGACCGACAGCATGGTGGTCGCCATCGGATAGGTCACCTGGTCCTCGACGATACGGGGCGCCTGACCTGGATAGTTCGAGCGGATCACCACCTGTACATCGGAAAGGTCCGGCAGGGCATCGACGGGCGTTGTCCGTACCGCCCAGAAACCGGCCAGCGCCAACCCGATCGCTGCCAGCACCACGAAAAAGCGATTGGCGATCGAGCTATCGATAATGCGCGCGATCATTGCCCGGTTTTCCGGATCGAGACGATGCGCGGCCCGGAAGTGGCTTGCACAAATGTGAAGGAGACCCGGTCGCCGCGTGCGAAACCGCGCAGCTGTTCCGGTCCTTCGCTGGCAAAGAGCATGGTCATCGCCGGCCATTCGAGCGCAGGCACCGGACCGTGGCGCAAGGTCACGCTGTTGGCGTTTATGCGCTCGATCGTCCCGGTCGCGCGATAAGTCTGCGGCTCATCTGCATCATCCGATCCTCGGTCTTCGCTCGCACCGGATGGAGCCTGATCGACGGGACGCACGTCGATGCCGGCAAGGCTGGCTTCGGAATCGAGCAGGAACTGGCCCGAGGTGACCACTCTCTCTCCTGCAGCCAGGCCGGCAAGGACTTCGGTCCGTCCGTTCGCTTCGCGGCCGATACGGATTTCGGCGGGCCGATAGCCGCCGCCTTCCTGCGCGATCATCACCAGGTTCCGCTCGCCGGTGCGAATGACAGCTTCCGAAGGGACCAGCAGCGCTTCGCGCCGTTCAGGGGCGAGCATGACCTGGGCAAACATGCCCGGCTTGAGCCGAAGGCCCGGATTGGGCATCGCTGCCCGCACGGTGATCGTGCGGCTCGCGTCCTGCGCGCTCGGCAAAATGGCGATGATGCGTCCGGCAAACCGTTCGCCGGGAAAAGCGGTAAGGGTTGCGCTTACCGGCTCTCCGACACGCGCGCTACTCGCCAGTGCCTCGGGTACCGCCGCCTCGAGCCAGATCGGACTGTACCCGCTGATCTCGGCCAGCGATTGGCCCGCCGCCACGGTCATGCCCGGCCTTACCCCGAGCGACGTGATCGCGCCCGATTGCGGTGCAGTGACGGTGATGATCGTTTGCGGCCGTCCGCTTCGGGCGACCGAGGCGATCATCGAGTCCGGCATGCCAAGCAGCCGCAGGCGCTCGCGAGCGGCCCGGGTCAACGCTTCGTCGCCGGTTGCGGCAACAGCAAGATACTCGTTTTGTGCGCCGCCCCATTCGGGCACCAGAATGTCGACGATCGGAGCGCCTCTGGCAATCAGGTCCTGCGGTGCATGGCCGTAGGTCCGCTGAACATAGCCGCCGGCGCGCGGCTGAACGATCGCCATCTCGCTGCCGTTATATACGAGCGTGCCGGTGACGCTGATTTCGGGCTCCAGCACGCCATATTCCGCTTCAGCAGTCCGGATCCCGAAATTCTGGACGAGCGTCGAATCGATGCTTACGCCCTCGGCGCCCTGCGCGCCTCCGCCCGCGCATTTGGGGACCAGCTGCATGTCCATGAAAGGAGATTTGCCCGGTTCGTCGAAGCGCTGGTCAGGGACCATCGGATCGTACCAGTAAAGCACGTCCTCGCAGCCGGTATCCGCCGCTGCATCACCGTCGCCGCTCTCGCCGCCAAGTATGGACAGACCGTAGCCCGCCGCCAGGCTGACAAGGGCGATGCCAAGTCCAGCCGCATACATGCGCTGGCGCGGCGTGAATCGTTCGAGCGCGGAATTCATGGCCTGCTCTCCCCGTAAGTCAGTCTCAGCCTCACCGCCGCCTCGACAGCTGCCTTTTCGCGCTCGAGTATCTCCAGTTCGAGCAGCGCGAGCGCGGATTTCGCCGCAATGACATCGACGAGATCGGCACGCCCGGCCGCGAAGCTGGCTGTTTCGAGGTCCGCGCGGTCGCGCGCCAGCGGGAGAAGCTCGTCACGCGCGCGTTCCCGTTGCCGCACTGTGCTGCGCCAGGTGGCCATATTGGCTTCGAAACCGGCAACCAACGCGCGCCTGCGATCCTCGCGCTCGGCCGATGCGGCGGCGGCTTCGGATTCGGCTGCGGCAATACGCGGATTCTGCCGCCGGTCAGTAAAGATCGGCAGTGTAATCGACCCCATGACCGACACCGCATCGCCGAAATCGGGGTTGCGGCGACCATA
This sequence comes from Croceicoccus sp. YJ47, assembly GCF_016745095.1. Classification (NCBI taxonomy): domain Bacteria; kingdom Pseudomonadati; phylum Pseudomonadota; class Alphaproteobacteria; order Sphingomonadales; family Erythrobacteraceae; genus Croceicoccus; species Croceicoccus sp. YJ47. Next base: position 1,193,314 of record NZ_CP067087.1, read on the forward strand.
AGTGACGCTCACGCCGAAATCGGGTCGTTTCTCGGCGCGTGCGAGCGCGACACCGGCTTCGGCCCGGCCTCGTTCGGCATCGGCCAGCAGGATTTCGGGATTGCTCTCGAGCTCGAACCGCAGCCGCTCCTGATCGAGGACAGCCGATGGCGCGGCACCCAGAGCAACCGGATCTGCGAGCGGTACATATCGGGAAATCTGCGCTTGCGCCGTCTCGCGCTCAGCCTCGATAGCGGTAATCGCGTCTTCAATTCCGAGCAGCTCGCGCCGGATGGCCAGACTCTCCGCCGGGCGGGCCGACCCCGAAGCAACTGCACTGTTGGCCACCGGAACGAATGTCCTGAGTTCATCCAGCGCAGCCTGGGCAAGATCAAGCCGCGCTTGCGCATAATGGAGCCGGACCCAGGCCGTTCCAGCATCGGCGAGAAGATCACGCTCGGCCATACCAAGGCGTGCCTCGGCGAGGCGCACTTCGGAACTGGCGACGCCGAACCTTGCCCGCCGACGGGCGCGGTTGGGTATCTCCTGTTCGAGACCGATGGCGACTTGCGTTGGAAGTTGCCGGTCTGGGTCGAACGCGGCGGGTCCGGTCACAGGTAGGTTCATGATCCCTGCACGCACACGCGGATCGGGAAGCTCGTCCGCCGCTTCTGCTGCTTCGCGCCGTGATTGCACACGCAGCGCGCCAGCCTCCAGAACGGGCTGTTCGCCTCGTGCTGCCGCCAGTATTTCCTCGTATCCGACAGACTGCGCTTGTGCAGCCTGCGCGGCGAGCAGGGCCGAAAACGGCACCCAGCCAATTCGCCAATCCATAATTCTCACTCTTTCAAAGCGAGCTGACCGGGAAGGGCCACGGCGCACGCGGTCGATCAACCGGGCGCTGGGCCTGTTTATCCGTCAAGCTCGCAAGCGGCGCGATGCACCGCCCGGGAAATGCTAGATGGTGAGCTGGGGTTGTGGAGGTGGCGATTCCGGCGGTAGCGGCTGGCTCTCGAGCCTGCTGGCACTCGCGGAAAGGTACTGAGGCGCAACAAAAAGCGGTTCTGTTTGCGCAAGTCCCGCGGCGGTGAGCGCCAGCGGCGGGAGACAATTCATGGCAACAAGACAATCGAGTGTCATCTCGCGGCAAGGCCCGTGCTGATCGGTAGTGTCCGTCTCGGCCATCATTTGCTCGGACATCGTGTGCTCGGGCATTGCTTGCTCTGCCATGTTTTGCGCCATTTCAGCGCAATCAGCCGACCTGGCCAGTTCACTCTGCGGAACAGCCGCCTGTGCAGCTACCTGCAAAAACAGTCCAAAGCCGAAGCAGATCAGAGTCAGGGCACGAATAAAGGTCACTGGCCCGCGATAGTCTGACTGCCCAGTAAGTGCAAGAAAGTCGCATCCCGCCTTGTTCTTGCGACTCTGATGTGCGCCAATTGACTGATCGTGTTTTCGAAATCGGTTCCCCAATGCCGACAGCGACAACTCAGTCGGGGCCAGTCGTCACGCTACTGATGATCTACCAGCACAAAAGCTGCAGACATAAGAGTGGTGAACTATCTATCCTGCCATATCAATTGCGCGAGGGAGCGGAGAGTGTGAGACCTTTGGTATCAGGGCCGTGGACCTGGGCTTTCATCGCGCTGGCGCCGACTTGGGCGAATGACGACCACTGTGAAATCCGGCAATCAGAGCCAGCAGCGTGAGCAACTGCGCGACTATTGTCTCGACAGTCGGGAAGAAGCCGAGTTCGGCGAGGCGCGGCAAGCCGGCAATGAAAGTGGCGGTAAGAACTCCGGCCTCCTGGAAAGCGCCCACGCCCTTGCCCGCGAGAATGACCGCAAGTATCGCAATCAGGATAGCACTGTAGCGGAAGAACTGGGTGATCGGCAGTTTGCGGCTGTAGCGCAGCATGGCCCATGCAATGAGCGCCAGCAGCGCGACTGCGGACAAGGCACCTGCCAGTATGATGCCACTGCTCTGCGGGTTCCACAGGGCAGCGTAGAACAGAATAGTTTCGAACGCTTCCCGGTAAACGACCACGAATGCAAGACTGAAGAGAAACCATGCCGATCCGCGCGAGAGCGCCTTGCCCATTTTTTCCTGGATATAGCGCCGCCATTCCTCGGCCTGGGATTTGCCATGCATCCAGATCCCGACCGATACGAGAATGACAGCCGCAAGCAGCGCGCCGATCCCTTCGGTCATCTCGCGGCTCGCACCGCTGATGCTGACGAAGTAGGTTGCTACGACCCAGGTGGCGACACCTGCTAGAAGAGCAGCGATCCACCCGCCATGGACATAGGGCAATACCTCGAAGCGCCGCGACTTTTTCACAAAGGCGATCATGGCGATCACAACCAGAAGTGCTTCGATCCCCTCGCGCAGCAGGATGGTGAACGCCCCGAGAAAGGTCGAGATTTCGCTGGCCGCCTCAGGAGCCAACGCTCCCTCGGCTCTGGCCAGCAGAGTATCGATGCGAGCCCTCAGTTGCTGTAGTTCGGATGGGTCCGCACCGGACTCTATTCCGGCCCGAAATTGCCCGAGCGCCTGTTCTACCTCGCGCATCAAACCGCCATCGCGCGTTGCCAGGAGGGCCTCCAGGGGTTCGAAACCGTCGAGATAGGCAGACAGGGCGAGCTGCCGCGCTTCCTCTCGGTTGCCTGCCTGATAGGCTGACAGGCTGCGATCGAGCGTATCGCGAACGAAGGCGAGCGAACCTGCGTCATTTGCCTGTCCCACCGCATCGGGATTGGCGCGAAGATAGGCCATGACGGCGAGCGCACGGTCCTCGCCGATCTCCTCGGCCAGACTTTCCGGTGTGAGCGCGGCGAGCGTCTCGAGATCGGGGACAAGCTGGCGTATGCCATCATCTTCACGCCAGATACGCTCGCCTTTGGCCATATCTTCTAAAGCAATGCTGCCGGCATAGAATGCAAGCGCCCAGCGATCCTCGTCGGACAGCGATGCGAAGCTGGCCATGGACGTTCCTTCAAGCCCTTGCGTGATGACCTGGTAAAGCCCGAACGCACTGCGCTGCCGTGCCCGGTCGATATCGGTAAAGTCTATCGGCGGGGGATCGAGCGCCTGCATTGCGGCTGGTGGCGCACTTCCGGCGGCGCCGTGACACGAGGCGCAGTTCTGCGCGAAGAGAGTGCGGGCGCGGACAAGGTCGGGCGCCTGCGAAGGGGCGAGCGGAACCGGGTAGGCAGTCAGCAACGAGGCTGCCAGCGCGCGCGCGAAGCGCCCAACTCGCTCGGCGGGTTCCTTGTTGGCGATCAGAGCTCGCAGCTGGTCCGATCGGCGGATGAGTGCTTGATTGTCTTTAGTGTCCGGAAATGCAGCGATCTGCCGCGCCACGACATCGGAAAACTCCACCATTTCGCGATATTCGAATTCGTCGGCAACACGTCCCTCGGAAACCGCGGAGGCGTAGTCGACCGCGATATAATCGAGCAGACGCCAGGTGGTTCGCACGTCGGGTTCTTCCGCGTTCGCGGTGACGGACAGACACAGCGCAAGCGCCAGCAGAATGAGCCGCAGTGCCGGATGGACGGTGGCGGAGACGATGCGATGCATGAGGGGCCTCTATATCTGTTGCAATTAATTCGCAATAGCAGGGTATAGACGGAAACGTATTTCCCCCAATCCGCAATCGCGGGCATATTCTGGAGTTTAGGTAGAGCGCAGTTCGCCACGCGCCTGTTTGAAGACTTCGGCACTTCCCCACACCGCCAGTCCTGCCATGATACTCGCCACAACCAGATCGGGCCACGCACGGTGCCGAAAACGCCAATCGCTGCCGCCAGCACGGCGATATTACCGATCGCGTCGTTGCGCGAACAGATCCACACCGAGCGCATGTTCGCATCGCCCGAGCGATACCGGAACAGCATCGCGGCGACGGCGAGATTTACCGCCAGAGCAAGAGAACCGATGGCGCCCATCGTTCCCGGGTCGGGCGACGCCCCGACAAAGAAACCCCAGATGGCCGAGCCGAGCACCCACAGGCCGAAAGCCAGCATGGTCGCCGCCTTTACGAGAGCCGCACGCGCGCGCCAGACGAGCGCCATCCCCGCTACACCGAGACTGATAGCATAGTTTGCCGCATCACCGAGAAAGTCGAGCGCGTCGGCCTGCAAGGCGCGCAGATCCGCAGCAATGCCCGCCACGATCTCCACGCCGAACATGATTGCATTAAGGCCCAGTGCGATCCACAGAATGCGCCGCCATGTCGGATCGTTGTTGCTTGCACCGGCCTCATCGGGACCGCAGCAGGTCTTTCCCATTTACTCGACTCCTTGCGTCGATCCGCCCTATGCACCTTGTAGTAACTACAAGGTCAAGCGGCAGGAGCCTTTGTCATGAGAATTGGTCAACTTGCCCGGATAACCGGCGTCAAATCCGAAACAATCCGCTTCTACGAGCGCGAGGGTATCCTCGCTGCCCCTCCGCGCACGAAGGCCAATTATCGCGATTATGGACCTGCAGAGGAAGCGCGCCTTCACTTCATACGGCGCGCGCGTGATCTCGGCTTCTCGATGGCACGCATCAGGGAATTGCTCGATCTCTCCGATGGTGCCGACCGGTCCTGCGCGGGCATCGACGCTCTGGCCAGAAGCCATCTCGGCGAAGTCGAGCGCAAGATCGCGAGCCTGAAGGCGTTGCGGACGGAACTTGGGCGCATGATCGCTGCCTGCGAGCAAGACACGGTAGGCGATTGCCGCATCATCGATGCACTTGCGGGTACCACCGAGCCTTGATGTCCGCGCCTCGTGCGCCAGTTCGGTCAGGCTCGCCGATGCACGGCTTTTGTCGCCCATAAGAGACTTAACTTCGGGAAAGGCCGACGAGTGCGAAGCTGCCCGTGTCGCCATCCCGGGTCCGTCGAACGGGTTATGATGCCGCCGCAGGCCAGTTCCAGACGGCCATTTTTTCAATGCTCATATCCGCCATAGTGTAGGCGATCCCGCCGACGCCAAGCCCGGAGCGGCGCAGCCCTGCAAAAGGCATCCAGTCCACGCGGAATGCCGTATGGTCGTTCACCATCACAGCCGATCCCGCCAGAGACTGTATGCAATGATTGGCGATTGACAGCCGATCGCTGAATACAGCGGCCTGAAAGGCGTAAGGCAGGGCATTGGCCTGCTCGATAGCCAGGTCGATATCGTCATAGCCATACACGCAGATCACGGGGCCGAAGATTTCTTCCTGGGATACCTTGGCACTATCCGGAGGATCGACAATGACGGTCGGGGAGAAAAGAGTGTCACTCAGACGGCTTCCCCCGCACACCAGGGTGCCTCCTGCTGCGATGGCTTCATCGACCCAGCGTTCGACGCGGTCAACTTCCTCCGTTCGGATCAGGGGTCCGCATTGGGTCTCAGCATCGGCGGGATCGCCCACTACCAGCTTTTCGGCAGCTCGCCCTAGGTCATGAGCGAAGTCTTTCAATTCTGCAGCAGGGACGTACACGCGCTGCACGGAAACGCAGACCTGACCCGAATGATAGAACCCGCCTTTGAGCAACGAGGCGATCACTGCTGCGCGCTCCACGCCGCTGTCCACGATTACCGGCGCCGCGCCGCCGTGCTCGAGAGCAATGCGGGTTCCCGGCGACAGCTTCGAGCGAAGCATCCAGCCGATTTTCGCAGAACCGATGAATGAGAAGAACGCCGTGCGCGGATCGGTTACCATTCTTTCGGCGATATCGTTGCCGCAAGGTGCGAACCGGCACCAGGCCTCAGGCAGGCTTCATGAAGAATGCTCACGAAGCTCTGGCATGACAGAGGCGTTTCCAGCGCAGGCTTGATGAGAACGGGGCACCCGGCTGCTACCGCCGGTCCAACCTGATGGACGATCAGGTTGAGCGGGTGATTGAATGCCGAGATCGCCACGACAGGACCGATCGGCTCGCGGAAGGTATATGCCGTCCTTCCCGCACCCGCTTCTGTCAGGTCCATGGGGATCTCGTGACCGCCGCCATCGCTCAGCGCCTGAACGCATAAGTCGACGCTGTTGATCGCGCGACCGGCTTCCACGCGCGCATCGACCAGGGGTTTGCCGCCCTCCCTGACGATCTGGAAAGCCAGATCCTCGGCTCGTTCGCGCATGATATCCGCAGCCCGCCGGAGAATGGCGACACGCTCGTGCACGGCAAGCCAGCCATGGCGGTCGCGGTGGAGCAGCTGCGCTTCATTCAGCCATTCATCGATTTGAGCCCAGTCGACAAGCGGCACTTCTGCAATCGGCGAGCGGTCGAAGGGATTGTGAACGATCGTTTTCATAGCTCGCACACCTTCGCGCCGAGTTCGTCGATCAGCACCTTCTTGTTTTCGGAATAGTCGACGGGTAGATCGACAAGGTGCACTCCGCCCGCCTCGAATGCGGCGTTCAGGACCGCCACAAGATCTGCGCTCCGCTCGACCCGGTGACCGGTCGCTCCATAGCTTTGTGCGTAGGTGATGAAGTCGGGATTGGAAAAGGTCAGGCCGTAGTCCGGAAAGCCGAGCTGGTCCTGCTTCCAGCGGATCATGCCGTATGCCGCATCGTTCAGAACGAGAACGACGAGGTTCAGGCCCAGCCTGACGGCCGTTTCCAGCTCCTGCGAGTTCATCATGAACCCGCCATCACCGCACACCGCGAGAACTCTACGCCCGGGCGATAGCATCGCCGCCATCATGGCGGATGGAAGGCCCGCGCCCATCGTCGCCAATGCATTGTCGAGAAGGATGGTGCCGGGCTCGTGGGCGATGTAGTTTCTAGCGAACCAGATCTTGTAGATGCCGTTGTCGAGCGCGACGATATCATCGCGTGCCATTACGCTGCGAACGTCGGCAACGACGCGTTGGGGAACCATCGGGAAACGTTCATCGTCGCTGGTTTCGGAGATGTGCGAAGCAATCTCGTCATGCAGGGCGGTGTAGTAGCTGCGATCACACTGCAACCTGCCGTCCAAGCGATTTCCCAACCGCTCGACCGATCCGGCGATGTCACCGATGACCTCGAGCTGCGGGAAATAGACCTGATCGACTTCGGCCGCCTTGTAATTGATATGAATGACAGTCTGACCGTCCGGCTCCATAAAGAACGGCGGCTTTTCAACCACGTCGTGACCGATATTCACGATCAGATCGGCCTTCTCGATCGCGCAGTGGACATAATCGCCCGATGATAGCGCCGCGGTGCCCAGATAGAGATCGCTGTCTTCATCGACCACGCCCTTACCCATCTGCGTGTCAAAAAAGGGAAAGCCGGTATCGGCCACGAATTTGCGCAGCGCCTTCGAAGCGCGGCGGCGGTTCGCTCCGGCTCCGATTAATAGCAAGGGCCGTTCCGCAGCAAGAATACGCCGGGCTGCTTCATCCAAGGCCGCGTCGCCGGCAACGGCATAACGCCTGTCGTGTGGCGGTATGACAGGTTCGACCGTTTCCTCTTCAGCGATGTCTTCGGGTAGCTCCAGAAGAATGGCTCCAGGCCTCTCTTCCTGCGCAAGACGAAAGCCTTCACGAACGAGTGAGGGAATGCGATTGCCGTTCACGATCTGGGTCGAAGCCTTGCATAGCGGGGTGAACAGGGAAACAACGTCGACAATCTGGAACTGGGCCTGCTTCGATGTCTTTATCGGTTTCTGCCCGGTAATGATGACAAGCGGAAAGGCCCCGAGCGCGGCATAGGCCGCCGGTGTGGTCAGGTTCGTGGCACCAGGCCCGAGCGTTGCCAGGCACACACCTGCCTTGCCGGTCAGGCGGCCATAGGTTGCCGCCATGAAGCCAGCGCCCTGTTCGTGACGGGCCAGAACCAGCGTGATGGTGGAAGTTCGCAGCGATTCCAGAAGGTCCAGATTCTCTTCGCCTGGAACGGCGAAAACATATTCGACGCCCTCGGCCTCGAGCGCGGCGACCATAAGATCGGAAGCTTTCATTCGTTGGTCCTCATTTTACGAGTTGCAGGGCGGTTCATGTCGTGCGCTGCCAAGCTGCTTACCCACAGCGACCGACCCGATCGCCGCGCTTGTCAATGGTCGTGGTCATGGTCGTGATGATGGTTCTTCTCGACCTGATGGTCCGGGATCATGTCGGGATCACAGTCTGCAGCGAGACAGGCTTCGAACGTTGCATGGGCGATGGCGTGCTGCGTCTCGAGCATACCGCGAGCCCGCGCCTTCACATCCTCGAAAGCCTGCAACGAAGATTCGGCAGGAACGATATGCGCCTCAAGCGCGCGATAATGCTCGCTGATGCTCCAGACATGGACGTGATGGACGCCGGCCACGCCTTCTGTGTCACGCAGGTCGCTCACAATGCGATCGAACTCGCTTTCGTCCGGCACCGCGCCCATCAAGAGCCGCACCGTGCGAGGCAACAAAGTGACGCCCTGCCAGATCACATAGGCAGCAATGACCACAGTGATGATCAGATCGGCGATATAAAGTTCGTATCGCAGAATGAGTACGCCAGCCACGATCACACCGACCGAAGCCAGCGCATCGGACACATTGTGCAGAAAGGCGGCTTTCATGTTGAGGGAGTTCTTCGAGCTGGCGTAAACCATCACCGCCGTAACCACGTCGATCACCAGCGCTATCCCGGCGACCCAGATTACGGTCCACCCCTCAACGGGTTGAGGGTCTGCGAAACGGTTGATCGCCTCGACCAGCAGATAGAAGCCGATGATAAGCAAAGTCGTCAGATTGATGAGAGCTGCTACGACTTCCGCACGAGCATAGCCGAAGGTCATAAGCTTGTCGGCTGGCCGGCGCCCGATCCGCCTCGCAAACAGAGCCAGTCCAAGCGATGCCGCGTCGCTGAAGTTGTGCAGCGCATCGGCGATCAGTGCGAGCGAACCCGACAATATCCCCCCGATGATCTGAGCGACAGTCAGCAGGACGTTGAGGGCGACGGCCAATACAAGGCGGCCGTCGCTCATGTTCTCTTCGCCGTGACTGTGCCCGGCATGACCGCCCGATTGTGCCACTACCTGCCTCCTTTTTCTGTTCTCTTGGTCGTCGTAACGGACTGTGCGGGGGAATGCTGGAACGTGCTGTTCGAGACATCGAGTTCGCGCGACAGTTCTCCAAGCGCCGAGATCGCGAGGCCGAGCAGGGCGAACCCTCCGACGAATGCCGGGAGCGTAATGTGATTGGCGGCGACCGATCCGGTTCCTGTACGAAGCAGCGCGCGCGCCGATGCAACTATAAGAAAGCCCGGGATAATAGCCGCTAGCCAACCTCGCCCACTGTGGGCGAGTCCGTGCAGCGCCCAAAAGGTCGAGAGAGCGATGCCGATGAAAAGCAGGGAAAAGAGGACCAGTAGTGCAACCTGGTCGATCCTGCTCACTTGGGCGGATCGGTAATTATCGATCGCTTGGCGTCCTATTTCCAGGTTCGCAAAAACAAGCGCTGCAGACACCGCCATTGCTGTCGTCGCGGATGCAGCAGCGGCAGCACCCAAGAGAACGCTGTAAGGAAGGATATCGGACGCAATCGACACCGAGATGCGACGTACCAGGGTTGGCCTATCGGAACATCGCTCGGGTCCGTCACCTCTCGGTCTAGGTTTTGCGTATCGGCCAAGCTCGTTGAAAATCAGAAGTAGCAGCCTGCCCGTCAGCATCAAACCCGTGAGTGCCCAGCGGGTGAGAGGGGATTGTCCCAGCGGAAGAGTTAGTAAGACGGCAAGGGCGGCAAAGGCACCGGAAACGCCGCCTGGCAGGAGCGGATGCAGGAAGCTCCAACTGTCCTTTGCCAATCTGCCGCCAATCATGACCCCGATGCCTGATAGCATCGCCAGGACAAGGACCCGCGAAAGGTCCTGCGCGGCAAACAAGGTATCGAATAGCGTCAATTCCTCTTCTCGCCGTGGACGGTTCCCGCCTCTTCGTGCACATCCATATGCGTATCGCGCAGGATCTGCACTCCGCCGTAAAGCGCTATGCAGGCGACCGCTATTCCGACCACCAGATCGGGCCAGTTGGCACCGGTAATCAGCACAACGATGCCGGCGATGATGATCCCGCCATTGGAGATGAAGTCGTTGAAGCTGAAGGTTGTCGCCGCCCGCATATTGACGTCCTTGTTCTCCATCTTCTGCAACAGGCGCAGGCAATAGAGATTCACCAGTCCCGCGACGAACGCCATCGCCATCATCAGCATGCCGCCCGGATCGGAACCTTCCACGAACCGTCGGTAAGCATCGAAAATAACCCCAGCGGAGAAGACCAGCAGCATGATGCCGGAGAAACGCGCGGCCCCGCGTTTCCAGGTCCGCGAGCGGGTTAGCGCAAGCAGGCTGAGCGCATAAACGATTGCATCCGATGAATTATCGAGACCGTTTGCCAGCAGCGCGTTGGAATCGGCAAAATACCCGACCGCGAAGAAGCCGACCGCAATGGCCACGTTGAGCCATAGCACCACCCACAGGGTCTTGCGCTTTTCAGGCGACCCGACATCGACCTCATGACCGCCACTCATGCTGTGTCCTCCCCGGTTCGTACCCAGCTTTCCGCATGACTACGCTGTGATGGCCGGAAGAACTTCATTTCGGCGCGGAAGAGCGACGATGACATCTCCGTGCCCCACTCTTCCCATTTGCTGTCGCCGATTATGGCGATCCGGCCGAAACGATCCTTATGCCGGACGTCGAACTTGAGATCGCGCCAGAGACCTCCGAGGTCCCAGCCCGAAAAGTCAGGCGCGAGCTCGATCACCATCGGGACGGTGCCGGCCTCGCGCTCCGCGATACGTTCGAATTGGGGAACAAAGCGGTCATAGTCTTCATCCCCCAGCCTGCCTCCGGCGCGTATCCAGAGCAGTCCGTTCTCTTCCTTCAGTGCCAGCACTGTATTCTCCTTTCCCGATCGGTCATGCGATGTCCTTCAGCTCGGCCTCTTCATCGCTCGTCACATTGCGACGCAGACGGTCCCACCACTTCTCGCGCCAGCTCCGCTCGTCGTCGGAACGGTGCAGTACAAGCCGCGCGATCGCGGGTAGGACGAACAGCGTGAGCGCGGTCGCCGTCATCAGACCGCCAATGACGACCGTAGCCAAAGGACGCTGCACTTCGGCCCCTGTTCCAGTGGCGATCGCCATGGGCACGAAGCCGAGCGAGGCCACCAGCGCGGTCATCAACACCGGTCGAAGGCGCGCGAGCGCGCCATCGGCAATCGCCTCGTCGAGCGGCATCCCGTTCTCGAGGCGCTGCCGGATCGCGGTCATCATGACGAGACCGTTGAGCACCGCCACGCCGGAAAGCGCGATAAAGCCGACCGCTGCCGACACCGAGAATGGCAAGCCTCGCAGCGCCAGAGCGAACACCCCGCCAGCCAAGGCCATGGGAATGGCACTGAACACGGCAAGCGCTGGAACCCATCCACCCAAAGCCATGAACAGCAAGAGGAGAACCAGAGCGAAGGCAATCGGGACGACGATGGTGAGCCGCGCCTGCGCTTCCTGCAGGTTCTGATACTGTCCGCCCCATTCGATGAAGGAGGCCGGCGGCATATCGACGCCGGTCGAAACCCTTTCCTGCGCTTCCTCAACAAAGGAGCCGAGATCGCGCTCGCGTACGTTGGCCGAGACGATCACAAGCCTTCGGCCCTGCTCTCGCCGAACCTCGGCAAGGCCATCGACGACCTGAAAATCGGCCAATGTCCGCAAAGGAACGGTGACCCCGTTTTCAAGCACGATCGGGAGCGCGCCGAGCTGGTCGAAATCGTCGCGCGTAGCATCCTCGAGGCGCACGACAACATCGAAACGGCGATCGCCCTCGAACACCAGTCCTGCTGGCCGCCCGCCGAGCGCGATAGCAACCGACTGTGCCACTTCCTCGACGGTCAGACCATAGCGCGCGATGGTCGGGCGATCGAAGGCGATGTCCAGCGTAGGAAAGCCGGTCACCTGCTGCACCTTCACGTCCGCGGCGCCTTCGACACCTCCAAGCACGCCCGCGACCTCGCCCGCAGCTTCGGTGAGCGCAGTGAGGTCATCGCCGTAGAGCTTGACCGCGACATCGCCGCGCACACCGGCGATCAGCTCGTTGAAGCGCAGCTCGATAGGCTGGCTGAACTCGTAGAGATTGCCGATGAGGCCTCCGAGCGCGCTTTCCATTTCACCAACAAGCTCATCTTTCGGCAAATCGGGATCGGGCCATTCGTCGCGAGGCTTCAGGATGACATAAGCGTCCGAAGCATTGGGGGGCATTGGATCGCTGGCGACTTCGGCCGTGCCCGTCCGTGAGAACACAAGATCAACTTGGGGAAACTCTTCGAGCCGGTCTTCGACCCGCCGCTGCATCGCCAGCGAGCGTTCGAGCGATGTCGAGGGGATGCGCAAGGATTGCACCGCGATGTCGCGTTCATCGAGCTGCGGGGTGAACTCGCTGCCCAGAAAGCCGAACACAAAAACCGCTACTGTGAAGAGACCAACCCCGGCACCAATCATCGGCCAGGGCCGCGCAATGACCTTGCGCACGGCGGGACCGTAGCGCTCTTTGGCCCAGCGAATGGGCTTCACCTCCTTTTCGGTCAGCTTCTTGTTGAGCAGGACCGCAATCATCGCTGGCACGAAGGTCAATGAAAGAACGAAGGCCGAAGCCAGCGCGAGCAACATCGTGATCGCCATGGGCGAGAACGTCTTGCCCTCGACCCCGGTAAAGGTCAGCAGCGGCGCGAAGACGAGGAAGATAATCGCCTGACCGTAGACGGTCGGTTTGATCATTTCCTGCGCTGCGAGACGCGTTTCGGTCAGCCGCTCACCCAAGGTAAGCAAGCGTCCTTCGCGATGTTGCCGGGCCGCAAGCCGGGCGACGCTGTTCTCGACAATGATGACCGCACCATCGACGATCAGCCCGAAGTCGAGCGCGCCCAGGCTCATCAGATTACCTGAGACACCAAGCCGGTTCATCCCCACCGCTGCCATCAGCATCGAAACGGGAATGACCAGTGCGGTGATTATGGCGGCGCGGATATTGCCGAGCAAGAGGAACAGGACGGCGATCACGAGCAATGCGCCTTCGAGCAGGTTCTTTTCGACGGTGGAGATCGTCGCATCGACTAGTGAGGAACGATTGTAGACAATCTCAGCGACAACTCCGTCCGGAAGCGATGCGCGGACCTCTTCAAGTCTCTCGGCAGCACCAGCCGCAACGGTCCGGCTGTTCTCGCCCGCGCGCATCAACACGGTTCCCACCACCGCCTCTTCACCGTTCAGTGAAGCAGCACCGGTTCGCAGGTCGCCGCCGATCTCCACATCGGCCACATCGCCGATGCGGATGGGCACGCCCTCGCGGGTCGCAATGACGGCTTCTTCGATGTCGGCAATGCTGCCCAGCCTCGCGTCCACGCGGACAAGCAGGGCTTCGTCGGCACGATCGACGAAATTGGCGCCTGCCGCCAGATTGGCGGCTTCTAGAGCATCGATGAGTGAGTCGAATGACAGGCCATAGCCGGTGAGACGTGCCGGATCGGGCTGAACAAGGAATTGCTTTTCGAACCCGCCAATCGAGATCCACGCCGGCCACGCCGTCGATCGAGCGCATCAACGGCGCGACCACCCAATCCTGCACAGTGCGCAGATAGGCCGCCTTAGCCACCTCACTCTCGAGGCGGTCGCCGCGTTCGGTGATGAAGCTGCCATCGGACTGCCAGCCTGTGCGGCCACCAGTGGTCGCACCCTTGCCACCGGGATGCTCATACTCGATCGTATACATCAGCACTTCGCCAAGGCCGGTGGAGATCGGCCCCATGGTAGGCTCCGCTCCTTCGGGCAATGAAGCGCCAATCGGCGCGAGCCGTTCGTTCACCTGCTGCCGGGCGAAGTAGAGGTCGGTGCCCTCCTCGAAAATCGCGGTGACCTGGCTGAAGCCGTTGCGCGAAATCGATCGTGTCATCTCCAGGCCTTCGATCCCGGCAAGTCCGGTTTCGATGGGGAAGGTCACCTGCGTCTCGACCTGCGAAGGTGAGAGCGCGGCAGCGCTGGTGTTGATCTGGACCTGCGTGTTGGTGATGTCGGGAACCGCGTCGATCGGCAGGCGCACCAGATTGAACGCTCCGTAGATCGCTGCGAACACGGTCAGGACGATGATCGCCCAGCGGAAACGAACGGCGACATCGAGGATGACTCCGATCGGGCCGTGACGGTGGCTACCTTCGTCCGAAGACATGGGAGAAGATGCCGTGGTTTGATCAATGGCCATGTTCTGCGCCCTCCTTTTCGAGCTCGGACTTCAACAGGAAGGCATTGGCAGTCGCGATCCGCTGACCGGGCTCGAGCCCGGAGAGGATCGTCACCATTCCGGCAGACCGGCTGCCGATCTCGACCTCCCGAGCCTGAAATCCGCGTCGTGTCCGCACGAAGACAACATCGCGTCCTTCGAGCACCTGCACAGCATCTTCGGGTACCGCGATACGGCTCTGGTCCAATTCGCCCGAGGGGCGAATACGCGCCTGAAGGAACGATCCGGGCTGCAGACCGGGAACGGCGCGCGTCAAGGTAAGAACCGCTGTCGCGCTACGGCTCTCGGCATCGAGCGAAGGCGTTACCGACCGGACGCGAGCGCCGATCTCCCTTCCATCGCCGAGGATCAACGCAGCCTCGTCGCCAGGCTGGATGCGTGAAGCATCTTCGGAAGGCAGCGCAACCTCGATCTGCAAGCCGCTGGGATTGACCACGCTGTAAAGCTCCTCCCCGGCGTCGACGAACGAGCCGAGCACGATTGGAGCGGCGGTCACACGGCCCGAAAGCGGACTGGTGACAGCGAGCGAGCGTCCATCGCCGCTCACGCCTGCCGCGGCGACGGCCGCCTGCGACCGGTTCAGTTCGGAACGGGCAACGTCAAGATTGGCGCGCGCCGCTTCGAGATCCTGGCGTGCGGTCACGTTGGCTTCGAATAGCCGGCGCTCCCGTTCATAGGCCGCCGAAAGCTCGGTTACGCGGGCGCGGGCGGCACTAAGCTGGGAAGCGAGTGCAGCCGCATCGGCGCTTTCGATCCGAGCGACGGTCTCGCCCTGCCGGACATAATCGCCAAGCGTCTTGCCAACGCTGCGCACGACACCGGAAGCCCGTGCATCGATGCGTGCGCTGGCGGTCGGACTTGCCGCAACCGTTGCAGGAAATACGAGTTCGACAGCGGCACCCGTTTGCACCGCTGCGACCTCGATCTCGGCGGTGCGGATCTGCTCTTGCTCGATTAGCACGAGCCCCTCGGGCAGTTCTGTCTCTGCGACCTCTTCGTCCGCGTGGGTGTCGACCTGGCTGTCAGGCCAGAACATCAGCATCAAGGCCGAAACAAGTATGACAATTCCGGCGATGATCGCCAGTCTTTTGCGGTTCATTTTGGTATTCCTCATTGTGCGGCCAGCCTGATCAGTTCGGCGGCAGCTTGTCCCCGGTCTTCTTGCGCAGCAATCAACGCCTCGCGAATGGCATCGCGCGCTTCGGCTGCGCTCAACACTTCGATCAACGGAAAACGGCCATTGCGATAACCGATGCGGACGAGCCGAAGAGCCTCCTCGGCCTGGGGGAGTGATGTCGTGGAAAGCGTCTCGACGCGCGCTTCGGCAGCAAGATATTGCGATCGTGCGCGCGTCACGGCTTGCTCGAAATCGGCCAACGCTACAGCCTCGCGAGCATTGGCGGCGCGCAGCCTTGCTTCGGCTGCAGCGATATTGCCCTGATTACGATTCAAGAAGGGAAGCGGGATCGAGACACCGAGAAGAAAGGCACTGTCATTGCTTTCCTCGAAGCGTCGAACACCGGCGGAAACGACGGGATCGGGAATGCGCAGGCTGCGCTCACGATCGATCTCGGCGGCGGCGGCGGTGCTTTCCGCACGCGCCACTCGCAATTGCAGACCGCTTGCTGTCGCCATTACAGCACCGGGCGGTTCGATCCCGGGGAACCTGCTCGGAACAAGCGGCGGCGCCCCCTGATCGCCCCATAGCGAGGCGAGGGCCGTTCGGGCTGCAAGACTTGTCGCTTCGGCGGCCTGAAGTTCGGCTTGCGCTTCCGCCAAGGCCGCTTCGGCCCGAAGAGCACGGAGCGGGGGCTCGCGCCCGACTTCTACGAGGAGACCGGCAATGCGGGCGAGCTCTTCGTTTCGCTCAACCACATCGAGGGCCAGTTCGACGCGCGAGGCTGCTGCAGCCGCTGCGACATATCGCTCGCGGACGAGGTAGCCCAGCTCGACATCGGACAGGTCGGCGCGAAGGTTGGCGAGTTGCGCTTGCGCCCGGGCCGCTTCTACCCGGGCCCCTCGCTTGTTGCCGAGTTCGAGGCGCTGCCCCACCGCAAGCGTGTATTCGGTAGCCCGCAGTCCGGAAAAAGCGCCACTTCCGGCGATATTCTCGACCTCGAGCGAAATTTCGGGATCTGGCTCGGAGGCGTGCCTGCCCGACGAGCGAGCGAGCGGCATCCGCTTCGGCGCGCGGTCCCACCATACGCGGGTTCGCGGAGATTTCATCGACTTCGCCCGCTACGCCTGAGCGGCTCAGCGCGTCTTCAAGCGTCAGAAGCTCCTGCTCCTGCGCGGCCACGGACGTGGCTGTTGCGACGAGAAACAACCCTGCAATCAGGGTGTCTCGCCAATAAAAGGCTGACATTTTGGAAGAATTCCTCTGCTAACAATCGAACAAGCGCTGCACCGGGGCAGCGCAACGACGATTGTCAGGCGCGAGGAGGACGTTTCAGTCGGGTGCTGACATCCGAGACGGATGCCGCAACACGAGGCGCTGCAAGAATGACCGACGCAAGTGGAACCTGTTCGTTGTGGATTCCGCCAGCAAAACTCGCGCCGTGATGACAATGACCATGACCGCAAACGCCGTGTTGATCGGCTGGCACTTCGGGATCGCCCTGATCGCCGTCGACATCTGAGGTTCCCGATCCCTCGTCAGCTGCAATCCAAGCCGCCGCATCGCCCGGAGCCACTTCCGAGCCGCAGGCAGCTGCATCTGCCGCAGTCGCAAAGATCATCGCGACCAGCATGAGCAGGACGACGAGCGGGTTGAGGACAAGGCGGCGATAGCTGTAAGTCATGAATTTGGGCCGCCATTAGCAGAGACAAACCGAGCTGCCTAGTGCAATATTCTGTCAGCTTAGATCCATTATTGTGACACTATAACACAACACCAGTGCTCTTATATTGTTGAAGGAGGGCCCGGCGGGGGCGTAAAGTCAGGCGAATCTGCATCGGACTACAAGAGGCTCTTGGCCTACCGCACGAAGCAAGAACCAATTAGCGCGCCAGCGACATAATCGTCGCCGGCGCGTAGCAGATTCGACGTTTAGTCATATCGTTTTGGGATGCTTGCACCCAAGCTGCGCCGGTCAACGACGGTAATTCGCCGGGCCTTGGCGTCAATCACTAGACGCTCAAGAACGCCATTGCCGGGAAGCGCGATCACATAGCGCGGATTCATCTGGAGCATCTGCTCATTGCGCTTGAACCCGGCTCGTGCCCCCAGCCGTCTGTCGAGTGAAAACACCAATTGCTGTATATCGTGCCGTTCGGCCCAGCTGGCCGCAAGCCGATCAACGCCTTTGGTGTCGCCGCCGTGCACCAGGAACATGTCGGGCACATGATCATGTACCTTGTCGAGCGTTGACCAGACCTTGGAGGCGAAAGCCTTGGCGTCTTCCGCGGTGGCAAACGAAGACCGGCCACCGGAAAAGACGATTGGTGTGCCTTGCGGTGTATTGGCATCCTGGCGACGCTCAGCCCGCGCGCGCAGGAAATCGCGGGCGTCGACAACCGCAGAGGTCACTTTGCGCGAATGGTTCGAACGCGATCCGGTAAATGGCTTCCATGACGAACCGGTTTCATCGAGATAGAGCGATGCAGCGACCTCTCGCATCTGTTCAAACGCCATCATGCTGGCCTCGGCTGCCTGAGCGCGTTCGACCTGCTCATCGAGATTGCTTGAATGGACTTCAGATCCGTCAGCTGCGGCGAGGAGCGCCCGGACTTCATCGCTTGCCCGGTCGAGTTGATTAGACTTACGCGTGGCAGCCCGGTGAAACAGATTGACGAAGCCCCAGGCCACGTCTTCGGCGTCCGCTTCGAGCGATGTGCCCGAGAACATGACAAACATGTCGGACCAGATTGCAGCAAGCGTCTGCTCGACTGCTTCTTCACTTGGAAAATCGGACGGGTCGAAAGGTGCCAGCTTGATGGTCAGACCTGTAAGGTCGAGACCGGCGAGATGATGGGTAAAACTATCGTACATGGGTAAACCTCCTGATGTGTTCAGGCGGCAAAGCTTTCGAGAACGGAATGCCTCGCTCCTTGTCCGCCGGAGCCCGATCAGGGCCGGCTAGAGTGGGTTGGCGCACCGCGAAGCGGGAAACCTGCTAGGCAAGGCTGGCGCGGGCCACACGGGCCGCAGCCTTGCAGGTTGCGCCAGGCCACGGCCGGTCCAGGGCCTCTCCCGGCGGTCAGGCACGAGGCAGAGCGCAACTCCTTTGCCTGCAACAGCAGCGGGAATTGCACAAACGACTTGGTGTCAGCGAGCTGCCGCTTTCGAGACTTCTGCGGTGCGCGCCTCGATCCGCTCGAACACGGCTTCGCCATTGGAGAAGCTACCGATCTGGCGTAGCTCGCCAAACATCTGCGAGAACTTGCCCGAGACTTGCTCGAGCCATCGCTGTGCGCGGCCAGTTCTGGGGCGGCTATAATCTGCTTCCCAGTAGAAGCTGTCATCACGCTCGGCGAGCCAGATGGCCGCGAGGTCGCAATAGATGGAGATGCCGCAATCGGCATAGGCATTGCGAAGAAGGATCCGGTCTTCGCGCCCACGCCAGCCATCGTGAGGCACAAGTGAGGGAAAGACTTCGCGCGCGGTGCTGATGATATCCTCGACCTGGCATTCATATTCCCAGTCGAGGTCGCCCTCCTCTTTGTTCTCAATCAGGCGAAAGGCGACGATGGCCCCTATTGGGTAACTTACAGAACGTCCCATGATACGCCTCCCTTCACGCGGCTTCGGCGAGATCATCGCCGAATTCAGGGTCGCTGTGTTCGGCATGGCCGCCCAGGCGGAGTAACAGCGATGACGCTTCTTCAGCCTTGGCTGCGGCCGTCAGCATGGCTCTGTCGTCCGATCTCAGGAGCTTCAGCCAGTGCGAAATGTAGCTGGCATGATTGTCGAGATGGGTAACGGGCAGGCCCAGTTCGGCGCCCAGAATCGCCGATGAAAGCTCGGCTACGAGTTCTTCAGCTGCATAAGCTTCGCTACCGAAACGGTTCTTGAGATCACGATTGAGCCGGGACGAATGCCCAGTCCAGTGCGACAGCTCATGGGCAAGTGTCGCATAGTAATGGTCAAATCCCTCGAACAGCGTGGCAGGCGGCATGGTGATCCGGTCGCGGACGGGCTCGTAATAGGCTTCGCTGCCCCTATGACGCAGCTGCGCTTCGATCCGGGCAAAGAATGTATCGAGCTTATGCTGACGCCCGGCGGGTTCTACCGGCTCCATGAGCAGCGCGGGACTGTATATGGCGGGAAGGTCATCGCACTGGTCCGCATTGAAGATTGCGTAAGACTTGAGGACGCGGCGCGTCTCGGTGTCTTCGCCACCATCGGGCGTTTCGACTTCCTTGTCATAGGTCTTGTAGAAGATGGCGATGCTCGACTTCTCGCCTTTTCGCACCTGTCCGCCGAGTTTTGCGCACTGGCGGTAGGTCATCCAATAGGGCGAGGCGAAGCCTGATGCCTCGGCCATCATCCAAAGCCAGAATGTGTTCATGCCCCGGTACGGTGTGCCGCAGCTGCGCAACGGGCGGGATGTCGGAACTGCGCGCCAGGGTTTGACCCAGGGTTTGGTGCCCTGCTCGAGCTTTTCAATGATGGCGGCAGTAATGCGACCGGCTGGAGAAACTGAAGCAGTGCGGTGGGACTTGGTCATGAGAACTCTCCTGATTGCCGGGACGAGCATGCCTCGGCTCAGGAAGAGCAAAGCTCCCTCCTCTCTCCGCCTCTGAGACGGACGACATTCAGGTAAAACGCGAAAAGACGGTCCATCCCTGGTGGAATGGACCGCCCGCCGAGTGACCTGGACCTGTCAGGAGGGGTCAGGCAGCCTGCTCGGCAATTTTGTTCGCGGCCTCGTCCTCAGCCGGGTCCGCGGCTTCATCCTCGACCGGTTCCTCAGGGGAACCGAAGCGCATGATCTCGGGCACCCAAGCTCCCGCTCGCGTTTTCACATCGGCCTCGCCAATGAAATTGCCGGAGAAGATGCGCTCGGCTGCGCTCGCCAGTTCTGCCTTCTTCGAGCCTGCATAGCGGCTGACGAGTTCGGGGCCGCCTGCTGCATCGAGCGCTTCGAGCGTGCGTGCCTTGGCCACACGATCGAAATAGTTCGCCGCCGTCGGCCGCCACCAATGCGCGGTTTCGATCTCGAGCATCGACCCGAGGATTTCGTGCAGCGGTGCCGAGCGATCGCCTTCGCAGGCAAGGCTCGCGACCAGCGTGCGGGATACGACGTGGCCGAGCCAGGCCGAACGTGCTTCATCGCTCAATGCGCGGAAGCGTTCGAACCGCTCGACATCGGTCTCACCGGAGCGCCAGCTTTCGTCGAGCGAAGCGGCGAACTCGGCGAGCGCTGCGCTCGCTGGGGCGTCCTTCGCCTCGAAGCCGGCCACCGGTCCCGACGCTACCGAGCCGACCAGCGTCGATGCCTTCTTCGCGCGCCAGTCATGCCCATCGGCATCCGCGAGCGTGAAGACCATGAAGTCGAGCGCAAGCGCGGGATCGTTGGCCAGGTGGATCGCCAGGATATCGCGACGCTGCATCGCGAGCTCGTCGAGCAGACGCTGCGAAAGCGCCCCGCTCTTGCGCTTGGTATCAGCGCCAGCATCCACTGGTTCGACTGCTCCGTCATCAGCGTTGACGACTTCAACTTCGGTGTAGAATTGCGGCACCAATGCCGGTTCGCCATTCCGTGAAAGCACAAGGAACGCTCCAGCCTCTGCCTTAAGTTCGTCGGCAAGGACCGGCGGACGATCGTTGAGATCGCGCATCGCGCGGTCGATCGAGACCAGTTCTTCTTCCGCCTTGGCGATCTCGCCTTCGTCGCTGTCCTCATCCTCGAGGATGGCTGCCGTCCGGTCGTAGTCGGCTTCCAAGTCGCTGAGCTCGCGGGCCTCCTCTTCGGTCAGCGGAGCCGGTTCGCATGGAAGCCGGTTGAGGCCCTCGACGAGGTCGTGGCTAACATAGTTGCCAAGCGTGGGTCGCACCCAGGTAAGTCCGTGTTCTTCCGCGACCTTCTTCGCGGCATCACCCATCGCTTTCTGGGCCAGGTCTTCGAGGAGCGAGACATCGATCCAGCTTTCGCTGGCTTCGTCGTCGAAGAGTTCGCGTTCGATGCGGCCACCTGCAGCAAGGTAGGCGTCACGCCCGACCAGAACCGCGCGCGGATCGGAGCCACGAACAGTGGCATCGAGCACCATACGCCGGATTGTGTCAGGCGTGACCTGGTACCAGGCATCCTGCAGTTCGGCAAAGACGTGCGCTTGGCGATCGATGTCCGAGATTGCCCCATAGGCTTTGGCCATGTCGAGCGTGATTGCGCCTTCGGCGAGCGCCTCGAAAACACAAGGTGCGAGGCCTGCCAGGCGCAGACGACCCTCGACAAAGCGGACTGTGAGACCGAACCGGCGCGCCACATCTTCGGTACTGGCTCCCGCCTCGATGATCGCAGCGAAAGCCTGTGCCTCGTCGGCCGGGTTCATGGCGAGGCGCTGGAAGTTCTCGGCGAGGCTCGCTTCGCGCACTTCGCTTTCCTTGCCTTCGATGACAAGACAAGTGACCTCGTGGTTCTTGGGAAGCGTGCCTTCCTCGGCCAGTGCTTGGAGCTGAGCCAGACGGCGACCACCGGCCTCGACTTCGAACTTGCCGCGCTTGGCTTTTCGCACGACGAGGTTCTGCAAAAGGCCGCGCGCGGCGATGTCCGCACGCAGTTGCAGGTCGGCAAGGACGTCGCTCGACTTGCGCACATTGCGCGGGCTTTGAACGAGCTTCTTCAAGGGAATAGACTGGATCATGGATTTTCTCCTGATGGGTTGAGGAGCCACGCGAAGGTGCATGGCCCGACAAGCCACCGGCTCCCTCCCCTCTCTCACGCTTGGTCTTGGATTTGCTCCTCAGGTCGCAATTGCCGGGAGAATGGAGGATGCCTTCGACACGGGGACAAAAAGGCGCGTACGGTAGCGAATGATCTCGGTGAAACAGCCCTTGGTCTTGTACCACTCGAGTCGTTCAGGCGCATACCCGGTGAGTTCGAGGCGCTGCTCGCCGCCAACCAGGGAGCGCTTGATGGTCAGTCCGTCATGACTGGTAAACGGCTGGGGCGTTCCGCTTGCCAGGACCAGTTTCCCGAGTTCCGCCGGAGCCGGGCCGGACACACCCTTCAAGCCGAATGACTCGGCGATCTTGGCAAGGTCGATATCGAGGACTTCACGCCCGATGATCGAGCTGCCGTCCTCGGCGGCAAGCCGCGTGACCCGAACATGGTCGCCAGGCAGCCGCTTCCAGACCGGAAGCAGCAGCCCCGTCGCCAGATGCACTCGTTCGGTCACCGGCGAGGCAGCTGCGGCGTTTTCTTCCTGTGCCCAGAGCTGGGAGAACTCGGTCAAGCCGACCTTTTCCCACAAGCTTTCACCAAGCGCCTCGAGCGTCCAGTTGACCGATTGAAGCGGCCGGAGAAGGCGACGGCGTTCGATCACCGCGCCATCATCGGCAATGAGGCGCCGAGCCGGAACTGACAGGGCCACCTTGCCCGAGCGCGCATTGCGCAGGGGAATGGCCTGAGGTGATCCGATCTCGTGCATCCTCACGAGACGTTTGAAGCGAAGCGGACGCAATTGGCGTTTCACTTCGAGCGAAACGAGACGAGTTTCGGCGCCAGAGACAGGATCGGTGCGGAGCAATTCGTCGGAGAGGGCCGCGAAACTATCGACACGGACCGTCTCCAGACCAAGATCGAGCGTGCCGGCCTCGCGTGCGGCCTCGATCCGCGCCTCGACAAGGCCGAGATATTCCTCGAAGATACCGTTTTGCAGCGCAATGGGCAGCGCGAGGATGCGGTTGAGCCAGCGCTGGATGGTGGGCAGGTTGTCGGTCAGGCCGCCATCGGGGCTCTCGAGCTTGAGGCCGGTTCGCTCGACGAAGTCCCCGAAACCGACGGCTTCGAGCTTTCCGTCGTAAAGCAGGTGAAACCAGCGCGAGAGCGCGTCCTTGGCATAGTCGCTTTCGAGATTGTCGGCAGGGTCGAACAGGTTCTGTCCTCCGGTCTGACGCTGGCCGCGTGTGAGAGCGCCCAATGCGTCGAGCCTTCGCGCGATGGTCGAGATGAAGCGGCGTTCGCCCTTCACATCGGTCGTCACCGGGCGGAACAGCGGCGCAGAAGCCTGATTGGTGCGATTGGTGCGGCCGAGACCCTGGATCGCATTGTCCGCGCGCCAGCCCGGTTCGAGGAGGAAATGGACACGGCGCTGCTGATTCTGAGCGTCGAGGTCGGCGTGATAGGACCGTCCCGTACCCCCTGCGTCCGAGAAGACCAGAATACGTTTCGTTCCGTCCATGAAGCACTGTGCTTCGGCGACGTTGGCGCTTGCGCTTCGGCGTTCAAGCCGCTGCTGACCGTCGCGTCCCAAGACCAACCTGCGCGTGCGGCCTGTGACTTCCGCCACGGCCTCGGTCCCGAAGTGCTCAATGATGGCATCGAGTGCAGTCGCGATGGGGGGCAATGCGCAAAGCTGCTCGATCAGTGCGTCGCGCGCGGCGATGGCCCGCGAGCAGAGGACAGGATTGCCGTGCTCGTCGCTCATCGCTTCGGAACGCAGATTGCCCTCCTCGTCAGTAAAGACCTGCATCAGGCGCACGGGGAAGCTCTTCGCGAGATAGTCGATGACATATTCGCGCGGCGAGAGATCGATATCGAGCGCTTCTCGCTCCTCGTCCGAGAGATCGGCCAGGCGCCGGTCGAGCATCGCTTCGGCGGTCGAGACCAGCTGCACGACCACCGAGTGACCATCGCTCAGCGCCTCTTCCATCACCGGGATCAGGCTCGGCAGTTTCATTGAAAGCAGAAGCTGCGCGAAGAAGCGCTGCTTGGTGCCTTCGAACATCGAGAGCGCTGCAGCCTTGGCGTTGCGATTGAGCGTATCACCGCTGTCCTCGTCGACCACCCTTGTGGCCTCGAGCGCTTCGTCGAGGTTGTGGTGGATGATCGCCCAGGCCTCGGCGTAGGCATCATAGATCCGCACCTGCGCTTGCGTCAGCTGATGTTCGAGGATGTCGTATTCGACCCCCGCAAAGGACAACGCGCGAGCAAGGTAGAGCCCTTGTGCCTTGAGATCGCGAGCGACGAGTTCCATCGCCGCAACACCGCCCGCGCGGATTTCGGTCATGAATGCCTCATGCGTTGGAAACGCGGTTTCGGGACCCCACAGTCCAAGCCGGGCTGTGTAGCCGAGATTGGCAATGTCCGATGCGCCGGTGGCCGACGCGTAAAGCACACGTGCGCGCGGCAGGTGGTTCTGAAGCCTGAGCCCTGCCATCCCTTGCTCCGATCCTTTGACTTTGCCGCGAGTCGAGGAAGAGCCGAGCGCATTGGCCATCGCATGCGCTTCGTCGAAGGCAATCACGCCCTCGAAATCTTCGGCGGCCCAGGCGAGGATCTGATCGAGCCTTGTGTCCTCGGCGCGTCCCGAACGAAGAGTTGGATAGGTTACGAACAGGATACCCTCGGCCATCGTCACCGGACTTCCGAGCTTCCATCGGGAGAGCGGCTGGATGTCGAGTGGGAGTCCCCCGAGTGCTTCCCAGTCGCGGCGCGCGTCTTCGAGCAGTGCCTCGTTCTTGGTGATCCATATGTGGCGGCGTTCGCCCGACAGCCAGCGATCCATAATGACGCCCGCGATTTGGCGGCCCTTGCCCGCGCCCGTACCATCACCGAGGAAAAAGCCCTGGCGGTAGAAGTGTCCGTCCTCCGCGAGTTCGACCGTCGTTCCATGTTGGCTCGGTCGAAACTGCCCGGGAAGCTCGCGGGCGAATGCCTCGCAAGCGTAGATCAGTGTTTCGCACTGTGCCGCCGATAGCAGTTTGTCGCTCTGCCAGTTCGCAGGAAGCAAGGGACGCGCCTCAGGCACGGGCGCTGCAACCGAGCCCATCGCAACCGATTCTACGAGCGGCGTCGGGTGAACGGGTGCATCATGCATGATGACGCGGCTCGGCCGGTAAGGCAGGTAGATGCCCGCCTGCTCGGGAACGGGCGCGGGCTCGTCCAGGGCTTGATAGTCGAGCGCGATTGCCGCGCTTTTTGGGGCGGCTCTGGTCACGAAAGGAGCGACCGGCTTGCGCGAGGCGGCGCCGCTTACCGAGGTCGCAACCGAACGTACCGGAAAGCGATGGATTTTGGCCTGGAAGGGAGCACGAACGGGCAAATGCGCCAGGCAGGAATTCAGTTCGGCGAGATCGGCGAACTCTCCCGAAATCGTAGAATTGTCCTGAAGAGGCTCCTTGTCGATGACGACCATTCTGACCGCGATTCCGGTTCCGCTTCGTGAGAATGCGCCCGACAACCGGACGTTGAGCAGCAGCGAAGCTTGTTCCTGGTCTTCGACAAAAGCCACGGCATCAAAGCCGTCCGGGATAATGGCGACGAGGCGACCTCCTGAAGCGCACACCCGAAGCGCGCTGCGCATGTGGCGCATTGCCGTGCGGCCATCGACGCCGCGCTCGCGGCTTCGGGCGAAGGGAGGGTTCATAAGGATGATGCTGGGGCTTGAGCCATCGACGAGTTCGGCGATCAACTCGCCATCATGAGCGGATAGTCTGGCTCGAGAGAAGATATGCGCCAGCGCATGCCGGCGTGCGGGATCGATTTCGTTGAGGCTCAGCGAGCACCCTCGAACGTCACCCCAGAGCGCAAGAGCGCCATTCCCGGCTGACGGTTCGAGAACGCGAGCGCGCGGGGCAAGGCAAGCGGCTTTGGCCATCAGCCAAGCAAGGATCGGCG
This sequence comes from Croceicoccus sp. YJ47, assembly GCF_016745095.1. NCBI lineage: Bacteria > Pseudomonadati > Pseudomonadota > Alphaproteobacteria > Sphingomonadales > Erythrobacteraceae > Croceicoccus > Croceicoccus sp. YJ47. The sequence continues at coordinate 1,219,310 of NZ_CP067087.1, forward strand.
GCGTCGAAAACTGCTGCAGCTCGACCTGGCCCTCGCTGCGCACATGGCGAGGCGGCAAGGCCGCCTCGAGCCAATCGAACCGTGCTGCAGCCTCGTGGAAACCTGTCTCGAGGTCGATCCGTGAGAACTCGCGAAGCCAGAGCAAGGCTCCGATCTCGACCGCGTTGTTATAGTCGTCGATGGTCCACGCACTGCCCCAGTCCTGTACGCCGGTTTGAGAGGCGAAGAACTCGGCAATGTCAGGCCGGGTGAGGTGGCAACCATCCGCAAGTCGCCGGGAAATTTGTTCACCGATTGCGAGAGCGAGCGGAATTGTGCTCGATGTCTCGCGGTCTGGAAAAAAGTCTGACTGAAACATGGATTGTCCTCCTCCTGATTGAGGCATCGGGACACGTGCCCTCTGCCGGGTCAGGAATTCGAGAAGCTCTCTCTCCTCTTAGCGACACGCCTTTCGGCGCAGCCATGACTGGAGCTCGTCGTTCCAGTCGGTACCGCGCAACTTAGGCCGTCGAACTTGGATGAGCCGCCCTTCACGGAGATAGGCACCTCGCCCGCGCTCGGCTGCAAGGTCGCCGCCAGAATCGTGATCGACGAAGAGATGAAGGTCGCTCACGCTCTCCGGAATGGCAACCAGCCCGAAGCGTTCATTGCCCAGCGTTGCCCACGTCGGGATACCGGTGAGCGCATAGGCCGACATCGCGCTTTCAATGCCTTCGGCGAGACCGAGCCTTCCCTCGGCAGGTTCGAACAGACGTACCGCCGCCTCGCCGAGCGACCCCAGTGCGCGTTTCGGCTTGGCAAACGATGCCTGCGTATCGCCGGAATGCGACAGGAAGGTCCGGTGAACGGCAATCGGGCCCTCGTCGAGACTGACCGCAGCGATCATCGCTGGCAGAAAACGCGCACGGACCTTCGGTCCAAGCGGTGCGCGCGGATGAAACCTCAGCGCATGGGACGTCGCGAGGATGCCGCGCTCTTCGAGATATGCCTTGGCAGGACTTCGTTGCAGCGGCCGGGCATCGCGCCAGATGCGGAGTGCTGCAGCCGATGGCTTGTTGGAATATCCCGGCTGGATCGGAAATTCGTCAGAGGAGCCAGAGAATAGCGCTGAGGTCTCGAGCCCCTCTCGAGCGAGGGCGGAAAGCACGCTCGCCTGATCGCAGCCGGCGAAACAATGGAATAGGATGGCCTTCCGGCCAAGGGTGACACCAAGCGAAGGCGTGCGATCGTCATGCGCAGGACAACGGGCCATGCCCTTGGTGCCAGACCACTTGCCGCCGCGGCTCTCGCAGAGCCTGCGAGCGGTGATCTCCATTGAAGTGAATCTTGTCGTTTCATGAGTGGACATGGGCTCTGCGATCCTTCCTGGCTCACCATCCGATGCCCCCTCTGCTCTGGCTGACCTATGCACGAGATAGCAGCTGCCGGAGGCTCGGGCGCTGGATCACAAGACCGGCAAGACGGAGCCTTGAATAGCCCAACGCCAGATGCTCGTAACAGAGCGCCGCACATTCCACTTGGCGTCTGCTACCAAACCATTGATTCCCGCAGGAAGGCGAGCCGGAGACGGCAGGCCGCCTCCGGCCAAGGGGCAGGCGTCTACCTTATCCCTTGTCTGTCAGATCACTTGGTTTGTTCGCCTCTCAATTCGCGCCGTGCCTGCGGCAGACGGTCTCGCCAGGTCCGCTCATGAGACACGCGAAAGACCTTTCCGGACCTGCTCAACCCGACCAGCGCGGCAACGGGCATATGTCTGGTTGCGCCTTCGCGCTTCGCGCGCGCAAAGATCACTTTTGCCCGTTCGATTTCTTCGGCTGTGTAATTCATATCGTGCTCCTTTGGTTAGCCTGCAGGAGCGGTCGCATGAAAAAAAGCGAACCCCTCTTACAGGGTCCGCCGGTTAACCTCCCGATGGAGGACGGGACCTTGGATCATCGATCCAGGGCTGCCGACCAATGCCGGCATGCGTGACGATTTTGATATAGGCAGCGATAGCGATCATACAACTTCCAGAGATGCTACTCCCTCTCCATGACCGAGCCTCTCCCCGCAATCGACATCAAGATCTCTGCAGAACCCTCGCTCTTTCTGGAGAGAATGATCGCGCTCGGCGAGCAATCAGGCCGTTTTACCATCGAGCATGTCGACGACCGTGCCAGTGGAACGCGCCTGGAAGTCGTCAACTTCCGTCTCCTGAACGAAAGCCCGCATGAAGAACACGGTTTCCAACTTATAGCGCGCCGGGAGAAGCTCGACCGTATCCAGGTCGAGATACGCGCGCAGCGTTGGTCGCCCGATCCGCCCACGCAGGCTGTCTATGAACAGTCCGCCCGTGATCTCGTCCGGCCGCTTCTGAAAAGCTACAACCGGTCCTTCCAAACGAAGCATCGCTTGCGCATTGGTGCCCGTGAAGGATCATCGTTCAGAATTTCGGAGCGAACGCAGACCCTGCTCCGCCGCTTCACGACCCTCGCCAATACACGGTCGCTCCATCCCTTCGACTGGCACCGGTTCTACCTACTCGTACGCGAGGGCCGACAGGAAATTCCCGATAATATCCTGCGCGCGAAACTCGAACAGGCGGGTTTCACAAACGCAATGGCGCGGGAAGTCGCACAGCTCTATGTGCATCTGTGGGAATTTAAGCGGTTGCGCTGAAGGGATGTAAGGCGACGACATTTAGGCGGCAAGAAAGAAGTGCCGGTCAAAGGGCACGCTGGCGGCAAAAACCGCAGATCGCGACCAAATTTACGCGCTTAGCACCACAACGGGCTAGTCGTAGCGTAACCGGTGTAAACATGACATATCATGCTCTATTGCGTTATTTCACATGATATGTCATGTATAGCGTATGCCACGCGCCTCCAGAGCCGCCAGCGGACTGCCGCCACAAAGCCAGCGAGCTATAACCCAGCTCGGTAAGGACATCGCGCTTGCCCGCCGCCGCCGCAAGATGCCGCAGCGGTTGATGGCCCAGCGCATGCTGGTGTCGGTTCAGACCCTTCAGCGGCTCGAGGCTGGTGATCCGACAGTCGGCCTCGCAGTACTTGTCAGCGCACTGCATGTGCTGGGAATGACGCAGCGCCTTGCCAGCCTGGTTGCGCCAGAGAGCGACCGGGCGGGCATAAGCGAGGACCTCTCGCGCTTGCCGGAAAGAACGCATGCGGCCAGCGATGACGAACTGGATTTCTGATCGGCCATGACGACCATCCGCTCCTATGTATTCGTCCATCTTCCCGAGGGCCCTGTCCCTGCGGGTCTGCTGACGATGACCGACGAACCGCGCAACCAGTTCGCGACCTTCGCATATGGCCGCCGGTATCTTGAGCGCTCTGACCGGATTCCCGTCGACCCGGTCGCTCTACCACTGCACGATGCCGGGACCAGCCGAACCTTCCGCACCGAGGAAGGGTTTGCCGTCTTTGGCGGCATCCGCGACGCGGCTCCCGACGGCTGGGGCCAGTATTTGATGTACAAGGCTATGGGCGACCGATTGCCGAGTGAGATCGATCTTATCCTGGCTTCCGGAGAGCATCGCGTAGGCGCGCTCGCATTCGGGCCCACTCCGGAGCGACCGGAGCGCATTACGCCATGGGGCGATGGCGCTGCTCCGGGTGAAGAGTTCACTCTCGCTGAACTCGCCGAGGCAGCCGAACGAGCGCAACACGTCGATGAACTGGATGAGAATCTGCGCGCGCTTCTGGCCGCGGGTTCTTCGCTCGGCGGCGCGCGCCCGAAGGCGGCGACACAGATCGGCGAGCAGCCTTGGATCGCCAAGTTCCAGAAGCGCGGCGACAGCTTTCCCGAATGCCGCGTGGAGCTGGCAACGATGCGGCTCGCCGCCGAATGCGGTCTCAACGTACCCGCGCTCGATTTTCGGTGCGTGCTAGACCGCGACATCTATCTCATAGAACGGTTCGACCGCGTGCCGCATGGCAACTGGATTGAACGGCGACCCTTCGCGTCGGGGCTGACCATGCTGGGGGCCCATGAAAGCGAGGTAAGCAGTTACAGCTATGCTGATCTAACCGGCGCGATACGTCAGCACGGTACGCAGGTCCGCGCAGACCTCCATGAGCTTTTCCGCCGAATGGTGTTCAACATACTCGTCACCAATGATGACGATCACCTGCGCAATCACGGCTTCCTGTTCGACGGAACTGGCTGGCGCCTGTCTCCGCTCTACGACGTCGTGCCCAAGCCGCAGGTAGGGCTGGAGAGGCGCCTCGTCCTGGGAGTTGGTCCGGAAGGCCGCAATGCCACGCTCGACAATGCGCTGGCTGGAGCAGCAGTGTTCGATCTCGGCCCCGATGAGGCTTCGGCGATGACCGAAGAGTTGCGCGTGATGGTTGCAGCGCGCTGGCAGCCGCTGTTCAAGGAGGCAGGTTTGAGCCCTGCTGATCAGGGCCGCTTCGCAACCTGCTTCCGACTAGCTAGCGAAGATAGCTGAAACAAGCTGTGCCGCAATGCCATCACCCAGAGCGCGTCTGCCTTAACCAGCACGAGCTGATCCGCAAATATCGTTGTCCAGATTGCGGCGCGGTGATGATGTGCGCGTGCGACGAAGTATACGGGCGCCGCTTTCTGGCACACCAACTGAATGAAGGCTGCGAACTCGACACCCAAGAGCGGGTGCCGGTGACGCACGGTTTTCAAGAGGGTATCTGCAGTGAATGCCGTGGACTGCCAGCCGTCCCGGCGCCGGCGGCGGCAAGCCCCGGACGTATCAGCAAGATCAAACGCTATTACTGGCGTGAACTCTTCTTTGCCAAAGAAACGGCACGATACGATTGGGACTCACGGCATCCGGACGCGACCGATGAAGAGCGGCACGCGGCGCATTCCGCTGTCGAAAAAGCAGTGCTAGAAGAGATCAAAGAACTGCACGCAAGCACTCCTAAATACGGCTTCGCTGAGAAGTCTCAGGCGGAAGTGATCGAACAATACTCGGTTGAGATCGAACCTCTGCAAGCGGCATATGCCAAAGACGGAGGGAAGGGCGCACAGATCGTAGCTGGCGATGAGATAATCAGCGCCGAAGAATTCGCTTCGCGGCACTATTCCAGGCAAGGCTGGCAAGTCCTGCTCCTTGAAAGCGTTCCGTTACACGCGCTGTTTGGCGTGATGATGTGGATTGTCATCCAGGAACCGATCGACCCGAAGAATCGGATAGTCAGCTTCGGCGACCGGACGGCATATGAAGACCGGCGAACCAAGGAGCCAATCTGGACACATTTACCGAGCGATTTCGGCTCCAAAGGCTATGGCGATCGACGCGTCGAGGCGATCAGCAAGCATTTCGACGAATTGCTTCTCGATGACGATCCTCTCTGGCTGTTCGACTATTGGCTCGAACCAAGCGAGGGGCTGCGTCAATATCTCTGGGCTCACCGACCGGAGGACGTTGCACGCGCACGGCGCCTTTTGGAAATCCTTCCGTTCGACACAATCAAGATGATCCTTCGCTATCTCGTCGATGCTTACTGGGATCGTTATCTCGGCTGGCCGGATCTGCTCCTGTATCGCGAGAACGAATTCAAACTTGTCGAGGTGAAGTCGTCATCCGACAAACTGAGCGAAGACCAGAAGCGCTGGATCGCTGACAATCATGAGATTCTGAAACTGCCGTTTGCTATCGCTAAAGTGCATCGCCGTGTTTGATCCACGGCGCGCCAATCACTTCAATCTCGAGAGAGCCCAAGCCAAAAAAGTCGAATAAAAGACGGTGATTGCCCGGTGATTGCTAGACCAAAATTTGGCTGCGAAAAATTCTATAATCTGATAAGAAAAACAATATGATACTGATTTAACGCGCTAAAATCTGGTATTTCCGCTATCGCCGCCGGTAGCGTAATTTTCCAAAAGCAAATATTTGCGACCGGCGACCAAAATTGCTTCGCACCGCAAATGAAACCCGCGATATTTCCGCCGGCACTATCTCCTGCCTTGGGAATAAACGTCCATGGGTTTCGATTCGTTTGCCGATCTCCTGCCCTATATCGCGATCGGTTTTGCCGCTCAGCTCGTCGACGGGGCGCTGGGCATGGCGTTCGGGGTCATCACCAACACGCTGCTGGTCGGCGTGCTCGGCATGCCGCCCGCGCTGGCGAGTGCGAAGGTGCACCTCGTCGAATGCTTCACCACGGCCAGTTCGGGGATCAGCCATCTCTATCACCGCAATATCGACCGCAGCCTGTTCCTGCGCCTGCTGATTCCCGGCGTGCTGGGCGGGGTGGCGGGCGCCTATCTGCTCAGCAATATCGACGCATCGGCGATCAAGCCGTTCGTGCTGCTCTATCTCGCAGGGATCGGCATCTATCTTTTCGTGCGGGGATTGCGCCATCCCGGCGATCCGAAACCGGCGCGGCGTGTGGCGCCGCTCGGCCTGCTGGGCGGGTTTCTCGACGCGGCGGGCGGCGGCGGATGGGGCCCGGTGGTCACGTCGAACCTGCTGGTGCAGGGGGTGGAACCGCGACGGGTGATCGGGTCGGTCAGCGCGGCGGAATTCTTCCTCACCGTGGCGGTATCGGTGACGTTCATCGCGCATATCGGGATCGCCGACATGGCGGGACCGACGCTCGGCCTGATAATCGGCGGGGTCGCGGCGGCGCCGATCGGGGCCTATGCGGCAAAGCGCGTGCCGGTCAAACCGATGCTCACGCTGGTCGGCGTCGTGCTCACCCTCACCAGCCTTTACGGCATATGGAAGGCGTGGGGCTGATCGCCGGGCTCAGGCGATGATGTCGGGGATGAGCGCATCCTCGAAAAACATGATCTGATCCTTCAGCCTGAGCTTGCGCTTCTTCAGCCGGGCGACCTGAAGCGCCGCCGCGGGATTTTCCGCCAGCGTGTCGATCGCCGCGTCGAGATCGCGATGTTCGATTCGCAGTGTTTCGAGCTGCCGGCGCATCTCGTCTTCGGTCATCGGCGTTTCAGATCCTGTCGAATGACGCCGGCGACATCATCGGCGCGAATTGCGCCTGTGTCATGCCACAGCCGGTCCCCGCTTCGCAATCGTTGTATCGGACCGCAAACGGATCGTCGCATCACGGCCCCCGGTTCGTCCGAAACAATAATCGAAACCGCTTTTTTACATCTTCGAAATATGATTTCATTTCCATGACAGTTAGGTGCCCGTTTCGAGTCGCCAGCCTGTCGAATGGGGGATATCACTCGCAAAGGAGCTTTTCGATGGAATCCACGCATGTCACCGCCCTTGAAACGAAGCATGCCGGTCTGGAGCGGCAGATCCGGGATGAGGAACTGCGCCCCGCACCCGATGCCACGCGGATCAAGAATCTGAAACGCAGGAAGCTCAGGATCAAGGAAGAGATCGCCCTGCACTGATCGCCCCTCCCCTTCATCAACGCCCCCAGGCCGCATGCGGTTCGGGGGGTTTTTCGTGGACAGGCCGGGCGGACGAACCCCTGTCGTGCGAAGGCGCGCGGCTTTATCGCGGCGAAACGCAGATGGATGTTTTGCGAAACGCGCGCCATGCGCTACCTCTTTGATCCATGCCAGCCAGCCAGCCACCGAACGCGCCACCCACCGGCCCCTCCCCCGCGATTGCCGCGCGCACGATCCTCACCGGCCTGCACGAGGTCATGGCATCGCGCCACAATGCGCAGGCGAAGCTCAATCACGTGGTCGAGATCATCGGAGAAAGCCTCGATAGCGAGGTCTGCTCGATCTATCTCCTGCGCGAAGGGATGCTCGAACTGTTCGCGACGCGCGGCCTCAACGAGGAGGCGGTGCACGTCACCCGGCTCGCCATCGGCGAAGGGCTGGTCGGCACCATCGCCAAGAATGTCGAGATGCTCAACCTCGCCGAGGCGGCGGCGCATCCCGACTTTCTCTACCGCCCCGAAACGGGCGAGGAACGCTTCCACTCCTTTGCCGGCGTGCCCATCGTGCGCAAGGAACGCGCGGTCGGCGCGCTCACCGTGCAACATGTCGATCCGCGCCGCTACGAAGAGGTCGAGATCGAGGCGTTGCAGACCGTCGCCATGGTCCTGTCCGAGCTGATCGCCAATGCCGACCTCATCGACGAGCAGGACGCGTTCCTGACCAATCCGCAGCTCTCGGGACAGCAGCAGCTCAAGGGTCTGCCGCTGGTCAAGGGGCTGGCGCGCGGCTTCGCCGTGTTTCACCAGCCGCGCATCTCCATCGAACAGGTCGTCGCCGAGGATACCGAGGCGGAGCGGCAGCGCGTCTATCTCGCCTTCGACAAGATGCGCGAGCAGATCGAGACGATGACCAACCAGGCCGAATTCGGCGTGGACGGCGAGCATGCGGAGGTTTTGAAGACCTACAAGATGTTCGCCTACGACGAAGGCTGGGCGCGGCGCATCAACGAGGCGATCGACAGCGGCCTCACCGCCGAGGCCGCGATCGAGCGGGTGCAGCAGCGCACCCGCATGCGCATGCGACAGATCGACGACCCGCTGCTCGCCGACCGGATGCACGATCTCGAAGATCTCGCCAATCGGTTGCTGCGCATCGTGTCGGGACAGATCGGCACGGCGGCGGCGCTGGGCTTGCGGCAGGACACGATCCTGATCGCCCGCAATCTCGGCCCGGCCGAATTGCTCGAATACGATCGCCGCCGGCTGAAGGGCGTGGTGATGGAGGAAGGCTCGCTCACCAGCCATGTGGTCATCGTCGCGCGGGCGATGGGCGTGCCGGTGCTGGGCCGGGTGCATGGCGTGCGCGGCATGATGCGCGAGGGCGACGAAATCCTGCTCGATGCCGACCAGGCCGTCGCCAATGTGCGCCCGACCCCCGTCCTGACCGAGGCGTTCGAGGCCCGCTCGCTGCGCAATCGCGAACGGCAGGCCGGCTATGCCGCATTGCGCGACGTCGAACCGTTCAGCCGCGACGGCGAGCGCATCACCGTGATGATGAACGCCGGGCTGCGCGACGACATCCCGATGCTCGGCATGACGGGCGCCGACGGCATCGGCCTGTTCCGCACGGAGTTTCAGTTCCTCGTCTCCGCCGCCCTGCCGCAGCGCGACCGGCAGACGCGCCTGTATCGCGACGTGCTCGACACCGCGGGACAGAAGCCGGTGATTTTCCGCACCGTCGATGTGGGCGGGGACAAGTCGCTGCCCTATCTGCGCGGGGATGAGAACAGCGGCGATGAGGAGAACCCGGCGATGGGCTGGCGCGCGCTGCGGCTCGCGCTCGCCCGCGAAGGCTTGATGAAGGCGCAGGCCCGCGCCCTGCTCGAGGCGGCGGGCGGACGCACGTTGAACGTGATGTTCCCGATGGTGTCCGAACCGTGGGAATTCGACGCGGCGAAGGCCGTGTTCGAGCAGCAGATCGCGTTCCTGAAAGACCGGCGCAAGACCTTGCCCGAACAGATCCGCTATGGCGCCATGCTGGAGGTTCCGGCCCTCGCCGAAATGCTCGACGTGCTGGCGCCCAAGCTGTCGTTCCTGTCGATCGGCACCAACGACCTGACGCAGTTCCTCTTCGCCGCCGACCGGTCGAACCCGCGGCTCGCCGAACGCTACGACTGGCTCAGCCCCGCGATCCTGCGGTTCATGCGCCGGGTGGTGCAATCGCTTGCGCCGTACCGGGTCGACCTCACCGTGTGCGGCGAGATGGGCGGGCGCCGGCTGGAGGCGCTCGCGCTGATCGGCCTCGGCATCCGGCGTCTTTCGATCACGCCGGCATCGGTCGGCCCGCTCAAGGAGCTGGTCCGCAAGGTCGACACGCGGGAAATCTCCGCCGCGATGGAGCAATGGCTGGCCGAGCCTGTCACCGACCTTCGCGGCGCGCTGATCGCGTGGGCGGAGGAACGCGGCATCGACTGGGACTGACACGGACAGGAACCGGGCCGCCGCCTCGCGCTTTCCTGTTCATAAGCCGCGCGGGGCGGTGACGGCACGGCTTCGATGCTTGACATGGGTGGCCCGTGCGTATTGCCTGCCGGACAGGTTGAATGTCTTTCGCAAACTGATGGGGCTTTGGTGGACGAACACGAAGAACAGTTCGAGCAGGATGGCGCAGATGCCGGCACCGGCGACGCCGGAACGGGCGTCGGCCAGAGGCTTCTGTCGGAACGCGAGCGGCAGGGCCTCTCCCGACAGGACATCCGCGACCGCACCAAGATCCCCGAACGCCACCTGATCTCGATCGAGGAAGGCGACCTCGCCTCGCTTCCGGGGCGCACCTATGCCATCGGCTTCGTACGCAGCTACGCCCGCGAATTGCAGCTCGACGAGGAGGCGATGGTCGAGCAGGCCCGCGCCGAGCTGGGCGCCGCCGCCCCGCCCCCGCCGCCGCGCAGCGTGCAGCACATGGAACCGGGCGATCCCGCACGCATCCCCTCGGCAAAGCTGGCGTGGGGCGTGCTCGCGCTCCTGCTGGTGATCGCGGTGCTGGGCTTCTTCTTCTGGCGCAGCTGGTTCCTGCCCGCGGCGGAGCTGCCCCCGCTTACCGACGAAACCCAAAACGCGCCCGCCGCCGCCGGTGCGGCGACGCCCGGCGGTGCGGCAACCCCCGCGGCGACGCAGGCACCGCGCGGCCCGGTCGTCTTCACCGCCACGATCGACGGGGTGTGGGTCCGCTTTTACGACGGGTCGGGCGACCGGCTCTACGAATCGCTGATGAACCAGGGTGACAGCTTCACCATTCCCGCCGACGCCGAAAATCCGCAGATCTGGACCGGGCGGCCCGATGCGCTGTCCATCACCATCGGCGGGCGCGACGTGCCCCCGCTGGCCGAGGAGGACCGCGTGATCCGCGACGTGCCCGTTTCGGCGGGGGCATTGGGCGCGCGCGGCCCCGGTCCCGGATTGCCGTCCGCGCCCGGATCACAGGACACGACGCGCTGAACGCCGCCGCCCCTGCCCGCGTCGTTCAGCGCGGGTTCCGGCGCGGCGGGCGACATTGCGGTGCTTTGACGAATTGACAGACGAAAAGGTTTCGACACCCTCATGCCCCATTCGAGTATCCGCCTCCCCCGATTGCGCCGCGCCGGATGGCTGCTCGGCGCCGCGCTTCTGACCGCGCCGATGATGGCGCCGCCCGCCATCGCGCAATCGACCGAAGATATCCGCATCCGCAAGCTGGAGCAGGAAGTCCGCGCGTTGCAGCGCAAGGTTTTCCCCGGCGCGGACGGACGCTATTTCGAGCCGGAAGTGACCGCGCCGACCGCTGCGCCGAATGCGGTTCCGGCCAACACCGGCGGCCCGGTCACGGATCTGCTCGCGCGGATGGACGCGGTGGAGGCAGCCCTCCAACGCCTCACCGCGCAGACCGAGGTGAATCAGAACGCTCTCAACCTCCTCAACGCGCGGGTCGAAACGCTGGAAGCGAACCGGACCGCCGCCGCGCAGGAGCCGCGCTATGCCGAAGATCTGGCCGAAACGCCGGCGCCCTCCGGCAATAATGCGTCGGGCAACAGCAATGCGACTTCTGCCAATATGGACGCGATGACGGGCGGTGCTTCCTCCGGCGGTTCGGGGGCGAACGCGGGCGGCACGACGGTCGAGAAACCGTCGACCGGCGACGCGGGCGACGACGCCTATGTCTACGGTTTCCGGCTCTGGGATGCGGGGCGTTATGCCGAGGCGCGCAGCGTGCTCGAAGCAATGGTGAAATCCTATCCCAAGCATCGCCGGGCGAGCTGGGCGCGCAACCTGATCGGGCGCTCCTATCTCGATCAGAAGCAATATCGCCCCGCGGCCGAAGCATTTCTCGCCAATTACCTCGAAAATCGGGACGGCGAACGCGCGCCCGACAGCCTCGTCTATCTGGCGCAGGCCACCGCCGCGCTCGGCAATAATGCCAAGGCGTGCGAGGCGCTGGAAGAGTTCCGCCTCGTCTATCCGGGCGAAGCGTCCAATCGCCTGTCCTCCCTGTCACAGCAGGTCGCAACGCGGGCCAAATGCAATTGACGCGCAAGCGACCCCTCTACGCCTGAACGCCGCCGCCGACCGCTTCGCCCGCGATTTCGACGCGGTGGCGGAGCGGGCGGGCCTTTCGGAGCAATCGTGCGTCGGCCTCGCCGTTTCGGGCGGGCCGGACAGCATGGCGCTGCTCGCGCTCGCGGCGCGGGCCTGCCCTTCCCGCATCGCGGTCGCCAGCGTCGACCATGCGCTTCGGCCCGAGGCGGCGGAGGAATGCGCGCATGTCGCGGCGGTCTGCGCCGCGCTGGGCGTGCGGCACGAAATCCTGCGCCCGGTGGTCGGCACGCATGGCAATCTTCAGGATAATGCCCGCCGCGCCCGTTATGCTGCGCTGGAGGACTGGGCCGGGCGGAGCGAACTCCACGCGATTGTCACCGCGCATCATGCCGATGATCAGGCGGAGACGATGCTCATGCGGCTGGCGCGCGGGGCGGGCACGCGCGGCGTCGCCGGGATGCGCGAGATCGCCGTGGTTCCGGGCGGGACGCTGCCGCTTTTGCGTCCACTGCTGTCGTGGCGGCGCGATACGCTCAGCGAGGTGGTCGCGGATGCCGGACTGTCGCCGGTGCAGGATCCCTCAAATCACGATCAGTCGTTTCTGCGGGTCCGGGTCCGGGCGTGGTTGAATGCGGCGCCCGCCGACATCGACCCGGTGCGGATGGCACGGTCCGCCGCGCATCTGGCCGAGGAAGATGATGCGCTGGACTGGGCCGCGCGGCGCGAATGGGACGAACGCGTGGAGCGGGACGGGAACGGGACAACGCTGCGCTACGACCCTGCTGCGCCAGCGGCGATCCGGCTGCGCGTGCTGACCCGCATCATGCGCGAATCGGCGCGGGAGGGCACGCCGCGCGGCGACGAGATCGCACGGCTGCACGAACGGCTTGCCCACGGCGACACCGCGACGCTGGGCGGTGTGCTTTGCACCGGCGGCGAGGATGGGTGGACCTTCCGCCCCGCCCCGCCGCGAAAGGGCGGCAGGCGGTGAGCTGCACCGGGGTTTGCCCTGTGCGCTGTTTGCTTGTCATTCACACGGTTGCGCCTACATTACAGGGGCGAAAGGACGGGATTTCCTGAATCATGAATAATCAAGACCAGCCCGGAAACGGCGACAATGGCGGCGGGGGCAACCCTTGGGTGAAAAGCCTGATGATCTGGGGCGGGATTTTCTTGGCCCTGCTGCTCATCGTGTCGATGTTCGGCCCCGGCAATGAAACGCCGGGCACGCAGATCCGCTATTCCGATTTCCGCGACCGCGTCGCCGCCGGCGATGTGCGCGAGGTACAGATCGGCACCGACCGGATCACGGGCATGCTTGAAAACGATCAGGCGTTCAGCACGGTGCCCGTCGCCAGCGACAGCTCGCTGACCGATCTGCTGGAGGCGAACGACGTCGAATATTCCGCCGTACCGCGCGAGGAAGGCAGCCTGCTGGCCGCGATCCTGATCAATCTCCTGCCCTTCCTGCTCATCCTCGGCATTGCGTTTTTCGCCCTGCGCCAGGTGCAGAAGGGCGGCGGCGCTGGCGGGGCAATGGGTTTTGGCAAGTCCAAGGCCAAGATGCTGACCGAAAAATCGGGCAAGGTGACCTTTGCCGATGTCGCGGGCATCGACGAAGCGCGCGAGGAGCTGGAAGAGATCGTCGAATTCCTCAAGGATCCGTCGCGCTTTTCCAAGCTGGGCGGCCAGATTCCCAAGGGCGCCCTGCTCGTCGGCAGCCCCGGCACCGGCAAGACGCTGCTGGCCCGCGCGATCGCGGGTGAGGCGGGCGTGCCGTTCTTCACCATTTCGGGTTCCGATTTCGTCGAGATGTTCGTCGGCGTCGGCGCGTCCCGCGTGCGCGACATGTTCGAACAGGCGAAGAAGAACGCCCCCTGTATCCTGTTCATCGACGAAATCGACGCGGTCGGCCGTTCGCGCGGCAATGGCCTCGGCAATTCGAATGACGAGCGGGAGCAGACGCTGAACCAGCTGCTCGTCGAGATGGACGGGTTCGAGGCGAACGAAGGCATCATCATCATCGCCGCGACCAACCGACCCGACGTGCTCGACCCCGCATTGCTGCGCCCCGGCCGTTTCGACCGGCAGGTGGTCGTGCCCGTCCCCGATATCGAGGGGCGCGAGAAGATCCTCGATGTGCATATGAAGAAAGTGCCGCTGGCGCCCGACGTCAATGGCCGCACCATCGCGCGCGGCACGCCCGGATTTTCGGGGGCCGACCTCGCCAATCTGGTGAACGAGGCCGCCTTGCTCGCCGCGCGGCGGAACAAGCGCCTCGTCGCGATGCAGGAATTCGAGGACGCCAAGGACAAGGTCATGATGGGGGCGGAGCGCCGCTCCATGGTCATGACCGAGGACGAGAAGAAGATGACCGCCTATCACGAGGCGGGCCACGCGCTGGTGTCGATCAACGAGCCGGCGTCCGACCCGATCCACAAGGCGACGATCATCCCGCGCGGTCGCGCGCTCGGCATGGTGATGCGCCTGCCCGAACGCGACAGCTATTCCTACCACCGGGACAAGATGCACGCGAACCTCGCCGTCGCGATGGGCGGGCGCGTGGCCGAGGAAATCATCTTCGGCTATGACAAGGTGTCGTCGGGCGCGTCGTCGGACATTCAATATGCCACCGACCTTGCCCGCAACATGGTCACCAAATGGGGCATGTCGGACAAGCTCGGCCCGCTTCAGTACGAGCAGAGCCAGGAAGGCTATCTCGGCATGGGGCAGACGAGCCGCACCATGGCATCGGACGAGACGAACAAGCTGATCGACAGCGAGATTCGCGAGCTCGTCGAAAAGGCGCACAAGGCGGCGGACGAATGCCTGCGCACGCAGGAGGACAAGCTGCACCTCCTCGCACAGGCGATGCTCGAATACGAAACGCTCACCGGTGACGAGATCACGAAACTGCTGGCCGATGGAAAGATCGACCGGCCCGACACGCCCACCGGCCCGAAACGGCCCGTGTCCGTCGGCGGCGTCGGCGTTCCGAAGGCCGGCCGCAGGCTGGACGGCGGGGCGGCACCGCAGGGCGCCTGATCCCGTCGGCAAAGACTGAAAGACGAACGCCCCGGCCGCCCTGCGCGCCGGGGCGTTTTCTTTTCAAGGGGCACCGCGTGTGCGGAACAAAGAGCGAACCACGCCGTTGGATCCGGTAAAGGAGACCATGGCCATGACAGCCCCCAATCCCACCGAACACCCCAAGTCCGACCCCGTGTCCAATGCCGAGAAAGACCCCGAAAACTGGGTCACCGGCGATGAGGCGATGACCGGCGCGCAGGCCAGCTATCTCAAGACATTGAGCGAAGAGGCCGGCAAGCCCGAAGCCTACGACACCTCGCTCAGCAAGGCCGAGGCGTCGAAACGCATCGACGAATTGCAGGGGACCACCGGACGCGGCGCATGAAAAAGGCCCGCCCGTCGCAATGACGGGCGGGCCTCTTCAAATTCAGGATGACCAGGCGATCAGCCGTCGTAATCGGACCCGATCGAGGTGTTGCGCGTCGGTGCCGCCGCGGTCAGGCGAAGCGCCTCCGCCGAACGGGACAGCGAACCGATCTCGTCGATCTCGTCGTCTTCCTCGACCGCGACCTTCTGCAACCCGGTGATCACCGTTTCCTTCAGGTGCTTCGGCTTCACCGTCTGCTCCGCGATTTCGCGAAGGGCGACGACCGGGTTCTTGTCCCGGTCGCGGTCGACGGTGAGTTCCGCACCGCTCGAGATCTCGCGCGCACGCTGAGCGGCCAGCAGGACCAGGTCGAAACGGTTGGGGATCTTGTCGACGCAATCTTCGACGGTAACGCGCGCCATGGGGCACTCCGTAATCAGGGTGTCGGGAAAGCGCGGTGCTTACCTATCCACAGGCGCGGAGTCAACGGGAACCGCCGATCGGCCCGCCCTCTTGCCCTCCCCCGCACAAGCTGCGACAGGCAGGATCATGACCGATACGCCAGATTACGGGAACGGGCCGGACGATACGACGCTCTCCGATCACGCTGGCGCCTATCGCGATCCGGCGCCCTTCGCATGCGAGGCGCAGGGGCATAGCCTCGCCTTCTACCCTGCGGGAAAGGACCGTCTCGACGCGCTGCTCGACCTGATTGCGGGGGCGAGCCGCACGCTGCGCCTGTGTTTCTACATCTTTGCCGAGGATGACGTGTCGCACCGGGTGCGCGATGCGCTCACCGCCGCGGCGCGGCGCGGGGTCGCGGTGCAGCTCCTGCTGGACGGGTTCGGCGCGGACGCCAGCGACGAATTCCTCGCCCCGTTGACCGAGGCCGGCGGATGGCACGGGCGGTTCGGGACGAAATGGTCGCAACGCTATCTCATCCGCAATCATCAGAAGATGGCGATCGCGGACGATGCCATCGCCATGATCGGCGGCTTTAACATATCGGACGATTATTTTGCGCCGCCCGCGATGAACGGGTGGAACGACATGGGCGTGACTGTGCGCGGATCGGCCGTGGCCTCGCTGATCGACTGGTACGACCGGCTGATCGCGCTCGTCGCGGATAGCGGGACGCGATGGCGCGACGTTCGCCGGGCCGTGCGGCACTGGAATCCGGGCGACGGGGCGGTGCAATTGCTGATCGGGGGGCCGACGCGGGGCATGTCGTCATGGGCGCACCGCGTCGGGCAGGATTTGCGCAGCGGCGACCGGCTCGACATGATGATGGCGTATTTCTCACCCTCGCGGCGGTTGATGAAACGCATCGGCGGCATCGCGGGCAAGGGGGATACGCGGCTGGTGATGGCCGGGAAATCCGACAATGACGCCACCATCGGGGCGACGCGCTCGCTCTATCACGACCTCCTGAAACGCGGGGCGCGGGTGTGGGAATTCATGCCGTGCAAGATGCACACGAAGCTGATCGTGCTCGACGATGCGGTCTATTTCGGGAGCGCGAATTTCGACATGCGCAGCCTCTATCTCAATCTCGAGATCATGTTGCGGATCGAGGATTCCGTCCTTGCCGACCGGATGCGCGAATTCGTCGGCGCGCATCTTGCCGCGTCGCAGGAGATCGACCGCGCCTGGCTGCGCGCGCGTGACGGGCTGTGGACGCGGATCCGCTGGAACCTGTCGTGGTTCCTCGTCGCCGTCGCCGATTACACGGTCAGCCGCCGGCTACAACATCGGGCCATAGCGCGAGGCTCAGTCGTAGTCGGCGGCGTAGCTGTCCTCGGCCAGATCGGAGAAGCGGGTGATGCGCGGCTCGAACCGCATGCGCACCTTGCCGGTGGAACCGTGGCGCTGCTTCGCCACGATCAGCTCGGCAAGGCCATAGACCCGCTCCATTTCCGCGGCCCAGGACGCGTGCGCCTCGTGCACCTTCGTGTCGTCGGTTTCGACGGGGCGCTTGGGTTCCTTGGCCGCAACGTAGTAATCCTCGCGATAGACGAAGAGCACGATATCGGCGTCCTGCTCGATCGAACCCGATTCGCGAAGGTCGGACAGCATCGGCTTCTTGTCCTCGCGCTGCTCCACCGCGCGGGACAGCTGCGACAGCGCCATGACCGGGATGTCGAGCTCCTTGGCCAGCGTTTTCAGGCCCCGGCTGATTTCCGAAATCTCGTTGACGCGATTGTCATTGGCCCGGCCCGACCCTTGCAGCAATTGGAGGTAGTCGACCACGATGAAGCCGATGTCGTGCCGCCGCTTCAACCGCCGCGCCCGCGCGCGCAACGCCGCGATGGTCAGCGCCGGCGTATCGTCGATGAACAGGGGCAGTTCGGCCAGCTCCTGGCTCGCGCGGGAGAGTGCCTGGAAATCCTCGCGGCTGATCTTGCCCATGCGCAGGTTTTCCGAACTGATCCCCGATTGTTCGGCGAGGATACGGGTCGCAAGCTGATCCGCGCTCATTTCCAAAGAGAAGAACGCGACCGGCGAGCCCACCGATTCCTCGCCCGGAATGCCGTCGGCCAGATCGCGGCGATACCGGTTGGCCGCGTTGAACGCCATGTTGGTGGCGAGCGAGGTCTTGCCCATGCCCGGACGCCCGGCGAGGATCAGGAGGTCGGAATTCTTGAGACCGCCGATCTTCTCGTTCACGCTGTTGAGGCCGGTCGTCACGCCCGACACGTGCCCGCCGGAATTGAGCGCCTGCTCGATCAGCTTGATCGACTGGCGCGTGGCGGCGGCGAAATTCTTCGTCTCGTTGCCGGTCGCGGCCCCCTCGGCCACGCGATAAAGCGCGCTTTCCGCCCGCTCGATCTGTCCCATCGGGTCGACATCGTCCGAGGTATCGAGCGCGTCTGTCACCAGCGTGCGCCCCACGCTCACCAGCTCGCGCAGGAGGGCCAGCTCGTAGATCTGCTCGGCCAGGACCTGCGGCGCCAGAAGCCCCTGCCCATCCGCCGTCAGCCGGGCGAGATAGGTGATGCCGCCCATTTCCTTCAGCCCTTCATCGGCCTCGAAATAGGGTTTCAGCGTCACCGGCGTCACCACCGCCTTGCGATCGACGAGGTTCAGGATCCGCTCGTAAATGCGCGCGTGCAGCGGTTCGAAGAAATGATCCGGGCTGAGCGCCTTGGGCAATTCCTCGATCACGCGATTGTCGATGAGCACGGCCCCGAGAAAGGCGGCCTCCGCCTCCACATTGCTGGGAAGGGTGCGCGCGTCGCCTTCGCCCTCATCGGGGCGGAGCAGGGTTATCTCTGTTGCCATAGCCGCAAAATAGGCGGGTGGCCCCGCGCGCGCCAGCCGGATTATCTCACTAAATTAATCCACAGCCTGTGCATATCATCGCGACAGCAGGAAAACCGCATATTCCGCGCGCAGATTCGCCGCCGCCGCACCCGTCAGCCGGTCACCGTTCAAAAACCAGCGCCGTTCGATCGTCATCCCCCGGCCCCGCGCCAGCGCGGCGAAATCGTCGATCGTCACATGGTGGATATTGGGCGTTTCGTACCATGTCACCGGGAGCAGCCGCGTCACCGGCATGCGCCCCCCGAACATGAGCGAGGCCCGCACCCGCCAATGCGCGAAATTGGGAAAGGACACGAAGGCCCGCCGCCCGATGCGCAGCAATTCGTCGAGGATGAGATCGGGCCGCCGCGTCGTCTGCAACGTCTGCGACAGGATGGCGTAGTCGAAGCTGCCGTCGCCGTAGAAGCCGAGATCGGCATCGGCATCCCCCTGCACCACCGACAGGCCGCGCGACACGCAGGTGGCGACCTTCTCCGCGTCGATCTCCAGCCCGCGCGCATCGACGCCCCGCCGGTCGCGCAGCGCCGCCATGAGGTCGCCATCGCCGCACCCGATGTCGAGCACGCGGGAACCGGGCGCCACATGATCGGCAATGACGGCTAGATCGGGGCGCAGGCGCGTCACAGGAAGCCCCCCACCACCCGGTCGAGCGCGGGCACGTCGAGGAGGAAGCTGTCATGCCCGAACGGGGCGGACAATTCGACGAAGCTGACCGGCGCGCCCGCGGCATTCAGCGCATGGGCAATCCGCCGCGATTCCGATGTCGGGTAAAGCCAGTCGGTGTCGAAGCTGACGAGGCAGAACCGGGTCTTCGTGCCGGCAAAGGCGTCCGACAACCGCCCGCCATGTTCCTCCGCCAGATCGAAATAATCCATCGCGCGGGTGATGTAGAGATAGCTGTTGGCATCGAACCGGTCGGTGAAGGCCAGCCCCTGATACCGCAGATAGGATTCCACCTGGAAATCCGCGTCGAAACCGAAGGTCTTCGCCGCCCGGTCCTGAAGCCGGCGGCCGAATTTCTCGGTCAGCCCCTGCTCCGACAGATAGGTGATGTGCGCCGCCATGCGCGCCACGGCCAGCCCGCTTTCCGGCCCGACCTTACGGGGATCGGGGCGGGGATCGGCGCCTGGATCGGCACTCGCCTCCGCATAATAATCGCCGCCGTTCCATTGCGGATCGGCCATGATCGCCTGCCGCCCCAGTTCGTGAAAGGCGATGTTCTGCGCGCTGTGGCGCGACGTGCTCGCGATGACGAGCGCGGCCTTCACCCGCTCACCGAAATTCGCGGCCCAGCTCAACGCCTGCATCCCGCCCATCGACCCGCCGACGACGGCATGCAGCGTCTCGATGCCCAGCGCGTCGAGCAGCGCGACCTGCGCGCGGACCATGTCGCGGATCGTGATGACCGGAAATCGCATCGCATACGGGCGACCCTCCGGCGCGAGCGCGGCGGGCCCGGACGAGCCCATGCAGCTGCCGATGACGTTGGAGCAGATCACGTGAAACCTGTCCGTGTCGATCGGCTTGCCCGGTCCCACCATGCGCACCCACCACCCCGGCTTTCCCGTGGCGGGGTGCGGCGATGCGACATGCTGATCCCCGGTGAGCGCATGGCACAGCAGGATGGCGTTATCCTTCGCCGCGTTGAGCGTGCCATAGGTGCGATAGGCGATACGCACGCCATCGAGGCTGCGTCCGCTGTCGAGCGGCAGCGGATCGGCAAGGGTCAGCGTCGCGCCGGTATCGTCATGGACAAGGTCAACCATCGGTCCCGGCGATTGGGACGAAGGCGCGATGGTGTCAACATGCCATCCGGTTGCACATGTTTCATTTGACGCAAAGCCTGCGCGGATTAAGGCATCGGGCCCATGACATCCCCCGACGAACAGCCCGCCATTGCCCCGTCCGGGCCGCGACCCAAGCCGTGGATCGAGGGCATCCACGCCTATGTCCCCGGCCAGTCGAAAAGGGCGGACGGCGCGCCGCTCGTCAAATTGTCGGCCAATGAAAATCCGCTGGGCACCAGCGCGGCTGCACTGGCCGCCCGGACCGACGCGCCCGCGCCCAACGCCTACCCCGACCCCGATGCAAGCGCATTGCGCGCCGCCATAGGCGCGCGCAACGGCATCGACCCGCAGCGCATCGTGTGCGGCACCGGAAGCGATGAATTGCTGAACCTCGCGGCGCAGGGTTTCGCAGGGCCGGGGGACGAGGTGATCTACGTGCGCTACGGCTTTGCCGTGTACGACATCGCCGCGCGGCGTTGCGGGGCCACCCCTGTCGTCGCGCCGGACCGCGATTACGGCACCGATGTCGATGCGCTGCTCGCCTGCGTCACCGAACGCACGCGGGTGGTGTTCGTCGCCAATCCGAACAATCCGACGGGCCGCTACATCGGCGCGGAGGAGATGCGGCGCCTGCATGCCGGATTGCCGGGCGACGTGCTGCTCGTCATCGACCAGGCCTATGCCGAATATCTGGCGCCGGGTGAGGACGATGGCGGCATGGCGCTCGCCGCGGCGCATGGCAATGTGCTGGTCACGCGCACGTTTTCCAAGATCTACGGGCTGGCAGGCGACCGGATCGGCTGGGCGACGGGGGCGCCGCCGCTCATCGACGTGCTGAACCGGATTCGCGGGCCGTTCAACGTCACGCTGGCCGGGCAGGCGGCGGCCATCGCGGCGGTCGAGGACGAGGCATTCGTCACCCGTTCGCGCGACCACAATGCGGCGGAGCGTACCCGGTTCGTCGCGGCCATCGCGGCGATGGGCAATCACGGCCTGCGCGCGGTGGAAAGCGAGGCGAATTTCGTGCTCGTCCTGTTCGAAGGGGCGCTGTCGGCCGAAACCGCGCTCCTCGCGATACAGGATGCAGGCTATGCCGTGCGCTGGCTTCCGGGGCAGGGGCTGCCCCATGCGCTGCGCATTACCATCGGCACGGGCGCGCAGATGGACGCGATTACCGCCGTGCTGCGCCGGCTCACGGATGGCGGGGCATGACCGCGCCCGGTGATGCGGCGGCGCCCTTCGATACGGTCACGATCGTCGGGCTGGGATTGATCGGCGGGTCGATCGGGCTGGCGATCCAGCGCTCGCTTCCCGGTGTAAGCGTGCAGGGCTTTGACGCCGACCCGGAGGTGCGGGAAACGGCGCGGCGCCGCGGGCTGGCACATCGGGTTCCCGACACCGTGGAAGAGGCGGTGGCGGACACGGATCTCGTCATCCTGTGCGTGCCGGTGCGTGCGATGGGCGCGGCGGCGGCGGACATGGCAGACGCGCTCCCCTCCCATTGCATCATAAGCGACGTAGGGTCGTGCAAGGCGTCGGTCGCCGAAGCGATCGGGGCGGCGCTGCCTGCGCATACGATCATTCCCGCGCATCCCGTCGCCGGGACGGAGCATTCCGGGCCCGAGGCCGGTTTCGCCAGCCTGTTCGACAATCGCTGGTGCATCCTCACCCCGCCGGACGGGGCGGACGAGGAGGCGGTGGCCCGCCTGTCCGCGCTGTGGTCCGCGATGGGCGCCACGGTGGAGCGCATGGACGCGGAACATCACGATCTCGTGCTCGCCGTGACCAGCCATGTGCCCCACCTCATCGCCTATACCATCGTCGGCACGGCTTCCGATCTTGAGGAAGTGACGCGCGGCGAGGTCATTAAATATTCGGCTGGCGGCTTTCGCGATTTCACCCGCATCGCGGCATCGGACCCCACCATGTGGCGCGACGTGTTCCTGTCGAACAAGCAGGCCGTGCTCGAAATCCTGCAACGCCTGTCGGAGGATCTGAGCGCGATGCAGCGGGCGATCCGGTGGGGTGACGGCGATGCGCTGTTCGAACGGTTTTCGCAGACGCGCGCCATTCGCCGCTCCATCATCGAGGAAGGGCAGGACGATGCGCGGCCCGATTTCGGGCGCGGGGATCACCTGTCGGGCAGGCCCGGCAATGACGAGGACGAGGGGGACACCCCGACCCGCTGATCCTGCGGGTTGAGCGCGTTGATCGCGGCGTGGACGCGCGCCTCGACCTCCGCGCGGTCGAGGCCGGGCGGAATGACTTCGCCAAAGCGATAGGTGATGGTGCCGCTGCGCTTCGGCTTCGTGCGATAGACATGCCCGCTATCGACCGCGACGGGCACCACCGGCAGGTTCATGAGCTTGTAGATCCCGGCGAACCCGGACCGCAGCGGCGGCGCGGTGCCGACAGGCACGCGCGTGCCTTCGGGAAAGATCGCGAAGTCGCGGCCGGTCTTCTTGTACTCGCGCGCGGCCTTCGCCATGGTGCGCAGCGCGGTCGCACCCTGCGTCCGTTCCACGAACACCATGCCATAGGCGCGCGCCGCCCGGCCCCAGAACGGGATGCGCGACAATTCCGCCTTCGCAAAGGGGACCGGATTATTGCCCAGCAGGCGCGGCAATTCGATCGCCTCGAAAAAACTTTCATGGCGCAGGGCATAGATCACCTGGCCCGCCGGACGTTCCCCTTCGAGCACGACCCGAATACGCAGGATATGCGCCGCGCAGGCCCGGTGAAACGCTGCCCATCCGTAGGCGATGCGCTGCACCACGCGCTCCGAAAACGGCGCGGCGAGCATGCCCAGGATCGCGAAAATCGCACTTCCGGGATAGAATATCAGCGCGAACAGCGCCGTGCGCACGCCATTCATATCAGCCCGGTCCATTCGGCCACATGGCGCGCCACGAATTTGTGATATTCGAGGAACAGCATGAACATCGACGGCTCCGTCGGGACCGCATCGACGAGCACGGTCATGCCGGGGTCGAGCGTCTGCTTCACATCGAAAAGCGCGCGCCGCATGTGCCAGTCGCTCGTCACGAGGCGCAGCGTGCGATACCCCTTCGCATCGGCCCACATCGCCGCCTCGTCCGCGTTGCTGCGCGTATCGACCGCATCATAGCCCAGCGCGATGCAGCATTGCAGCAGATCGGCGCGAATGTCGTATTCGGCGGCCAGCTCCTCCGGCTTCACCTCAGGATCGACGCCGGAGATCAGCATCTGGTCCGCCCATCCGCGTTCAAGCACGTCGAGGCCGCGCTCGATCCGCCCGGCCCCGCCGGTCAGCACGACGACGGCATCGGTCCGCGTGTCGCCCGCCGGTTGCGGCAGGACGAGCGCGAACCACGCAAAACCAAGCGCCCAGGCAAGCAGGAAAAAGGCAAAGATACGGCGAAACATGTCGTCAGCGGCTTTAGGGTGCCCTGCCCCGCGCCGCAATCGCGTAATCGGCACGCCGCGCTTTCCCGCCCAACGGATCGCCGCGTTCCGGCAAGGGCGCTACGCGCCGCATGCGCGCTGCGTCAGGGGCGGCGAAGGGTTCGCAATTGCCTGTGCGCGTGGTACGCGCATGTGGATAACCGCGCTTTTGCCATTGCATCGGTCGCTCGCCGGCTTGCCCTGAGGCGAATCGCGCTGTTTAAGATAGGCATATGCTCATCGCCTGCCCCGCCTGCCAGACGCGATACGATGTGCCTCCGGGCGCGCTCGGCGAGAATGGCCGCACGGTCCGCTGTGCCCAGTGCGGCAATAGCTGGTTCGCGGCTCCCGATGCCATCGCCGATCCCGCCCCGGTGGCCGCGGACGATGGCGATACCGCCGGGTTGCCGGATGGCGAAGCCGCGGCGGCGCCAGCGCCTGTTGCGCCGGAAACCGAGGGCGAAAATGTCGGAGCGGACGATTCGGTGCCAGACCCCGTCGACGTGCCATCGCCCGACCACGAATGGGACGAGGAAAGCATGCCCGCTGCCGCGCGGCCCCGGGCCCGGTGGCAGGTGTGGCTGATCGCGGCATTGGGCGTGGCGGCGATCGCGGCGGCAATCTACGGAACGGCGCGTCTTTACGGCCTGCCGGACTGGGCACCGGGCGCCAACAGCAGCTTTGCCACAGCGCCCGAAAATCTGGACCTCGATTTCCCCGACAAGGACCAGATCCTGCAGACAACGGAGGATGGCGCCCGCTTCTTCACCGCGAGCGGCCGGATCGTGAACACCGGAAGCAGCGCCAGACGCGTCCCGCCGATTCAGGTTATCCTGCGCGATTCGCAGGAACGGATCGTCTATAGCGTGGAGATGATCGCGCCCAAAAGCGTGCTCGAACCGGGCGAATCGATCGCCCTGCGCGAGGCGATGACCGACATTCCGCGGTCGGCACGCGTCGTCGAAATCGGCTGGAAATCGTTATAATTGCGATGCGTGTCACGGCAGGGCAAATTGGCGGTTGCGCCGCTCGATCCGTGTTGCTAATGGCACCGACCTACCGGACGGGGCCAGCCCCGAACCTTCTCGGATATGCGGCCGTGGCGGAATTGGTAGACGCGCAACGTTGAGGTCGTTGTGGGCGAAAGCCCGTGGAAGTTCGAGTCTTCTCGGCCGTACCATTCCCCGATCAAAGAAGGGCACTTTGCCCTTCGATTGACGATGCTGCAGCCGCGCTTTGTGCCGGTGCTTCGCTCCCTTCCGAAATCGCCGACATCGGACCGATGCAGACCGTACCGATGCAGGCACGCGCAATCTGCTGTCCTGCCGTGTTCGCACCGGCGCTCTGCATGATCGTTTCGCGGAGGTTGGAAGGGCGCGCCTCCCTTCGCGCGGTGTCGATTCCTGGCGTTTCCATTGAGGTGCTTTGCCGCAACGTCGGGCGCCTCTGCCCACGCGGGCGAAGCCGATGGCCTGCAAAAACCCGATCCGCCACCCCGCCAAAGAAATCCCACCCATGACGTTTTCAGTCAGCAATTCGGAACGATCGCACGCCGATGCGCGCAGTACCCGCCCGAATCGCGCGGACAACAAACGAGACCGCTCGCTTTTGCCGGCATCCGGTTTGCCGCGGTAGTCTGGCGCGTCATTTCGGCGCCACGGTTGCCACGCCGGGCGTCGAGCAAAAGGTATAGTCGCCACCGCGCAGTCCGGCTTGGCGAATTTCCTTTCACTCCGGCCTGATTCCCGATCGCGGCTTGCGAATGTCGGTCGCCGAAAGCCGGACAAAGGAGCAGAGCACGCCGCGAGTGAGACCCAAACCCAGATCTCAGGGACGCCAAGTCGCGTGACCCCGCGAACCGCAGGAGTTCAGCATGTCTTGAAAGGATGGTGCCGCTTACAGGACTCGAACCTGTGACCCCCGCATTACGAATGCGATGCTCTACCAACTGAGCTAAAGCGGCGACGCCATGCGCCTTATCGACGCGTGGCAGATCCGGCAATGCGTTTTTGCGCATCGTCGAATCAAATACCAATGTCCGCAAATGGAGGCCCGAGCCGGAATCGAACCGGCGTGCAAGGATTTGCAGTCCTCTGCGTAACCACTCCGCCATCGGGCCTCGATGAGCGAGCAGCGCAGCTAGCGCGCCTTGGCGAGAAATGCAATCCGGCAAAATGCGCGGATGCAATTCCCGCCTCTTATGCGCGCCGCGGATCTACCCGCCATTGTGCCCCATCGACTGGAACCAGCGCTTCACGTTGCGCGCCGCCTGGCGCAGGCGCTGTTCGTTTTCCACCATGGCGATGCGGACGAAACCCTCGCCCAGCTCGCCATATCCGACGCCCGGCGCGACGGCGACCTTGGCCTCCGCCAACATGCGCTTGGAAAATTCGAGGCTGCCCATGTGGCTGAACTGCGGGGGGAGCGGCGCCCAGGCGAACATCGAGGCGGCGGGCGGCGGAATGTCCCAGCGCGGCCGAACGCCTCCACCATGACGTCGCGGCGTTTCTGATACAGTTCGCGGTTGCGCGCGACGATGTCCTGCGGCCCGTTCAGCGCAGTGCAGGCGGCTGCCTGAATCGGGGTGAAGGCGCCGTAATCGAGATAGCTTTTCACCCGCGTGAGCGCCGCGATCATCGTCGGGTTGCCCACCGCGAAACCCATGCGCCATCCGGCCATGGAATAGGTTTTCGACAGCGAGGTGAACTCCACCGCGACATCCTTCGCCCCCGGCACCTCGAGAATCGAACGCGTCGGCTTGCCGTCGTAATACAGCTCGGAATAGGCGAGGTCGGACAGGACCCACACCTCGTTCTCCTTCGCCCAGGCCACCACCCGTTCGTAAAAGGCAAGATCGACCGTTTCCGCCGTCGGGTTCGACGGGTAATTCACGATCAATACGGTCGGGCGCGGCACCGAATGGCGCATTGCGGCGTCGAGCGCGCGAAAATAATTCTCGTCCGGCGTGGTCGGCACCTCGCGAATCGTGGCGCCGGCGATGATGAAGCCGAAGGTGTGAATGGGGTAGGACGGATTGGGCGCGAGGATGACGTCGCCCGGCGCGCTGATCGCGGTGGCGATGCTGGCCAGCCCTTCCTTCGATCCCATGGTGACGACAACCTCGCGCTCGGGATCGAGATCGACGTTGAACCGCCGCCCGTAATAATTCGCCTGCGCGCGCCGCAGACCGGGGATGCCGCGCGATTGCGAATAGCCATGGGCATCGGGCTTGCGAGCGACCTCGCACAGCTTGTCGATGACATGGTCGGGGGGCGGCAGATCGGGATTGCCCATGCCGAGGTCGATGATGTCCTCACCGCTGTGGCGCGCCGCCGCTCGCATCGCGTTGACTTCGGCGATGACATAGGGCGGCAGACGCTTGATGCGGTAGAATTCGTCGTTCATTTCTCGGCTTTTGGTTGCGGGTTCATGGCCCGTGATTGAAACAAAATTGCGCTCGTGTGCGCTTCGCCACGCTTTGCTTACCCTGTGCGGGGAACTCAAGCCAAATTCGCGCGGACATTGCTTATTGCCGTCATGTGCCGCACAAATGCAATTGCAGTTTGATGGCGAAGGGTGATGCAAGATGGCGCACGGGGCGGACAATTCGGGTAAGGACGCACCGGGGAACGACTGGCTGACAACGATGATGGCGGGGCCGTTTGCGCCCGTCATGGCCGGCCCCATGCGCGAAATGGTCGCCATGCAGTCGAAGGCCGCGCAGGCCATGTTCGATGCCTTCCTGCCCCGCCCCGCCGCCGGAGCCGCAACGTCCGACCCGGCAGAGAGTGACACGCCGCCAGCCGCCGGCGGCGCCCATTGGCAGGAACTGTCCGACAATCTCACCGCGATGTGGCAGGGCTATCTCGCCATGAAGCCGGGCGCGGCCAATCCGCTCGCCGACCCTGCGAAATGGATGGAGATGGCGAGCCGCTGGATGAATCAGTCGCCGCTCACCGAAATGGAAACGCAGCAGCATTTCCTGAAGGAAAGCCTCGCCCTGTGGCAGAACGTGCTCGGCCAGTATGGCATGGCGGAGGGGAGCGCACCCGCCACGTTGCCGCGGCAGGACCGCCGTTTCGCCGATGAGAAATGGCGCGAGCAGCCGCTCTTCGCGATGCTGCACCAGGCCTATCTCCTGTGTGCGGAGGAGATGATGGCCGCCGTCGACAAGGCGGACGGCCTGCCCGACGACCGGCGCGAGCAGATGCGCTTTTTTACGCGGCTGATCACCGAATCGCTCAGCCCCGCGCATTTTCCGCTCACCAATCCGCTGGTCATCGAACGCACGCTCGAAACCGGCGGCGAGAACCTGTTGAAGGGGATGCAGCGGCTCATCAACGATCTGCAGGCCGGGCAGATTACCCACACCGATACCAACGCCTTCGAAATCGGCCGCGACATCGCCGCGACGCCGGGCAAGGTCGTGCATGAAACCGAGCTTTACCAGCTCATTCAATATAGCCCGACGACGGACGACGTGCTGAAAACCCCGCTGGTCGTCTTTCCGCCATGGATCAACCGGTTCTACATCCTCGATTTGGGCGAAAAGAAGAGCTTCGTGAAATGGGCGGTCGCGCAGGGGCTGACGCTTTTCATGGTATCGTGGAAATCGGCGGACAGTTCGATGGCCGATGTCACGTGGAGCGATTACGTCCGCGCGCAGGTCGAGGCGATCGATTTCGCGCGCGAACGGCTGAAGGTGCCGTCGGTGCATACCATCGGCTATTGCGTGGCGGGCACCACGCTGGCCGCGACGCTCGCCATGCTGCACCGGCGCGGGGAAGCGGATCGCGTCGCGTCGGCCACGTTTTTCACCGCGCAGGTGGATTTCAGTGAGGCCGGCGACCTCAAGGCGTTCATCGACGAACAGCAGATGGCCGCGATCGAGGCGACCGCCACCGACGGCTATGTCGACGGGCGCTATCTCGCCACGACATTCAACCTGTTGCGCAGCCCCGATCTCATCTGGAGCTATGTGCTCAACAACTATCTGCTGGGCGAGGATTACCGGCCTTTCGACCTCCTCTACTGGAACGGGGACACGACCAATCTTCCCGCACGCTGGCACCGGGAATATCTGCGCGACCTCTATCATCACAACCGGCTGGTCGAGCCGGACGCAATGGCCGTCGACGACACGCCGGTCGACCTGCGCAAGGTGACGACGCCGGTCTATATCCAGGCGGGCAAGGAGGATCATATCGCCCCCCTGCCCAGCGTGTGGAAGCTGACGCGCCATTTTTCCGGACCGATGCAGTTCACCCTTGCCGGGTCGGGCCATATCGCGGGCGTGGTGAACCCGCCCGCCGGTGGGAAGTATCAGTACTGGACTCTGCCCGATGGCGTGGCGCTTCCCGAAACGCTCGACGAATTTAGGGAAAAGGCAGTCGAAACGCCGGGCAGCTGGTGGCCGGACTGGATCGAATGGCTGCGCTCCATCGACGACGCCACTGTCAAGGCAAAGGGCAAGCGCAAGCCCGGCGGGAAGGGCGACACGGTGATCGAGGACGCGCCCGGACGCTATGTGAAAACGCGTTAGGCTTCAGCCCTTTAGGCCGAAATGCTGCACCGTTGCGACGATTATGGTGCAGTGCAACAAAACATTTGACTTTCCAGCCGCGACCCCCTATTGTTGCATTGCAGCATGAGGCGACGTCCTATTGTTCGTATCATGCCCCCGTGACCGGCGTTCGGTCGGATCACGGGCTGAAAACGAAGAGTGAGGTCGCCTGATGGCTGACAACAAGAGCAACGATGCACCGATTCCCAAGCCCGAAGAGGCGAAGGCGAGCATCCCTGTCGAACAGGATGCGCCCGTGACCGCGCCCGCCACCCCGCCGGCCGCCGCCGAGACGAAGCCGGCGCCAAGCAAGGCGGACGAGGCCAAGGCGGGCGAGGCCAAGGCGGGCGAGGCGAAGACCCCGTCCGATGCGGAGCTTTCCAAATCCGCCCTGAAGGCCGCGTCGGCATCCGCCGCACCGGTCAAGCAGGCCATCGCGAAGGACCGCGCCAAGCCGCAGCGGTCCAAGGCGAAAAAATCCGTGACCCAGACGAAGTCCGCGTCCTCCGCCAAGAAGGCGAAGGCCACCGTGCGGTCCGAACTCCCGGTTGCGCGAAAGTCCGCACCGCAAAAGGCTGCGGCGACAAAGAAGGCGGCGCCGTCCCGTCCGGCACCCGCAACCGGCAAGACAGATCGAAAAACGGAGAAGAAATTCATGGCAATCAATACCGAAGAAATGACCAAGACCGTCGAAAACACCATGGGCGAAATGTCGGCGCGCACGAAGAGCGCGTTCGAGAAGGGTTCGGCCATGTTTCAGCAGGCCGGCGATTTCGCCAAGGGCAATGTCGAGGCGATCGTCGAATCGAACAAGATCCTCGCCGCCGGGCTTCAGGAACTGAGCCGTGACGCTCTCGCCGAGAGCAAGGCCGAGTTCGAGGCGATGACCGCCGAGATGAAGGAAATGGCAGCGGTGAAGTCGCCGACCGACTTCTTCCAGATGCAGAGCACCTTCATGCGCAAGCAGTTCGACAAGGCCGTCGCGCTGAGCTCGAAGAACACCGAAGCCATGCTGAAGCTCGCAAACGAAGCGAGCCAGCCGCTCTCCAACCGGATGAGCGTGGCGATGGAAAAGGCGAAGGCCGCCTGAATAATGGCGTGACGGGTGCATCGCACCCGTCGCCAGACTGACGAAGGCCGGATGCGGACACCCCCGCATCCGGCCTTTTTCAATGCGCGCCGACCGCATTCGGCGCCGCTCATCCCGCCGGCGTGAGGGTCGAATCGCGAAAACTTGTCGCATCGCCCCTTGTTCCCCGGCCCTTCGATACGATATTCGAAAGCGGTCATGACTTACCACGATCTTCCCGCCTGCCTTCGTGGCATGGATACCGGCGCGCTTGTCGCCCGGCACGATCCGTTCGCCGTTCGTAGTGCGCAGGATGACGACAACGGCGGCGACGACCGCGACGGTCACAACGATGGCAAGGGACAGGTCGGCATCGCCACCCGCACCCGTGCCAAGCCGAAGAAACCCAGCCAGTTCAAGGTCCTGTTGCTGAACGACGATTACACGCCGATGGAATTCGTCGTGCTCGTCCTCAAGCGATTCTTCCGCATGGACATGGAGCAGGCGACGCAGGTCATGCTCCACGTGCATCAGCGCGGCGTGGGCGTATGCGGCATCTACCCCTATGAAATCGCCGAGACGAAGGTGAACCAGGTCATGGATTTCGCACGGGAAAATCAACATCCGCTGCAATGCACGCTCGAAAAGGCGTAACCCGCCACGCGGACAGGTGACCGGCCGGGCGATTGTCTGTATGGGCCTGCCGGGACACCCAGGTCGGGCCGTGCCACCGGCCCCGCCGCCCTCCGACCCGCCCGTGACCGAGGCCCGTTTTCGTTGAGCCGATTCTTCACCGCCACAGACCGCTATGTCTTCCGGCTCGTGCTGGTGCCGATGATCGGCACGCTGGTGCTGGCGGCATCGCTGCTGATCCTCGACAAGATGCTCCGCCTGTTCGAGGTGGTGGCGAGCGAAGGCGGCCCGATCGGCGTCGTGTTCCGGATGCTGGCCAACCTGCTGCCCGAATATATGAGCCTTGCGATCCCGCTTGGCCTGATGCTCGGCATCTTGTTCGCCTTTCGCAAACTCGCGATCAGCTCCGAACTCGACGTGATGCGCGCGGTGGGGTTGAGCTATACGCGGTTGTTGCGCGTGCCTTATGCGATCACCATCGTGCTCGCCGCGGTGAACTTTGCCGTGGTCGGCTATCTGCAACCGCTGTCGCGGTACGATTACGAACGGCTCGAATTCGAACTGACCTCAGGTGCGCTGGGCGCGTCGATCAAGGTGGGCGAATTCACCACGCTACAGGACCGCACCGCCCTGCGCGTGGAAAAAAGCACGGACAATGGCCGCCAGCTGGAGGGGATCTTTGCCCGCGTCACCGAACCGGGCGGTGACATGCTGTCGATTTCGGCGCGCGAGGGGCAGTTCCTCGCCAATCGCAACGATCCCAACGCCATCGTGCTCCGCCTCGTCGACGGTACCATCATTCAGGATCAGGCCTCGATTGCCGTGCCGCGCGTGCTCACCTTCTCGCGCTATGATCTGCCGATCGACCTGCCCGCGCTGGAACGGTTCCGCACCCGCGGCGGGGAGGAGCGCGAATATCTGCTCCCCGAACTGCTGCAACTCGGCTGGGCCAAGGATGTCGACAGCGATGTCCGCAACGTCACCCGCGCCAGCCTGAATTACCGGCTGGTGGAGGTGGTGATGATGCTGCTTTTGCCGCTGCTGGCGCTGGCGCTGGCGATCCCGCCCAAACGCTCGACTTCCGCGCTCGGCGTGTTCGTGTCGATCGTGATGGTGGTCGCCTATCACAAGATCAATCAATACGGGCAGGACGTCGCCGCGCTCGGCCTCATCAGCCCGCTCGTATCGCTCTGGGTGCCGTTCCTGGTCTTTGCCGCGCTGATCGTGTGGATGTACTGGCGCGTGGCCTATGTTCCGGGTGGGCAAGCGATCGGCTGGCTCGAGGCGATCGCCAGCTTCGTGATCAAGCGGATCAAGCGGATCGTCGCGAAATTCCGCCGCGATCCGGGCGATGCCCGCCGCGCGCCGGATGCAGAGGAGCCCGGCCATGCGGCTTGATTTCTTCCCCTCGCGGCGGCTGACGCTCTATCTCGGCACGACTTTCGTGGTGCGGATCCTTGCCGTGCTGGCGATGCTGGTGATGATCCTGCAGGTGCTCGACCTTCTGGGTGAGAGCGGGAAGATCCTTGCGGCGGATGGCAATGGGCAGGCGCAATTGCTGACCTATGCCTCGCTCCGCATACCGCAGCTCGTTGCACGCTTCCTCCCCTATTCCGTGCTGCTCGCCACGATCATCACCCTGTCCACGCTCAACCAGAACAGCGAGGTGATCGCGATGAAGGCGTCGGGCCTGTCCGCGCATCAGATTCTCGCGCCGCTGGTGCTGACCGCGCTGCTGATCGCGGGGGCGAGCTTTGCCTTCAACGAGCGTGTCGTCACCCGCGCCACCGCCACATTGAGCGCGTGGCAGAAGGCGGATTACGGCCCCGTGCCCGAAACCGACGGGGCGCTGGCCAATATTTACATGGTCGAGGGCAACGATATTCTGAGCGCGCGTCTCGCCACAGGATCCGGCGATGCGATGCAGCTTTCGGGCGTCGTGTGGTATCGCCGCGATCCGACGCTGATGCTGGCCGAACAATGGCGGGCGGACACGGCGCGCTGGACCGGCCAAGGCTGGCTCCTGTCCCGGCCCAGCCGGTTCCGCGTCGCCAGCGCGAGCGAGGAGCAGATGGCCGATACCACCGTCGCGCCTGGCATTTCCCCGGTAGAGATCGAGATCAGCAACGTCAACGCCGATGCGCAGAACCTTGGCCAGCTGTCGCAATCGATCGAGGCACTCGAACGCGCAGGGCGCCGCACCGACGAGTTGAAGGCGAAATGGTGGCACAAGATTTCGGGGCCGCTGTCGGCGGCGCTGATGCCGCTGCTCGGTGCGGTGGCGGGGTTCGGGCTGGCGCGGTCGGGGCAATTGTTCGTGCGCGCGATCATCGGCATGGCGCTGGGCTTTGCGTTTTTCGTCGTGGACAATGCCGCGCTGGCCATCGGCAATTTTGGCGGCTATCCGCCTTTTCTCGCCGCGTGGGCGCCATTCCTGCTGTTCCTGCTGATCGGCGAGATGGTGCTCATCCGCACAGAGGAATGACCCACCGCGTTCGCGTGCCCCGGCACGTTTGAAGGATGCCACGAATGAACGATAGCGCCGCGATCACGATCACACCCGTCTCCACCGACAAGGCGCGCAAGGCGTTTCTCGACGTGGCCTATCACCTCAATGCGGGCGATCCGAACTGGGTTCCGCCGCTCCGCGTTGAGGCGGCGGAGGTGATCGATCGCGACCGGAACCCGTTTTTCGATCATGCCGAGGTGCAGCTTTTCCTCGCCTTTCGCGCGGGCACGGCAAGACCTGTCGGCCGTATCTCCGCCCATTTCGACCGGCTCGCGCTGTCCATGCCGCCGAAGCAGGGGATGGGGCCCGGCACCGGCAACTGGGGCCTGCTCGAAGCGGAGGACGAAGAGGTCGCCGCCGCGCTCATCGCAAAGGCCGAGGACTGGCTCCGTTCGCGGGGGATGGACCGGGTGCTGGCGCCGATTTCGCTGTCGATCTGGGAAGAGCCGGGCCTGCTGACCACCGGGCACGACCATCCGCCGACGGTGATGATGGGCCATCACGATGCGCGCTACCAACCCTGGGTCGAGGCGCAGGGCTACGCGCCCGCCAAATTGCTCCGCACGTTCGAGATCGACATTCGCGTGCCCTTCCCCAGGCTGATCCAGAGGATCATCGCATCGGGCGAAAAGAACGCGAAGATCAACGTCCGCAAGGTCCGCAAGGCCGATTTCGATAGCGAGGCGGCGATCATCCTCGACATATTGAACGATGCGTGGAGCGGGAACTGGGGCTTTGTCCCCATCACCGACCGCGAAGTGGCGCATACGGGCAAGAAGCTGCGCCCGCTGGTGCGCGAGGATCTCATCATGATCGCCGAATACGAAGGCGAACCGGTCGCGTTCATGATGACGCTCCCCGACGTGAACAAGGTCATTCACGAGATCGACGGAAAGCTGTTCCCCTTCGGCTGGGCGAAATTGCTGCGCTGGCTGCGCAAGCCGACCAATGCGGACATGCGCGTGCCGTTGATGGGCGTGCGCAAGAATTTGCAGAACACCCGCCTCGCCAGCCAGCTCGCCTTCATGATGATCGAATATATCCGCCGTGCCGCGGTCGAGGAATATGGCGGCACCCGCGGCGAGATCGGATGGATCCTGGAGGACAACCAAGGCATGAACGCCATCGCCGAGGCCATCGAGGCCCATGTGAACCGCGAATACACGATCTACGAAAAGGCGCTCTGACGCGGCTCTGCCGGGTGTGACCATCATTTGTTTGGTGCATCGGGAACATAGAGCGACCATGCGGGGTTTTCATCCTGACGCAGCCAGACCCGCCGCGCGGCACAAGCGCCCGGCAGCAACGGCACAGGTGCGCCAAGGCACCCACCCCGACCGCGCATTGCAGCAAGGACCGCAAGGACGATGACCACCCGCCAGACACCGCCGAACCCGGATCACCGGATCGGTCATGCACTGGTGGTGGAGGACGATCCCATCCTCGCCATGTCGATCGAGGATATTCTGCGCAACGGCGGCGCGCCGCAGGTGACCGTCGCGTCGAGCACGCGGACCGCGCTCGACGCGCTCGAGGATACGCGTTTCGACGTGGTCGTGCTCGACGTGCATCTGGTGGATCGCGACGATGGCTGGGCCGTGGCCGAGCTTGTCATGCAACTGGGCCCGCAACGCCCGCGGATCATATTCTCGACCGGCAATCCCGAGGCGATCCCCGACACGATCAAGGAACTGGGCACGGTTCTTACCAAGCCCTACGCGCCCGAAGCCTTGCTCAACGCCGCGCGCGACAGCCGCCGCACCGGCCTGTTCGCAAAGCTGCGCGGGGCGATCTCCAGCGACTGACGCACGAGGATTGCGGCACGCGGATCGCAGAACGACGGCGCAGGACAGATGGCGCAGGCTCCACCGGGCCGGCGCCATTTTCGCATGGATGACGCGCGATGTCCGCAACCGTAACGCACCGGCGATCCATGCCCGGAAAACTTAAAAAAAAGGCCTTCGCTCTCCTGTTAAAGAGCGAAGGCCTTTCGGGATCGTATCACCGGCCGCTTGGACGGGAGGGGGTCTCGGCGGTGATATAGCCATAATGACCGGGCCGGAATTGGGTTCCGGCCGCCCCGCAATTTTTTCGAATTTTTTAAAGGCCACGGGCGCCGCCGGCATCACAGCTGCGGATGTCCGCCGTTTTGGGCCCTAGATATAGGGGCGCGGCGCATCGCTTCGGCCATCGAATTGCGCGAAGTCGCAGGCGGCCGCCATGTCGGGCACGTAAATCTCGTTGAGTGTCCAGTGCACCAGGTTCTCTTTTCGCAAGGCCTGTATCGAGCGATGCGTATGGACGAGCGAGAGGCCGAGCATGTCGGCGATCTGCGTCTGCGTAACGACCAGCGGCAGGCGATTGCCGTCGGCCACGCAACTCGCCTGCGCCCGCCGGAGCAGGAAAATCGCGAGATTGGCGATCCGTTCGAGCGCGTTGCGCCGCCCCAGCGAGAGCAAATGATCCTCGAGCGCGGCCTCCTCGCGTGCCGCGATCCAGACCGTGTCGAAACCGAGCTGCGGATGGGCGCCGATGAAATCCCGAAACCCCGACCGCGGAAACGAACAGAGCGTCACGTCGCTCAACGCCTCGACCCCGTGCGACATCGGCTCGTCGAGCGCGGATTGCAGTCCGACGAGGTCGCCGGGAAACATGAAATTGACGATCTGCCGCCGCCCGTCGGGCAGGGCGCGATACCGGATGAGCACGCCGCGAAGCACCGTGTGCAATTGCGTGGCCGGGGCGCCTTGGATGAAGACGGCGGTCCCGCGCTTCAACGTGATCTCGCCCATCTTGTAGCGTTCGATACCCGCACGGTCCTCCCGCGACGGCGGCTCCAGCCCTTCGCATCCCATCAACGGGCATTGCTCGCACGATGTCGGCGGCGCGTCCCCGCCGTGTCTCATGTCCCGCCCCGTATCGTCCTGCACGCAGCCCCCTTGCCGGTTTCATGATTGCCGTATGACACGCGA
Organism: Croceicoccus sp. YJ47; assembly: GCF_016745095.1. NCBI lineage: Bacteria > Pseudomonadati > Pseudomonadota > Alphaproteobacteria > Sphingomonadales > Erythrobacteraceae > Croceicoccus > Croceicoccus sp. YJ47. The sequence goes on from NZ_CP067087.1 coordinate 1,255,902, forward strand.
TAGAAGAAATAACGCAGGTTTTGTCAAATGCCGGTGCGGGGCGGCGGCGCCATGGGTGGCGCCCTGCCGAATTGCTTGCGCCGTCCGTTCATTCGTGGCTATGGCGGGAACAAGTCGGGCGCCGCTGCGTTATGTTGCGCGTCTCATAATACGGAAGGGTTTGAATGTCTCTCGGGGCTAAAGTTGCCGCCAATCTTCCATATCTGCGCCGCTACGCGCGCGCACTTTCAGGATCACAAAGCACCGGCGATGCCTTCGTGCGCGCCACTCTCGAGGCTGTTCTCGCCGATCCGGAGCTGAAGGAAAGCCTCGGCGAAGGCGGGCGCGTGCCGCTCTACCGCGCTTTCAACAAGCTCTGGGCTAGCGCCTACATGCAGGTCGACGGCGAAGGGTCGGGCGACATGCTGGGCGACCACGAAAGCGCGGCGCAGGAACGGCTTTCCAATATCACCCCGCTCAACCGGCAGGCGCTGCTCCTGACCACGCTCGAGGATTTCTCGATCAAGCAGGCAGCAGAGGTCATGGACCTCGAACCGGGCGAGGTCGAAAACCTCGTGCAGGAAGCCGTGTCCGAAATCGACCGCGAGGCCGCGACGAGCGTGCTCATCATCGAGGACGAGCCGCTCATCTCGATGCAGCTGGAAGATCTGGTCCAGTCGCTGGGCCATGAAATCTGCGGCACCGCGGCCACCCGGACGCAGGCGCAGGACGTCATCAAGCAGCAGATGCCGGGCCTCGTGCTCGCCGATATTCAGCTTGCCGACGGCAGCTCCGGCCTCGACGCGGTGGACGATATTCTCGCCATCGATTCGGTGCCGGTGATCTTCATCACCGCCTATCCCGAACGTCTGCTGACGGGTGACCGGCCCGAGCCGACCTATCTCGTGACGAAGCCGTTTCAGGAATCGACGGTGCGCGCCGCAATCAGCCAGGCGCTGTTCTTCGGATCGAGCCGCCCGCTTCCCTGATCGCGGGGGTTCCTTCTACAGCATTGAGAAAAAGGCCGGCCCGCCATCGCGGTGCCGGCACTTTTTTATGCGCCTTTCGGATGGGTCGCCCCGCCCTCGCCCGCTCTACCGCCGGGCGCGCATTGCGAATTCGGTGGGCAGACGGACCGGGATCAACATGGTGCAGCGCACGCCGCTCGGCTCGAACACGAGGTCGACGGGGTTGCGCAATTCGTGGGCGACGATCTTTTCGATGAGATCGGTGCCGAAACCGCGCGACCGCTCCTGCGACACCGGCGGGCCGCCCTCCTCGCGCCAGCGCACGCGGACCAGCTTGTCCGACACCAGGTCCCATTCGACATGGACCATCCCGTCCGCCACGCTCAGCGATCCGTATTTGGCCGCATTCGTCGCCAGCTCGTGCACGGCAAGACCCAGCGACAGGGCGTCGTTCGGGGCGAGATCGACCTCCGGCCCCGCCATTTCGACATGGCGGTTCCCTTCCTGCGCATAGGGCGCCATTTCCACCTCGATCACCGCGCGCACGGGGGTGGTGCCCCACTCCGACTGCGTGAGGAGATCGTGCGTCGCCGACAGCGCCCGGATCCGCCCGTCGAGCGAATTGGCATATTCATCGAGGCTTTTCGCGCGCCGGCGGGTGAGCGACATGATCGACAGCACGTTGGCGAGCGTGTTCTTCACCCGGTGGTTGAGTTCGCGCGTGAGCGAGTTGCGGATCGCGGCCTGCTCCTCGAGCCAGGCGATGGTGCGGCGCGCCTCGACCGCCTGCCGCGTGAGCAGCCAGGCAATCGCGAGCGCGAGGCTCGCCACGATCAGCCCGCCGAACAGCACGATCACCGAAAGCTGGCTGAGCGCAGCCGGCGACAGCGCCTGCAGCTCGATGATCCATTCGCGATTGGCAATATTGACGGTTTTCGTGACGCTCTGCCCGCCGGTTTCGATAGTCATCGTCTCGGCCATCAGCCGGTCGGGCGCGATCCTGCCGTCATAGACACGCAGCGCGGCGCGTTCGGGCAATTCCCCCTCCAGCGCGGATTCGATGAAATCGTCGGCATTGAACGGGCTGTAGACATAGCCCTTGAGCCGCGTGGTCGTCCCGGTGCCGCTCGCATCGAACACCGGCATGTAGATGAGAAAGCCGGGATCGGCATCGCCGTCCTCTTCCTGCACCAGCACGACCCGGCCCGAGGCGGTGGGCCGCGCGGTGCGTTCCGCCTCCAGCATGGCGCTGCGCCGGACCTGCTCCGAAAAGAGATTGAAGCCGATGGCCCGGCGGTTCCGGTCGGTCAGCGGCTGAAGATTGACGACGGGAACGGCATAGGCCTGGTCGGACGAGGGCAGCGGGTGGATCTTGTACCCCGCCCATCCGGCATCGCGCATGGTGCGTTCGAATGCGGCGATATCCCGCGTATCGACCCGCTCGCCCCAGCCGATCCCCTCGGCCCCGCGAAAATTCGCATCGAGCCGCAATTGCCCGATGAACGTCTGGAACAAAGCGGCCGGCACCTCGTCCTGCGTCGCGAACAGCGCGGCCCCCGACCGCAGATAGGCGGCATTGGCATTGGCCCTGCGTTCCAGCGCGGAGGCGATGGAGGTCGCCTGCTGTTCAAGTTCGCCGCGGCGGGTTTCGGTGTCCGCGCGTTCGACGGCCCACACGCAGATCGCGGTGATGGTCATCACGGCGAGGAAGATCGCCACCGGCAACGCCCGCGGATAATGCGCGAACCATCGCAGCACGCCGCCCATGCGCGGTTCGTCCCTGAATGCGTCGGGGACACTGCCCAATGGGCGCTCTGCCATGATCGCGCTCTGTTTCTTCATAATTCCCCGGGCCAGATACGAGCCGGTATGCGACGATGCGGGCATTGAACCTGCGAACCGCATCATACCCTTCGATGGCCTGCACTGACCGGAGGATGTGCCGTGTTGTCAAGGGTCGGCATATACCCTATCGGATGGGGGAACCATCGCGGCGGACAAACGTTCCGCGCATATGACGAGGGTCGAATTAATTTTTGTAATGTCCGCCTTTCGGGACCGAGCACGGATGCCGCACTTGCGGAATGGGTCCATCCACGGTTCTTCCGGGCTTTGCTGCGAGGCGGAATGACAGGTAATAAAGACGTGAAAAAAACGCCGAACGACAGCGACAAGCGATCGCCAGAGGGCAAGCGCCCCGACTGGGCGACCGGCTTGCGCCAACTTTACGACTCGGTGGTCGAAGAGCCTTTGCCGGACAGCTTCGCGGATCTTTTGTCGAAGTTCGATTCGGAGGATTGATGTCAGCACATGACAAGCCTGCACCAAGCAGGAAGGCGCCGGGTCAGGATGGCACGTTGCGTCAAAGGGAATTCAAACACGAGCTGACACAGGTGATCCCGCATCTGCGTGCCTTTGCGCGCGGGCTTTGCGGTCGTCCCGACATGGCCGACGATCTCGTGCAGGAAGCCTTGATGAAGGCATGGGCCGCACAGGAACGGTTCGAGCCGGGCACCTCGATGCGCGCCTGGACCTTCGTGATCCTGCGCAATGCCTATCTCACCGATATGCGCCGCAACCGGTTTCGCGCCGATTACGACGAAACGGTGGCCGAACGCATCCTGACCGCGCCTGCGGGACAGGAAGGGCCGCTGCATTTGTCCGACATGCACCGGGCGCTGCTCACGCTTCCGCCCGAGCGGCGCGAGGCGCTGCTGCTCGTCGGGGCCGGCGGGTTCAGCTACGAAGAGGCGGCGGAAATCTGCGAATGCGCCGTCGGCACGATCAAGAGCCGGGTCGGACGCGCGCGAGCCGCGCTGAACTCGATGCTCGACGAAGGCTCGATCCCGCAGCGTTCGGTCAAGGACAGGGTCGCCCATGCGGCGATCATGGGCGAACTCGATGACATGGCATCGCCGCAGGTGAACGCCGGACGCGATTGAAACGGGCCGCGCCGCGCAGGATCGCGGCGGGCAATCCGGCCGAAAGGCACCCGGCACGGTTGGGGCATGATGGAATGGCCGATCGCGGAAATGATGGAGACAGTACGGCGGGCAACACTGTGCCCGTCGGCGTCGAGCGCGGCGCCGACACGCGCGTAACGTCGGACGCGGACGCCGATACCGCGGCGCCCCCACCGCCCGACGATTACAACCGGCTTCTGTCCGCATTGCTGTTGATGGGCGGGCTGGGCATATTCCTGGCCCTGCCCTTCGTCCTGTCCATCGGGGCGGTGGTGTTCCTCCCGCTCGTGACCGCGATCATCCTCACCATCATCCTGTCGCCGCTGGCCGACTGGCTCGCGCGGTGGGGCACTCCCAACGTGCTGGCCTCGTTTCTGTCGATGGTGATCTTCATCGCGATCGTCGTCGTCGCATTGGCCACGGTGTTGCAGCCCGCGATCGTCCTGCTCGACGATGTGCCGCGCATGATCGAATCCATCGCTGAAAGTTTCTCCACCTTTCGCGGACAGATCGAATGGGTGAACGAACTCAACCAGCAACTGGGTGAGCTTGGCGGCGGGAGCGGCGAGCGCGGCAATACGGTCGTGGTCGCGACCCCTTCGATCGTCGAGCGGCTGGCCTATGCGACGCCGACGTTGATCGTGGAAACGCTGCTGACGCTGCTCATGGCGTTCTTCATGATCGAGGCGCGGGTGCGGATGCGGCGGCGGCTGCTGCTCGACCGCAGCGAGTTCGGCGCCTCACTCCGGGCCGCGCGCGTCATGCGCGAGGTGCAGGACCGCGTTGCCAGCTATATCTTTACCGTGGGCATGATCAACGCATCCGTCGGCGTGGTGGTGGCGCTCGGCGCGTGGGCGCTGGGCATGAATGCGCCGATCATGTGGGGCGGGCTGGCCGCATTGCTCAATTTCCTGCCCTATCTCGGGCCGCTGGCGATGACGGGGCTGCTGTTGCTGTTCGGGTTGGGCGGTGCGGACACGATTCTCGGCGGCCTGATCCCCGCCGCGGCCTATCTCGCCCTGCACGGGGTCGAGGCGAATGCCATCACGCCCGCGATCCTGGGCAAGCGGTTTACCGTCAATCCCGTGCTGATCCTGCTCGCGATCAGCTATTTCACATGGGTCTGGGGTGCGTTGGGGGCGCTGCTTTCGGTGCCGATCCTGATCACGCTGATCGCGCTGTTTCAGCATCTGGGCCATCCCAATATTATCGGTTTCCTGTTCGGCGAACCGCTGTTCCTCCCGCGCGAGGAGCAGGACGAACCCCCGCTTCCGCCCGTGGCATAGCGGGGCGACATATAAAAAAGGCCGGGCGCAATGCCCGGCCTTTTTCCCTCGGTCGAAATCTACCCGATCAGGACGGATAGCTCCAGATCGAGCCGCGCTCGTAATTTTCCGCGGCGAAGTCCCAGTTGATGTGATCGGTCGCGACCGCCTTCAGATAGTCGGGGCGCACGTTCTTGTGATCGAGGTAATAGGCGTGTTCCCACACGTCGAGCGTGAGGAGCGGGTTCTTGTCGCCGATGGCGAGCGTACCGGCATCGTGCGTTTCCTCGATCGTGAGCTTGCCGTCATTATCCGCGGCGAGCCAGACCCAGCCCGATGCGAAGTGACCGGCACCGGCCTTCTGAATCTGGTCGAGAAAGGCGTCGAGCGAGCCGAACGCGCTGTCGATGGCACGGGCCAGGTCGCCCGACGGTGCCTTCTTGTCCGGGCTCATCGAGTTCCAGTAGAAGCCGTGGTTCCACGCCTGCGCCGAATTGTTGAACAGGCCCTGGTCGCCCTTGCTGTCCGCCTCGGCGATGATCTTCTCGAGCGAGGCGCCGGCAAGGTCGCTGCCTTCGATGGCGGCGTTCGTCTTGTCGACATAGGCCTTGTGATGCTTGCCGTGGTGGGTGTTCAGCGTGTCGGCGGAAAGCGCCGGGCTGAGCGCGTCTGCGGCATAGGGAAGATCGGGAAAGGTGATCGACATGTGTGTCTCCTGATTGAATTGAGTACGACCCCGTGGCCCCGATATGGGCCGGGTATTTAAATTACCAACGGGTGAACGGCGATGAAGTTGCATCGAAAGCCGGATTTTTGCCGCAGCCGGTCTGCGCGCCCGGTCAATGTGCCTCGTGCCGTCACGCCTCCGCCAGGCGTGAACGCCGCCCCACGGTGGCCGCGACCGCCACATCCATCGTCACGTTTGCCAGCGTGCGCATCAGATCCGGCACCACCTCCACCGCCACGAGAAGCGCCAGCGGCTCGATCGGAACCCCCATGGTCAGCGCAATCGGCCCGATGGAGGCGACGAAGCTGATGGCGCCGGGCAGCGACACCGAGCCCAGCGTCGTCAGCATGGACACCGCCAGCCCGGCCGCGATGACCGGCGGCGACAAGGGCACGTCGAACAACGCCGCAACATAGATCGCGACGGCAAGGTTCATCGCCGGGCTGGTCGCACGAAAAATCGCCACCGCCATCGGCAGGACGAAATCGCTCGCCTCCTCCCGCACGCCGAGCTGCCGCGTCGCCGCCAGCATTGCCGGCAGGCTGGCGAGCGAGCTCTGTGTCGACAGGGCGACGGCTTGGGCGGGGAGGATCGCGCGGGCAAACGCGGGCAGAGATACCCGCGCGCCGACCACCGCCACGGCATAGGCGGCGAGGAAAATCGCTCCGCCCACCGCCACCACCAGCGCCACGTAATGCGCGAGCAGGCCGATCGCGTCCGCCCCGCTGGTCGCGCCGAGCGCGGTGCCGAGCGCGAACACCCCCACCGGCGCGAGTTTCAGCACCCAGCCGATCATCACCAGCATCGCATTGCCCAGCGCGGCAAAGAACCCGGCGATGATGTCCTGCTGCGCCGCGGCCAGCCGGGTCAACGCCATGGCGAACACGGCAAAAAACACGACCAGCGGCAGCATCGCCGTCTCCGCCGCCGCCGCGACGATATTGACGGGCACGAGGCTCCCGATGAGATCGCCGAGCGAGGGCACCGGCCCCGGCTCCGCCCCCGCCATCTGCCGGGCGAGCGCCTGCGCAGCCTCGCCCGGGACCGGGAAGGCGGACAGGAGCGCGGGCATCGCGACCGCCGACAAAACCGCGCCTGCAAACAGCACGAGCGCGAATGTCCCCAGCGTCAGCACCGCCATCCGGCCCGCGCCCGCCGCCTTCACCATTTGCAGGATGCCATTGACGAGCAGGGCCGCCACCAGAGGCACGATCGTCACCTGCAACGCTCGCAGCCACAATGTCCCCACCGGGCCGAGTACGGCCAGCACCGCATCGCCCCCGCCCCGTTCGGCCAGCACGAACCCCAGCGTCAGCCCCGCGACGAGCGCCGCCAGCGTCCAGGCCGCCGGCATGCGGATTTCCGGCGGCGCGAGCCCGCCCGCCGACGCGGGTTCGGACCCGACCGCGTCGTGATATTCGCCGTTTGCGCCGCCCGTTGCCAAGATGCTTGCCCCTTTTCATGCCCGGCGCACCGTGACATGGAACGCGTTTGAGCCGCCTGATGCACGCACGCATTGCTTCAGCAAGGGACGAAAACTTTTGGGACGCAAATATTTCGGCACCGACGGCATTCGCGGCCGCACCAATGAAGGCGTGATGACCGCCGCCATGGCGATGAAGGTGGGTCAGGCCGCGGGCACCTATTTCCTGCGCGGGGCGCACAAGCACCGCGTCGTCATCGGGAAAGATACGCGGCTGTCGGGCTATATGATGGAAAGCGCGCTGGTCGCGGGCTTTACCAGCGTCGGGATGGACGTGGTGCTGCTCGGCCCGATGCCGACGCCGGCCGTCGCGATGATGGCGCGTTCGATGCGCGCGGATCTCGGCGTGATGATCTCGGCCAGCCACAATCCGTTCGAGGACAATGGCATCAAGCTGTTCGGCCCCGATGGCTTCAAGCTTTCGGACGAGGACGAGATGGCGATCGAGATGATGCTCGATCAGGAGCAGCTGCTTGTCCCGGCAAAGGATATCGGGCGGGCGCGCCGCATCGACGATGCCAAGGGACGCTATATCCACGCGGTGAAGAATTCGCTGTCGGACAGGGTGCGGCTGGACGGGGTGAAGATCGTCGTCGATTGCGCACACGGTGCCGCCTATGACGTGACGCCGTCGGTGCTTTGGGAGCTGGGCGCGGACATCGTGCAGATGGGCGTCTCGCCCAACGGGCTCAACATCAATCAGGACGTCGGCTCCACCGCGCTCGACGCGATCAAGGCCCGCGTGGTCGAGGAAGGCGCCGACATCGGCATCGCGCTCGACGGGGATGCGGACCGGCTGATCGTGGTGGACGAAACGGGCCGCACGGTCGATGGCGACCAGATCATGGCGCTGATCGGGCGGGACATGCACCGGCAGGGGCGGCTCACCGGCGGAGGCGTGGTCGCGACGGTGATGAGCAATCTCGGCCTTGAACGTTTTCTGGAGAGCGAGGGGCTGTCGCTGGTGCGCACGGCGGTGGGCGACCGCTACGTGCTGGAGGCGATGAAATCGGGCGGTTTCAACGTGGGCGGCGAACAGTCGGGGCACATGATCCTGCTCGATCATGCGACGACGGGCGACGGGACGGTCGCCGCGCTACAGGTATTGTCGGCGCTGGTGCAATCGAGCGGCAGGGCGAGCGAGCTGCTCCATCTGTTCGACCCGGTGCCGCAATTGCTTAAAAACGTGCGCTATACAGGTGGGCAACCGCTCGACACCGAAAGCGTGAAGACCGCCATCGCCCATGGCAAGGGCGTGCTGGCCGGGACGGGCCGCGTCGTGATCCGCAAATCGGGGACCGAGCCCGTGATCCGCGTCATGGCCGAGGGCGACGATGCGGGCACGGTGGAACAGGTCGTCGACGCGATCTGCGACGCGGTGCGGGACGCGGGCGCGTGACCATTGCGCGCATATTGGTGATCGCCGGTTCGGATTCGTCGGGCGGCGCGGGGATACAGGCCGATATTCGCACCATCACCATGCTTGGCGCGCATCCGATGACCGCGATCACCGCCGTCACCGCTCAGAATACGCAAGGGGTGCAGGGCGTTCACATGCTGCCTGCCGATTTCGTCGTGACGCAGGCACAAAGCTGCATCGCGGATATTGGCGTCGACGCTGTGAAGATCGGCATGCTCGGCGCGCCCGACATTGCCCATGCGGTCGCCGACCTGCTCGAAACGCTGCGCGTGCCGATCGTGTTCGACCCGGTCATGGTCGCGACGAGCGGGGCGGTGCTCGCCGATGCGGAGACGATTGCCGGGTTTGAACGGTTGATGGCTCTCGCCGCGCTGACCACCCCGAACCTGCCCGAGCTGGAGGCTCTGGGCGGGGAGGCCGTGCTGCGCGAAAAGACCCGCGCGCTGCTGATCAAGGGGGGCATGCGGCCGGGCCTAAAATCGAAAACCGGCTGGTCGAGAGCGGCTGCGAAACCGTGTTCGTGTCGCCCCGCATCGACACGCGCCACACCCACGGCACCGGCTGTACGCTGGCGAGCGGGATTGCCGCGGGGCTGGGCGCGGGGATGGACCTGCGCGCCGCGACGGGGCGGGCGATCCGCTTTGTCGAGCAGGCGATCGCGCATGTGCCGGGCCTTGGCCACGGGGGCGGGCCGTTGGGCCATGCGATGGGGGGCGTGCCGTTCGACGCCACACGCCCCATCGGGGATCAGGGTTTGGCCTACGGCAGCTGATAGAAGCGGGTGACGCGGTCCCACGCCTCATCCGCGGTTTCGACGATGCGGAACAGCTTCAGATCCTTGGCCGAGATCACGCCTTCCTCGGCCAGCGCCTCGAAATTGACGACGCGGGTCCAGAAATCCTTGCCGAAGAGCAGGATCGGGATCGGCTTCATCTTGCCGGTCTGAATGAGGGTCAGCAATTCGAAGAATTCGTCGAACGTGCCGAACCCGCCGGGGAACACCGCCACCGCCCGCGCACGCAGCAGGAAATGCATCTTGCGCAGCGCGAAATAGTGAAATTGAAACGAGAGGCGCGGCGTCACATATTCGTTGGGCGCCTGTTCGTGCGGCAGGACGATATTGAGGCCGATCGATTCCGCGCCCGCATCCTGCGCCCCGCGATTGGCGGCCTCCATGATCGACGGGCCGCCGCCCGATGTCACGACGAACTGACGCTTGCCATCCTCGATCACCGCGGCGGAACTCGCGAGGAAGGCGAGCTTGCGCGCCTCGGTATAGAATTTCGCCTTCTCGATCAGCTTCTCGACCGTCTTGGCCTGGCGGTCGTCCGTTTCGGTCGCATCCTTCAGCAGATCGGCCTCTTCGGGCGAGGGAATGCGCGCCGAACCGTAGATGACGAGCGTAGAGCCGACGCCCGCTTCCTCGAGCATGGTTTCCGCCTTCAGCAGCTCCAGCTGAAACCGGACGGGGCGCAGATCCTCGCGCAGGAGGAAATCGGTATCGCGGAACGCCAGCTTGTACGCCGGATGCCGCGTTTGGGGCGTATGCTGCGGCGAGGCGTCCGAAAAGGCCGCCTCCTGTTCCGCCTTGTAGAATTTGCGCGGGGTGAGCGAGCGGTCGGGATTGGACGGCTCGCCATGCGGGCCGGGAACGCCCGGTTCGGTGGGCGGATCTTTGCGTTCGGTCATTCTCGGTTCCCTCTCCTGCGCCGGGCGCATCCCGTATGGAATAGCCAGCCCAGATAGGGGCCGGGGCGCCAGACGCAAGCCGGAGCGGGCGGGATTGTGCTCCGCCGCCGGGAGAAACCGCCCCGCCGCGCCGGCCTATGCCGCGAAACGCATCGTTCCGGGCGTGAGAGCGTGCGCCCGCCGCGGCGTACGCTCCATCTTGAACTTGCCGATTTCTTCTGCAAGCGAGCTGGCTTCGCTGGTGAGCTGGCGGGCGGCGGCGGTCGCCTGCTCGACCATGGCGGCGTTCTGCTGCGTCACGCCGTCCATTTCGGTCACCGCACTGCTGATCTGGGACAGGCCATCGGACTGCATGTTGGCGGCACCCGCGATATCCTCGATCAGCGTGCTGATCTGCGCGATGCGGTCGATGATGCGTTTGAGCGATTGCCCGGTTTCGCCGACGAGGGTGACGCTTTCCTGCACCTGCCCGGCGGTCGCGTTGATGCGGGATTTGACGTCCTGCGCCGCCTCTGCGGAGCGTTGCGCCAGGGCACGAACCTCGGATGCGACGACCGCGAAACCGCGCCCCGCATCGCCGGCACGCGCCGCCTCGACCCCGGCGTTGAGCGCCAGAAGGTTTGTCTGAAACGCGATGCCGTCGATGACAGAGATGATGGCCGAAATCTCGACCGACGTGGTTTCCAGCCGCTCCATCGCCGCGACGGTGCGTGTCACGACGGTGCCGCCGCGCCCTGCGTCGTCCTTGGCATCGGCGACCGCGGTGCTTGCCTTTTCGGCATCTTCGGCGGTCTTGCGCACGGTTTCGGTCAGCTGGCGCAACGCGGCCGATGTTTCCTCCAGGCTGGCCGCCTGGCGTTCGGTACGCTGCGCAAGGTCGTCGGATGCCTGCGACACTTCGCCTGCACCGACCCTGAATTCGGAAACGCTGTCGCTGACCGAACCGATGGTCGCGGCAAGTTCCGTGACGGCGGCGTTGAAATCGTGCCTGATCTGGGCATAGGCTTCGGGAAGCTCGCGATCGATGGTGCAGGTGAGGTCGCCGGCGGCGAGGCTGGACAGATGTTCGGCCAGCACTTCGGTCGCATCGGCGGAGGCGCGCGCCTTTTCCCGTTCCGCATCGACGACGGCCTCGCGGAAACTATCGACCGCGCGGGCGATATCGCCGATCTCGTCACGCTGATCGAGATGCGGCACTTCCGCTTCGCCCTTCGATGCGGCGAGCCCGCGAATGGTAAGGGCGAGCCGCTGTATCGGGCCGACTACCTGGGTGCGAACCGTGGCGATCGCGGCAAGGCCGATGGCGCCGGCAACAACGACCAGTGCGATCATCAGGTTGCGCATGAAATAGGCATGCTCGATTTCCTGCGCGCCGGTGGATTCCGCAACGTCGATCTGCAATTCGACGAGGGCGCTGATATGTTCGGACACGGGGTCGATGGCGGGATAGAGATCTTCCCGGGCAAATTGCCGCAGCGCATCGGCATCACCGCGTTGCAGAATCGATTGCAGCGTGTCGAGCCGCGCATCGGCCGCGGTCATGCGGACCTGCGTCTGCTCGACCATGTCGGCTTCGGTCTCGGTCAGGCGGGTCGAGCGGTAATTGGTCCAGCGCTCGCCGATTTCGGCACGGCCGGACGCGATTTGCCGGCCCGCCTCGGCATAGGTGAGGCTGCCGCTGCGCGCCTTGTGCGTGGCATCGACGATGTCCACCGCGTATTTGTCCGCCACGACCTTGAGATCGCCGACCGCCGCCACGCGGTCCGTGACGATCGTTTCGAACGCGGCGGTCGTATTCGCCATGGTCAACAGGGACAGCGTCGCCATCGCCGCAATGATGAGGATGAGGCCAGCGAGGCACGCGGTAAGTTTTCTGCGAATTGTCATGGGCGGCGTTGTGATGCGCAATCATGTAAAAACGAAGCAGGCGCGATTACGCAGACATACGTGTGGGACGCGCGATTTTGGTTAGCCATCGCGGCGCGGCGGGCATGGCCCGATCGCAGGCCCTATGTCGCGATGCACCATATCTTAAAGCGTTGTGGCCGATGACCGCATGCACGTCGGACGTGGGCATTCATGGAAATGCACGGGTCCATGCCGCGCCCCGCAAAACGGGGGCCGTTCGCAAGGTTCTCCTCCATGGTGTTCAATGATGGTCGGCAATGGGTTCGGGCCCTGAAGAAACGGATCGGGCGCGTCTCGCTACCGTCCGCATTCGATTCCCGGCTCGCACTCCGTTTCGTGACCTTCGTCGTCGCGCCCTCGGTGGTCTTTGCGCTCATCGTCCTGCTTTTTTCGGCGTGGAGCTTGCAGACCACCGTCCGGCAAAGCGATCAGGCCATGCGCGACCGGCAGGTTCGCGAAGTGCGCGCGACGATCGCCGGCGTGCTCGACGAACTTGCGCAGACGCAGGGCGGCGTTGCGATCTGGGATCCGGCCTGGGAAGAGGCGCGCAAGCCCGACCCCGATCTCGACTGGATCGAGGATAATGTCGGAATATGGCTGCACCATACCTTCGGCCACGATTCGATCTACATCCTCAATGCCCGGAACGAACCGCTCTTTGCCATGGTCGATGGCAAGCGTTCGGATGCGGACAGCTACCGCAAGGTCGCCGCCGATCTTGCCCCGCTCGTGGATTCGGCGCGCGGGATCGGGCCGCGCCCGCCATCCGTGCATGACCGGCTCGACGGGCACGCGCTTCATCCCGACAGCACGGTCCGTACGTCCGAATATGCGATCCACGCCACCGATCTTGCAAAGATCGACGGGCGCGCGGCGGCGGTGAGCGTCATGCGCATGTTCCCCAGCTCCTACTGGAACGAGGCCGATGCCGGAACCGAGCCCCTGCTTGTCAGCGTGCGCTTTCTCAATTCCGGTCTGCGCAAGAGCCTCGCCGATTTCGGCATGATCGAGGGGGCACGCGTGACCCCTCGCCCGGATCTGCCCGGTTCCGGAACGCTCAGCCTGCGGCTTAAATCCTCCACCGGAGAGCCGATCGGCTATTTTACGTGGCGGCCGCAGATGCCGGGGCGCGCCATCCTCAAATCGATTCGCGGGCGCGTCATCGCCGCGCTGGCCGCGATGGCCGTGCTGCTGACTCTGCTGCTGGCCGGGATCGGGCGGTTGATGGCGCGGGACGCGAAACTGATCGGCGAAATCTCCGCCGCGCATACCGAATTGCAGGCGAAGGAGGCGCAGGCGAATTACCTCGCGCTTCACGATTCGCTCACCGGACTGCCCAATCGTACCGCCTTCATGGATTTCGTCGACCGGGCGTTGTCGGCGCATCACGGCGGCGAAGGACCGGCGGTCATGCTGGTCGATCTCGACAGGTTCAAGCAGGTCAACGACACGCTGGGTCACCTCGCCGGCGACCGGTTGATCGAACAGGTCGGGGAGCGGCTGTTCGCCGTAACCCCTTCGAACGGCATGGTGGCGCGGCTGGGCGGGGACGAGTTCGCGATCTGCCTGCCTGCGGGACCGGGCGGACCGGAGGCGGTGGCCATTGCCGAGGCCGCGCTCGAACAGCTGCGCGAGCCGTTTTCGATCATCGGCTCGACCGTGCATATCGGCGGGAGCATCGGCATCGCGCTCGCGCCGAGGCAGGCGGTGGCGCGCACCGAATTGCTGCGCCGTGCCGACATCGCGATGTATCGTGCCAAGGAGCAGGGCCGCGACGGTTGCCGGGTGTTCAGTGCGGACATGGACCGGACGATGTTGCGCCGCCTCCGGATCGAGGAGGACCTGCGCAAGGTGCTCACCGGCGACGAGGGCCTCTATGTCCAGTTTCAGCCGCAATATACCGCCGAGGCCGGACGCCTTGCCGGGTTCGAGGCGCTGGTGCGCTGGACCCATCCGACGCTCGGTGAACTCGCGCCGGACGCGTTCATCCCCGTGGCGGAGGATTGCGGGCTCATTCTCCCGCTCGGCATGTGGGTTCTGAAGGAAACCTGCCGGGTGGCGCGCGCATGGCCGCGGCTCGGCTTTGCCGTCAACGTCTCCCCCGTGCAATTGCGGGCGCCGGGCTTCGCAAGCCAGGTCACCGCCGCCGTTTGCGAGGCGGGCGTCTCCCCGGCGCAGATCGAACTGGAAATCACCGAGACGATGTTCCTCGACACCGACGAATCGATCAGGAGCACGCTGGCCGCATTGCGCAAGGCTGGATTCCGCCTCGCCATCGACGATTTCGGGACCGGTTTTTCGAGCCTCAACTATCTCAGCCGGTTCCATGTCGATCGCATCAAGATCGACCGCAGCTTCGTCGCCCGGCTGGGACAGGATGTACAGGCCGGTGCCATCATCGAAACGGTCATCTCGCTTGGACAGGCGCTGGACGTGTCGGTGATCGCCGAAGGGGTGGAAACGTCGGAGCAGAGGGCTTTCCTGCAACTGGCCGGGTGCAACACGTTGCAGGGGTTCCTGTTTTCGGCCGCGGTGGACGAGCGGGACCTGCCCGCGCTGCTCGAATCGCGGCGGCCTGCCCTGTCCGGGCTTTGACCGGGCACGGCGGAACGCCGGGCCTCGCGCGCCGCATTTCCGCATGGCGGGACGGCGATGCCGCATTGGGTCCGATCATCGTGACCCCGGACGCAATTCCCGACCCATGGAGGCTGCGCCGCTTGCTCCCCGTCAAAAATCAGGAAAAGCAGCGCTCCGGTATCAGCCGCACGCTGCTTAAAATCGAGCGGCAGATCGCCAATATCGGCCTTGGCATCATGCCGGAACGGCGCGGCAGTATCGCGAACACAACACATGATGGCGCGGGCTCAGCCCTGCCCCCCTCGAGAACAAGTATGGCCAGTCGATGCGATCGAGAGACGGCAAGGACGGCGGGGATGAGCCGCCGGTATTGTGGATAGCAGGTAATCGGGCACAATGTCCGTTGCATCAGCCCAAATCGCATCGCCCTATAAAACAGACCGCGCCGCTAGCCTCCTCCATGAAGGGCATGTGAGGCTACGCCACCGATCCCCCTTATCAAAGCGCGCAATGCACCGCGCGATCACGGTGATGGCGTGCTGTTTGCAATTGCCGTTCGTTCTCACCTCACAGCTTCCCGGTCAACTCGGGCACCGCATTATACAGATCGGCGACGAGACCGATGTCGGCGACTTGAAAGATGGGCGCGTCCTCGTCCTTGTTGATGGCGATGATGGTCTTTGAATCCTTCATGCCGGCAAGGTGCTGAATCGCGCCCGATATGCCGATGGCGAAATAGATTTCGGGCGCGACGATCTTGCCGGTCTGCCCGACCTGATAATCATTGGGGACGTAGCCTGCGTCGACCGCGGCCCGGCTTGCGCCCACGCCCGCGCCCAGCTTGTCGGCAAGCGGCATGATGATGCTCTCGAACGTCTCGCCGTCCTTGAGTGCGCGGCCGCCCGAGACGATAATCTTCGCACTGGTCAGTTCGGGCCGTTCGCTCTCGGCCAGTTCGGCGGATACGAAGCGCGATTTGCCCGTGTCGCCAGTGCTGGCCACCGCTTCTATTTCGGCATTTCCGCCCGTCGCTTCCGCCTTGTCGAAAGCGGTGCCGCGCACGGTGATCACCAGCCTGGTATCGGTACTCTCGACCGTGGCGATGGCGTTGCCGGCATAGATCGGGCGGGTGAAGATTTTCTCGCCTTCCACCGACAATATGTCGCTGATCTGCATCACGTCGAGCATCGCCGCAACGCGCGGCGCGATATTCTTCCCGGTCGTCGTGGCGGGGAACAGCACGGCGTCGTGGTGATCCATCAGGGCCGCAATCAACGGCGCGACATTCTCGGCCAGCTGATGTTCGTAGGCGGCATCGTCCGCGAGATGAACCCTGGCCACACCCGCGATCGTGCTCGCGGTGTCGGCGACGGCGCCGCAACCCGCCCCGGCGACGAGCAGGTGGACCTCGCCCAGCTTCGATGCCGCGGTGACCGTGGCGAGCGTCGCATCGCCCAGATGCGCATTGTCGTGATCGACATAAACAAGGGTCTTCATGATTTCTTTCCTTCCCGGGATCGCTTACGCGGCGCCCATGGCCTTCAGCCTGGCGACCAGCTCATCGACATCGGCGACCTTGACGCCGGCCTGTCGCACCGGCGGTTCGGACACGTTCAGCGTCTTCAGCCGGGGCGCGATGTCGATGCCGTAATCGACCGGTGCCTTCGTCTCGAGCGGCTTCTTCTTGGCCTTCATGATGTTCGGGAGCGATGCATAGCGCGGCTCGTTCAGGCGCAAATCCGTCGTGACGATCGCGGGGGTCGACAGGCGCACCGTTTCCAGCCCGCCATCCACCTCGCGCGTCACCTTCACGTGGTCGCCGTCCATCTCGACCTTGCTGGCGAAGGTGCCCTGCGGCCATTCCAGCAGCGCGGCGAGCATCTGACCCGTCTGGTTGCTGTCGTCGTCGATCGCCTGCTTGCCCAGGATGACGAGGCCGGGTTCGACGTCCGCCGCCACAGCTTTGAGGATCTTGGCCACGGCAAGCGGTTCGACTTCCTCGTCGGTCTCGATCAGGATCGCGCTGTCCGCGCCCATCGCCAGCGCCGTGCGCAGCGTTTCCTGCGCCTTGGCCGGGCCGATGCTCACCGCCACGATCTCGCTGACGGCGCCTGCTTCCCTCAACCGGATCGCTTCTTCCACCGCGATCTCGTCGAACGGGTTCATGCTCATCTTCACATTCGCAAGATCAACACCCGAGCCATCCGCCTTCACGCGCGGCTTCACATTGTAATCGATCACCCGCTTTACCGGGACCAGTGCTTTCATGGACATCTCTCCGCGACAATATGCTCACGCGTATCGTAATGATGCGTACTGCTTTTGCAATCCAAGTTTTGCTGGCTTCGCGGGGCTTGCCTAAAGACGTTCGCATGCTAACTATACGCAAACGGTTGGACACACCCGTCATCATGAACGGGAGCGAGGAGAGATATGGCCAAGGGCAAAGTTATCATCAGCTGCGCGGTCACGGGCGCAATCCACACGCCCAGCATGTCGCCCCATCTTCCGATTTCGGCAGAGGAAATCGCGGAATCGGCGATCGGCGCCGCAGAGGCCGGCGCCGCGATCATTCATCTGCACGCCCGCAATCCCGAGGATGGGCGACCGGATCAGAACCCTGATCTATTCGAACCTTTCCTGAAGGTCATCCATCAGCGCAGCGATGCCGTGCTCAATCTCACGACGGGCGGCCACCCGTCGATGACGGTACAGGAACGCATACGGCCCGCCGATCGGTTCGCGCCGGAAGTCGCCTCGCTCAACATGGGGACCATGGGTTTTGGCCTGTTCCCGATGCTGGAGAGATACAAGGACTGGAAATACGAGTGGGAGCCGGCTGCGCTCGACGCGTCGCGCGACCTGGTGTTCAAGAATACCTATGCGGATATCGAGCATCTGCTCGCCACGCTTTCCCCCAAGGGAACGCGTTTCGAGTTCGAATGCTACGACACCAGCCATTTGTACAATCTCAAATATTTCCTGGATCGCGGCCTGGTGAAGGCACCTCTCTTCATTCAGACCTGCTTCGGGATTCTCGGTGGAATCGGCAGCCATCCCGACGATGTGATGCATATGAAACGCACGGCCGACCGGCTCTTCGGCGACCAATATGAATGGTCGGTACTGGGTGCCGGTGCACGGCAGATGGCCATTGCATCGATGGCGGCGTCGATGGGCGGCAATGTTCGCGTGGGGCTTGAAGATTCGCTCTGGGCCGGGCCCGGCACGCTGGCCGAAACCAATGCACAGCAGGTCCGGCTCGTCCGCCAGATTATCGAGGGCATGGGCCTGTCCATTGCAACGCCCGACGAGGCGCGCGCCATCCTTGACCTCAAGGGTGCGGACCGGACCGAGATCTGACGGCGATCATGGGAGACGCCCTGTCCCGCGCCGCCGAGAGCCACGGCCAGAAGACCGCGCTTGTCATGGCAGACGGGCGCAAGCGCCTGACCTTTGCCGAACTGGACGCGCATGCCGATGCCGTCGCCGCAACGCTTCGGCAGCAGGATATCGCGGAAGGCGAAACGATCGCGTTGCTGTTCGACAATGATCTGTCCGTCGTCGAATGGTGGTGGGGCGCGCGGCGCGCAGGCGTCTGGTACGTTCCGGTCGGCACGCGCCTTCTGCCGACAGAAATACAATACATCCTCGACGACAGCGCGGCGAGCCTGCTCGTCGCGAGCCCCGACATGGAGGATCTTGCCGCCAGCGCCGCGGGCGGGCATGTGCCCGTCTTCCGCGCACGCGACCTGGATCCGGAGCTGATATTCGACAGCACCGCAGCGACGCTGTGTGGCCGCGAGATGATCTACTCATCGGGCACGACAGGGCGGCCAAAAGGCATTCGCAGGCCGCTGACCGGAGCGGATGACACCAGCTTGCCGCCGCTCGAACATCGCATGCGGGCCATTTTCGGCTATGACGAGAATACCGTTTATCTGTCCGCGAGCCCGCTTTATCACGCAACCGGACGCTTCCTGAACCGCGTGCTCGAAGCGGGCGGAACGGTTGTGGTGATGCCCCGCTTCGATCCGGAGGAGGCGCTGGCAGCCATCGAGCGATATAAGGTGACCCACAGCCAGTGGGTCCCGACCATGTTCCGGCGAATGCTGTCCCTGCCCGAGGATGTCCGCGACCGATACGACACGTCGTCGATGCAAGCGGCGCTGCATGCCGCGGCCCCGTGCCCCCTGACGGTCAAGCGGGCGATGATCGATTGGTGGGGACCGATCGTGCACGAATATTACGGCGGCACCGAAAATGCCGGGGTGACTTATATTTCGGTAGAAGAATGGCTTGAACGGCCCGGCTCGGTCGGTCGCTCCATTGCGGGCGCAATCCATATTCTCGACCCCGACGATCTCTCGCGAACACGTCCGCCGGGCGAAATGGGAGCCATCCACTTCGAGGGGGGCGTCCCGTTTCGCTACACGCTGCCCGATGGGGGCCATGCCGACAATGCCACGCCGCAAGGCTACACCGGATATGGCGACATCGGGCATGTCGATGAGGATGGCTATCTCTACATCAGCGATCGCCGGGACGATCTCATCCTGTCGGGCGGGGTCAATGTCTATCCCAGGGAAGTCGAGGCTGCGCTCGAACTCCATCCCGGTGTCAGCGAAGTGGCGGTTATCGGCATTCCCGATGCGGATCTCGGCCAGATCGTGTGCGCCATCGTCGTGCCTCACCGGCCAGACGAGAGCGCTCTTGTCGATACGCTCGGCGCGTTCGCGCGCGAGCGATTGTCGTCGATCAAGATTCCCCGGCGCATCGTCCTGACGCACGAGATGCCTCGGAACGAAACGGGCAAGCTGCTGAAACGGGTCCTGCGCGAACGCTACGGGCAAGCGGCCCTTTCCGACCGGAAGCAGGACGTGCGCTGATACGACCATGAATCAATCTACCGAGTAATTCGAAAGGATGGCCGACAATGGCTGGCAAATGGTTTGACGAACTCGAAATCGGCATGATGTTCGAACATCCGATCCGCCGCACGATCACCGAAACCGACAATGTGCTCTTCACGGCGATGACGCATAATCCCGCCCTTCTTCACCTTGACGAGGAATATATGAAGGGCACGGCCTTCGGACAGCGGGTCGTGAACTCCGCTTTCACACTCGGTCTGATGGTCGGCATATCGGTCGGTGACACGACGCTGGGTACCGCGGTCGCCAACCTCGGTTGGGATGAGGTGCGGTTTCCCAATCCGCTGTTTCACGGCGACACGATCCACGTGACGACCGAAATAATCGAATTGCGCGAATCACAGTCGCGCCCGAATGCCGGCATCGTGACGTTCCTCCACCGCGCTTTCAATCAGAAGGACGAGTTGGTCGCGTCCTGCAAACGTTCGGGGTTGCAGCTCAAAAATCCGGAGGCTGCATGACGGTCCCCCTTCGATCCTTCCTTTTCATTCCCGGGGACAGCGAGAAGAAGATCGCCAGGATCGACAGCACCGCCGCCGACGCGTTTATCCTCGATCTTGAGGATTCGGTCGCTCCGGCGCGCAAGGAGGCGGCCCGCGAAATGGTGCCCGCGTTTATCGCAGGGCGTCCAATCGGCCAGCGCCGGGCGCAATACTGGGTGCGCGTCAATCCGCTCGACAGCGATGCGGCATTGGCCGATCTGAGCGCGGTCGTCGCGGCACACCCGGACGGGATCATGCTGCCCAAGGTCGATGGTCCCGACGATGTCGCGAGGGCCGGCCATTATCTCGACGCCTTCGAGGCGGCCGCGGGGCTGACGCCGGGTTCGATCCGCATCCTGCCGGTCGCGACCGAAACACCTGCTGCGCCGTTTACGCTCGGCATGTATGCAAAGGCCCGCCTGCCCCGCCTTTACGGACTGACCTGGGGGGCCGAAGACCTCAGCGCGGCGATGGGGGCAAGCGGCAACACCGATGCAAGCGGGCGTTGGACCAACACCTATCGCATGGTGCGATCGCTATGCCTGTTGGGCGCGCATGCCGCCGGCGTCGAGGCTGTCGACACGCTCCATGTCGATTTCCGCGATACAGACGGCCTGCGGCGATCGTGCGAAGCGGCACGCGGCGAAGGGTTTTCCGGCCGCATCGCGATACATCCTGCCCAGGTCGATATCATCAACGCGGCTTTCGTCCCCACCGAAGCCGAAATCGAATTCGCCCGACGGGTGGTGTCGGCGTTCGACGCCGAACCCGACGCCGGTACGTTGAGTATCGATGGCAAAATGCTGGACATCCCGCATCTGAAGCAGGCGCGGCGAACCATCGCCCTGTACGAGGCGCGCTGCTGACCCCTCTCTCCCTCCCCCCCGAGGGATTCCGGTCACGCGTCAATAGGACTTGGGCAAGCCCAGCTTCCGTTCGGCGATGAAGCTGAGGATGAGCTGTTCGGTGATCGGCGCGATACGAAGCAGGATCGATTCCCGGAACAGCCGTTCGACCTGGTACTCGGTGGAATAGCCCATGCCCCCATGCGTCATCACCGCCCGCGTGCATGCGTCGAACGCAGCACGGGCCCCCAGAAACTTGCCTGCATTGGCCTCGGCCCCGCAGGACTGGCCACTATCGTAGAGATTGGCGGCCCGCATGATCATCCAGAAGGCGCTTTCCAGATAAGCCCAGTTCTCGGCGAGGGGATGCTGAATGCCTTGATTCTGGCCGATGTAGCGCCCGAATACCTTGCGCTCCGCAGCATAGGCGGCCGCCCGCTCCAGCGCGCCGAAACCCAGCCCCACCGCTTCCACACCCACCAGAATGCGTTCGGGGTTCAGACTGTTCAGGATATATTTGAACCCCTCCCCTTCCTCGCCGATCCGGTCGGCTTCGGGGATGAAGTAATCGTCGATGAAGGTGGCGTTGGAATCCACCGCGTTGCGGCCCATCTTGGGAATGCGCCTGACCTCGATCTGTTCGTGGTCGAGATCGGCATAGAAAAGCGTCATGCCGTCTGTAGGACGCTTGCATTCTTCCTTGGGAGTCGTGCGGGTCAGCAACAGGATCTTGTTCGCGACCTGGCCCGACGAGGTCCAGATCTTGCGCCCGGTTACGCGATATCCACCGTCTACCTTCGTGGCGAACGTCTTGATGCTGGTGGTATCCAGCCCGGCATCCGGCTCCGTTACCCCGAAACAGGCCTTGTCCTCACCCGCGATCAGCGGCTTCAGCATCCGCTCCTGCTGCTCGGGCGTGCCATGGACAACGACGGCATGGGGGCCGAAAAGATTGAGGTGCAACGTGCTCGCAGCCGAGTAGCCCCCTTTGCCCTTCGTGACTTCATGCATCATGAGCGCCGCCTCGGTCACGCCGAGGCCTGCACCGCCGAGCCGTTCGGGCATCGTAATTCCCAGCCAGCCGGCATCGGCCATCGCCTTGTGGAATTCGAACGGGAATTCCTTGTCCTGCTCCTTTTGGGACCAGTACTCGTCATCAAAGCCGTCCACCACACGGCGAACTCCTTCGCGGATCGCCTCCTGATCTTCTGAAAGCCGGATATCCATGCAAGCACCTCTGCTCATCTCTTATGTCTTCTCGTCTGGTTGAACGACCGGCTCGGGCCTCGTCAAGATTTTTCGTTCGCAAGCGTACTTATTTTCTAAAAAGCTGCCGCCGCCTGCGCCATATGGGATTTTCGGGCATGATGGCCTTGCATGGCGCATAATTGTAATCTAGCGTATCAATAAGGGATGATCCGCGTGATCAGGGGCACTGCAACGGGGCGCAAAACTCGATGTCGCAATCCACATCCGGTCGCCTTGTCGCGATCGACGGCGCACATAATTTCCGCGACATCGGCGGGTACCGAAATCGCGACGGCAAAATGACGGCGTGGGGGCGCGTCTTCCGTTCCGGCACGCTTGCCGATATCGTGCCCGATGGCCTTTCGATCATGCAATCCCTCGGGCTAGCGACCGTCTGCGACCTTCGCTCGACTGGGGAGCGGGAAGCCGCGCCAAGCCGTTTTCCGGAAAACCACGGTTACAACGTGCTGGCGCGCGATCATCTGGAGAGCAGCGTCAATCTGAAGACCATGCTGGTCGAGCCGGACTTGACGGCTCCCGAAACGCGCGAAATCGTTGCGGAATTCTACCGGAAACTGCCCGAAGAGCAGGGCGATTCTTACCGGGTGCTTTTCAAAGCGCTGGCGCAAGGGGAATGGCCGCTTCTGTTCCATTGCGCTGCGGGCAAGGACCGGACCGGCGTCGCCGCCGCGCTGCTGCTGGATGTGCTGGGGATCGACCGGCAAACGGTCATCGAAGATTACGTCCTGACCGATCTATTCCTTGACGATGCCTGGCGGATTTTTCGATCTAGGCGATCGGACCACCCATTCTCTGGGCTCGACGATGACGTCTTCGCGCAAATGCTGCGGGCGGATCCGTATTATTTGATCGCGATGTTCGGCGCGCTGGAAAAGCAATATGGTTCGGCAAGCGGTTACGTGATCGACTATCTCGGATTATCGGCTGAGCAGCTGGGCGCGATCCGCGACCATCTGCTGGTGGAGGGATAATTGCGCAACAGCTGCCCCAACCACGGACCTGTCCGCCCGTGTCGATCAGGCCGTCTTTCGGCATTGCGCGGGCACGGCATCGCTCCATGACCAATCCGCCTCCGACCATGTCCCTGTCCGGCCATCCGCTACCGGAGTACGACGAGCCGATCCGCGATCCCGTCGGCACCACGCCAGAGCGGCGCGCCGGTTCGATCAGGCGGACGACATCCATGGACGTGGTCTGGCCCGAGGGGCGCGATGGCGGTTCGCTGGTCATCGGGAAAGGTCGCGACGCACTGACCCTGGCCGATTTCTCGCTCGTCCCACTCGGCAATGCGGCCATGCGCAGCATTCTCGATGGAAGGACAGTCACGGAAATAAGCCTGTCGGACTGCGCGCTCGACACCGCGCAGCTCGCCGGGATCGATGCGGGTGGCGGGTTGCGCAAGGCGTTCGATCAGCTCTTTCCCGACGAACGACGGCGCGGATCGCTTTGCCATCTTCTGGTCGATGATCTGGCGGGGACTTCACTGGTCAGCAAATGGACGCCGAATTACTGGAAAAGCCTGGCCGATCCGTCGTCCATCCCGGATGGTCCGGGGCGCAAGATGGAAGGTGTGTGCATCGGATTTCGCCCGGGTTCCGCTGCCTTGCTGCCCGGCGGCGCGCGTCGCCAATCTCCCAATGTGGTGCGGCTCCCCCCGCTGATCCATGCCGATGACCGGGCCGGCTGGCACGAACTGCCCATGGCGACGGGCATGCATTTTCGCCGCGTGCGCCGCGTCGACATCTGGCGCGATGGTGACGCGTTCATCGTCGACTGCCATTTCCAGGACAGTTCGAGCGCGCCTGATGCGGGAAAAAGGATGGGCATCCACGAATATGGCACGAGAGTTGTCGCCGAAGCCGACGGCATTATCCGCTCGATTGCGGTAACGCCGGGCACCTTGCCTTATGCGGCATGCCGCGCCGCGCCGGTGAACATGGATATCTTGCTGGGCACGCAGCTCGCCAGGCTGCGTACATCCGTCATGACCCATTTGAAGGGCACGGCGGGCTGTACGCATCTGAACGACGTCATGCGGTCACTGGCGGACGTCCCGGCCTTGGCGCGCCGCCTGCCTTGATCATTTGCAGCGGCCGGTTCATGTCATGACGCGGGCACGTAAAGAAGCCGGCGCTGCGTATATTCTTCCAGCCCCGCCTGGCCCAGCTCCGTCCCCATTCCGGACTGCTTTGCGCCGCCCATGGATACGAACGGGTTCACATTCATGTGCGTGTTGATCCATACCATGCCCGTTTCGAGCCGTTCTGCCACCGCCTTGGCCCGTGTGACATCCCGAGCCCAGACGGTGCCGCCCAGCCCCTGATCGGAGCGGTTGGCGCGTTCGATGGCGTCGTCGAGATCGGAATAGCGTAGCACCGGCAGAACCGGTCCGAACTGCTCTTCGCGGACCAGCCGGGCATCGTCGTCAATATCGCGGACGATGGCCGGACGCATAAAATAGCCGGGACCATCCTTCAGCTCGCCACCCGAAATCTTCGCGCCGCGTTCCACCGCATCGGCCACCATGTCCCGGACCTTGTCGAGTTGCATGCGATTCTGCAGCGGCCCGAATTGCGTGCCCTGTTTCATGCCATCGTCGACGACCGCCTGCGCCGCCAACAGCTCGAGCTCCGTGCAGATATCGTCGTAAAGAACATCGGGGACATAGGCACGCTTGATCGCGAGGCAGATCTGACCCGAATTCGCCATCGCCCCTTCGAACAGGGATGCGGTAGTCGTCTTGGGATCGACATCGTCCAGCACGATGGCAGCATCGTTGCCGCCAAGTTCCAGCGTGATGCGCTTCAACAGGCTCGACGCACCTTCCATGACCTTCTTGCCCGTCGCGGTCGAACCGGTGAACGACACCTTCGCAATGTCGGGATGAGCGGTGAGATCCCCGCCGAGATCGTTCTGATCGACGATGATATTGAACACGCCGGGGGGCAGATGGCGGTTCAGGATCTCGCCCGCCATGAGCGAGGACAGCGGCGTCGTCGGCGCCGGTTTCGCGACCACGGTGTTGCCCGCCAGCATGGCCGGCACCACCTTGAGCATCATCAGCGCCACCGGAACATTCCACGGTGTAATGATCGCCACCGCACCGAGGGGATAGTGCTGCTCCACGAACTGGCCGCCTTCATCCTCTCCCACCGTCCTGTCGTCGAGGCTCAGGGAGGAGAGCGCCTGCCCGATCATGGCCGCCCCCATGACCTCTTCCTGCGCAACGGCAAGAGGCTTGCCCTGCTCTGATGTGAGCACGCGGGCAATATCGCCTGCCTGCTCCAGCATCGCCTGGCACGCCTTGGCCAGCATGGCGCGCCTTTCGGCAAGCGGGGTCGCCTTCCACGCCGGAAACGCCCCCACTGCCGCTGCCACCGCATCGTCCAGTTGCGCCTTGTCGGCACGCGGACAGGCGGCAACGACCTGCTCCGTCGCGGGGTTGATCACATCGATCGTCGATACGCCGTCCACGAGTGATCCGCCGATAATCTGTTTGAAGGACCGCATGGAATTCTCCTTAAAGGTCAAAGCCAATCGTTCCGCCAAAGGTCAGCGGAGGGGCCGGAGCCATGATGTCGCCAGACCCGTTTTGATTGAATGTGACGGCGTATTTTTCATCGAGGAGGTTCTTGCCCCAGATCCGGACCCAGAAATGGTCATCGGGGGCCGTCCACTGAATCTGCCCGTTCACCATGTTGACCGCGTCCTGCTTCACGCGATTATCGACCGCCCAGTAGAACGAGCCGTTATAGGCGTAGGCGATGCTGGAATTCACACGTCCGCCGCTCCCCAGACCGAACTCGTGCAAGAGGGCGAGATTGGCGCTGAAATCCGGCGTATTCACGAGCTTGTTGCCCGTTGCCGAACAATAGAATTGCCCGGAATCGGCGGGATTGGAACAGTCGGGATAGACGTAATTGCCCAGCCCCGGAACATAGCCCGGGTAATCGGGCGCGCCGTCCGGTTTTTGCAGGAAGCTGATCGTGGCGATCGGAAAGTCGCCATATTCGTGATCGAGATAGGTGGCGCCGCCCGTCATCGAAAAGCCCGCCCCCAGATCGGCGCGGAAATCACCTTCGATGCCATAAATCTGGGCGGAAGCGGCGTTGGTGAGCGTGGTGTTTGCACCGTTGACCTGGAACGCCTGAATATTCTCGTACTTGTAGTAGAACCCCGCAAGGTTGAACGTCACGCCCAGCGCCGGCGATGTCTTGATCCCCAGCTCATAGGCATCGAGCGTTTCGGGAAGTGCGGATCGGCCGGCGACGTGAGATTGAATACGCCGCTCTTGAAGCCGCGGCTATAGCTGGCATAGCCCATGAAATCGGGCGTAAACTGGTGGTCCAGCGCGATGCGCCAGCTGGGTTTCTTGAACTTTTCTTCCTGCGCAACCGAACCCAGTGGGAACAGGGTTCCGTTCGGCATCAGACGATCGCCGTATGGTGTGGGCACCTGCCCGCCGATGTCGAAGAACTGGTCTGCGTCGAGCGTGCGCTCATCCACCGTGTATCGCGCGCCAAGCGTGAGATTCGTATCGCTAAGGAATTCCCAGGTGGCCTGCCCGAAAATCGCATAGGACTGGGTTTTCTGCGCCGAGTTGATCACGAGGCGATTGGCAAGACCGCCCGTCTGCCCCTCGATCGCGAGTCCCGCGATCTGGAACGGGTTATACTGGCTCTTCCCGTCGAGGTAGTAGAGACCGACGATCGCATCGAGGCCGTCCCTGGCATAGGAAAGCTGCAGTTCGTTGGTGAACTGGTCTTCCTGATTGAACAACGGGGCGTCGACGATCTTGAGCGGAGTCCCATCGACCTCGACTCTCTGATACCCATCGCTGCCGCGATAGGCCGCGAGGTTCGAGATCGTGAAGTCGCCGATGTCCTGATCGATACGGAAGTAGGCGCCGTATGATTCGGTCTTGAAAAAGGGTTCGAATTCGCTGATCGAATCGTAATAACCGTTCCCGGCTGCCAGATATTCGGCATACCCTGTGCCGTTCAGCAATTGCGACGTCGGAGCCGGGCGGTACGCAAGCGCCAGCGAACCATCCGCCCGCGCCCAGTCCGCAGCGATGGTGATCTTGGTCGCGCTGCTCGGAAGGAAGATCAGCTTGCTGCGCACGATCAGGTCGTTGCTGGCGTTGACATCGCGATTGATGATGCGGTTCTCGCCGAAACCCTCGCCCTGATCCCGCAGATAGGCTGCAAGATCGATCGCTATCGTGTCGGTAATGCCGCCGGAGACATAGAGCGATCCCTCCATCGTCTTGTAGTTTCCATAACCGACCGATGCCCGCAGAAGGGGATCGAAGCTCGGCTCCTTCGTCACGACATTCACCGCGCCGCCCGTGGCATTGCGGCCGTATAGCGTACCTTGCGGACCTTTCAGAACCTCGACCCGCTCGATATTGGCCAGCGCGAAATTCGATCCCGCCATGGACGGCAGGTAGACACCGTCGATGAAGGTCGCGATGGCGCTGTCCTGCCCGGTCGACCCGCCCTGCGTCCCGATGCCGCGCAATGTGAAGTTCACCGCCTCTGTCGTGCGCGTGACATTCAGGCCGGAAACCGCAACCACGAGGTCGTTCGTGGACTGAATCCCTGTCTGACCCAGCGATTCGGACGTGATCGCACTGATCGCGATCGGCACATCCTGAATGCTTTGTGCGCGCTTTTGCGCGGTCACGATGATCTCTTGCCCTCGCGCTTCGTCTTCGACGACGGAATCCTGGGCCAGTGCGGGATTTGCCCCCGCCAAAAGCGCCATCATCATAGCACCCGTGCTTACAGTGGTCCTCACGATCTCTCCTCTCCCATTTTTCAGGCCTGCTTTGCGCCGGCCTATTCGTCTTGAAATCTAATGAAGATGGGTTATTGTCAACTAAAGAATAGTACACCACAGCATTAATTTGGGCGCTGTCGTGGGAAAGTCGGGAGAGAGAAACTGAAACCGGATCGCAAGGCGTGGCCAGCGGGCCGTTTCCATTGGCCCGATCCCGAAGCGACTGGCGATGCCAACTCGAGGCCGGCTGCTGACCCTGTGTTCGATTCTCGGTTCTTTTCAGTCTAAGGAAATATCCAAATGAAGATACAGGCAGCAGTCGCACGCGACATCGACGGCATCTTTTCGGTCGAGAATGTCGATCTTGCCGATCCCCAGCCCGGCGAAGTGCTGGTGAGGCTGGTGGCCACCGGCCTTTGCCATACCGATTATGCGATCATCGAACAGATCATGCCGATACCCTTGCCCATGGTGCTCGGCCACGAGGGGGCGGGGATCGTCGAAAGGATCGGCGCAGGGGTCGAGGGATTGTCGCCGGGCGATCATGTCGTGATGACATTCGACACCTGCGGTCATTGCGACGAATGCTCTCACGGTCATCCGTCGTATTGCGCCGAATACATGGCGCGCAATTTCGCGACCCGCCGCCCCGACGGATCGCCCACGATCCACGACGCCGACGGGGAGGCGCTGGGCGCGGTATTCTTCGCGCAATCCTCGCTGGCGACCTATTGCATTGCGCGGGCCAGCAACACGATCAAGGTGCGCGAGGATGCCCCGCTCGAATTGCTGGGCCCTCTGGGTTGCGGCCTGTCGACGGGAGCGGGTACCGTGATGAACGTGCTGCGCCCCGACAAATCGCATACGATTGCCGTGTTCGGGACAGGCGCCGTCGGCATGGGCGCACTTATGGCTGCGAAGGCGCTCGGTGCGGGGCGAATCGTCGCCATCGACCGTGTCGCTTCGCGTCTGGAACTCGCGCGCGAACTGGGTGCGACCGATACGATCGATACGTCCGGGGTCGATCTTGGCGAAGCGCTGGAGTCACTGGGCGGGATCGACTTTGGCGTTGACACCTCCGGGGTTCCTGCCCTGATCGCGGCGGCAACCGATGCCCTGCGGCAGCGCGGCACGCTGGTTCTTCTCGGTGCCAGCAAGCATCAGCAGGTGACCCTCAACGTGCTGCCGTTGATCAGCGGCAAGGTGATCCGCGGCGTAACGAATGGCGACATCGTGCCATCCCAATTCATCCCCAGGCTCGTCGACATGTACATGGACGGACAGTTCCCGCTCGACCGCATCTCCTCTTTCTATCCGCTCGAACAGGTCAATACCGCTCTCGAAGATTCGCTGTCGGGCAAGACCATAAAGCCGATCATCCGGATGAAACCCCCGCTGTGAGCAGCGAGAACGCAAGGCGGATTCTCGTCACCGGTGCGGGCCGAGGTATCGGCCGGGAAATTGCGCTGGGATTTGCGGCGGAAGGCGCGGAGATCATCCTCGCCGCACGCTCG
Source organism: Croceicoccus sp. YJ47 (assembly GCF_016745095.1). Classification (NCBI taxonomy): domain Bacteria; kingdom Pseudomonadati; phylum Pseudomonadota; class Alphaproteobacteria; order Sphingomonadales; family Erythrobacteraceae; genus Croceicoccus; species Croceicoccus sp. YJ47. The sequence goes on from NZ_CP067087.1 coordinate 1,285,709, forward strand.
TCGGATGAGCTTGAGACAACCTGCGCCGATGTCGTGCGAAGGGGCGGATCGGGCCATGTCGTCCCGACCGATCTGAACGATCCCCAAGACATCGAGGCGCTGGCGGAAAAGGCGCTCGCACGCGGCAATATCGACGTGCTGGTCTGCAACGCAGCCTTTTCGCCCGTGCCGCAATCGCTGCTCGACGCCCGTCCGGACGACTGGTTGAAAACCATGACGGTCAATGTCGCGGCAACGCTGAGACTGGTGCAGCGGCTTGCGCCCGGCATGACAGGCCGGGACGGGGCCAATATCATCGTCGTTTCCTCCATCCGCGGTCTTGGAGGGACGCCGTCCGGCGGCCTCTACGGCTCGTCCAAGGCAGCGCTCAATCATATGATCAAGACGCTTGCCTGCGAACTCGGGCCTCAGGGCATCAGGGTCAATGGCATACTGCCCGGCCCGGTGTTGACGCGCATGACCACCGATTTTCTTCCGGACAATGAGGCGCTCTTCGAATTCTATGGCGATATCGCGCCGATCAAGGGATGGACCATGCCGGACGACATGGTCGCACCGGCGCTTTTCCTGGCGTCTGCCGGCGCGCGCAAGGTAAGCGGTCACCTGCTGGTGGTCGATGGGGGGCTGTCGGCGATCAACGCGGATGCGATTGCGCCGCCCGCCGCTCTCCTGGGCTGATGCAGCAGTGCCCTGCGCGTCAATCGGACATCAATCCGATACGTAGTTCGGCCATCCGGTTGCCAGATAACGCCGAAACTCCGCGCCCACGCTTTGTTCAGCGAGATAGGCGCGGGTTACGGGGAATTTGGAGGCGACGAAGTCCGGCTCTGCCAGGACACGGGCGGCAAGATCCTGGTGCAGGATAGCGCCGCGCCCGAAAAACACGAAATCCGCACCGGCGTTCAGGCAGTCGGCGGCATCTGCGGTCGAGAAGATATGCCCGGCCACGCCGACCCGCGTACCGCTCGACCGGTCGAGCGCCCCGAAAACATCCACCAGCCGTTTGGGATGATAGGCCTCCTCGTCCGGCAATTTGAAACTGTCCCACAAGGACAGGTCCAGAAAGTCCAGCTTGCCCCCGTCGACAAGCTCCTGCGCAAAGCGGAATGCCTCGGCGGTTGAATAATCGTATTTTTCCGGTGAAATGCGACAGCCGAGCTGAAAATCCGGCCTTGTCGCGGATCGGATCCCATCGATAATCTCGTGATAGATGCGGGTCCGGTTTTCATAGCTGCCGCCGTACTGGTCATCCCGCAGGTTCCTGGAATGGCTGAGAAACTGGCAGAGCACGTAGCCGTGCGCCCCGTGCAGCGACACGCCGTCCATCCCCGCCTTATCGCAACGCACCGCGGCGGCAATGAAGGCATCGACCATTTCCCTGACCTCGTCGGTGGTCAGGGCGCGGACGTTATATTTCTCGTTCGCGAAGGGCGCCACCGCCTGCTCGCCGGAAATCTCGGGATTGGCGCGCGATCCGGCGTGATGAATCTGTACGCAGGACGCAGCGCCCCGCTCTCGCAGACCATCGGCGAGCCGCCGGAGCCCGGGAATATGGTCGTCGGCATAGACGGCAAGCTGCCCCGGAAAGGCCACGCCGTTCTTCATCGGAGAGGCCCCGCAGGTCATGACCATTCCAAAGCCGCCCTCGGCCCGGCTGGTGAGGAAGCGATATTCGTCCTCGCCCAGCGTGCCGTCGGCATGGCTTTGCCAATTGGTCAGCGGCGCGAGCGCGATACGGTTTTTCCAGTTCGGCCCGCGCGGCAAGCGAAGCGGTTCGGAAAGATTGGCTGTCACATGATTCTCCGACAAGCTGGAAATGGGGGCGGCAGACGATCTGGCACCACCGGAATCTAGCGCCCTTTCCATACGGGCGCGCGTTTTTCGGCAAAGGCCAGGGGGCCTTCCTTGATATCCTCGCTCGCACGCCAGGCGCGGAATTCGGGATAATCCGGCTGCGCTATCAACGCAGCCTCTATGTCCGGTTCGGCCAGTCCTCGCGCAATCAGCGCCTTCGACGTGCGCACCGCCACGGGCGACGCTTTTAGTATGTCGTCGCACCAGCGCTTCACCGCTTCGTCCAAGGCGTCGAGCGCAACCACCTCATTGACAAGCCCCATGCGCGACGCCTCGGCAGCTGTCAGCCGGCGACTGGCGAGAATGGTGCCCATCGCCAGCTTCAACGGCATCTGCCGGGCGAGCCGGTGCAGGCCCCCGCCCAATGCGACCGCGCCGACCAGCGGCTCGGGAAGCCCGAACGACGCGTGGTCGGCCGCAACGACCAAATCGCATGCAAGCGCGATCTCGAAACCGCCTCCCAGCGCGATCCCATTGACCGCCGCAATGAATGGTTTCGGACAATCGAAACGCTGGATCAGACCGGCATAACCATGTTCGGGATAAGATGGCGGCAGGCCGTCGCGTGAGGCCGCCTTCAGGTCCGAACCCGCACAGAATGCCGTGTCGCCCTTCCCCCTCACGACGCAGATCCACTGGCTGTCATCATCGGCGAATTGAGTGAACGCGCGTTCCAGTTCCTGATGCATGGCAGGGTTGATCGCATTCATCACATCGGGACGGCTCAAAGTGACGAAAGTCACCGGCCCGTCGCGCCGAACCTCCACGAACTCCATACACTTATCCCCTTCCCGCGCCGAATGGCCTAGCCGTACGCATGATTATCATATATCTGCATACCTAAAGCAGGAGCAGGAGCAAGGCAAATGTCCGAAACGCGACCCGGCGGATGCGATCATGATGGGCCGCAATGGCGTCGGTCCCGTTGCACGAGGTCGATATTCTGCGCGCGACCAGGCATTGCCGCATTGCGATGCACGGCCTCCTGCGCGTGAACATGGCCGACACACCGGCGTCCGATTCGGCCTCTCCGCCACCCGGCGCGAGAACGATGCTCACGCTTCTCACCCTATCCTATGCGCTGGCCTATCTGGATCGCCTGATGATGGCGGTCGTGGCAGAACCCGTGAAGGCCGAGTTCGGCCTGTCGGACGCCCAGTTGTTTTTCCTGACCGGTGCAGCATTCGTGCTGATCTATGGCGTGTGCGGCATTGGTTCGGGCTGGCTTCTCGACCGATTCAGCCGCCGCAAGATCATCGCCGTCATGCTGGCGGCATGGAGCGGATGCACCGCGCTATGCGGCCTTGCGGGTAGTTTCACCACTCTGGCCCTGTCGCGGGCGGGTGTGGGCATCGGTGAATCCGCAATCGTTCCGGCAGGCATGGCCACGATCAGTGACAGCTATCGCCCCGGGCGCCGACCGCTGGCGATGGGAATATTCTATTCCGGCGGCATGGTAAGCATGTTGATCGCATGGACGCTGGGCGGTTGGGTGGCGGATACCTTGGGCTGGCGATATACGTTTTTCCTCGCGGGGCCGCCGGGCATCCTTCTTGCGATCGCAATCTGGTTGAAAGGGTGGGACCCGCCCCGCGAAAAGGCACGCCTCCGGGCCACGCCGCACGAAACATCCGCATTTTCCGATGTCTGGCACAATCGCCCGCTGGTCTGGATCCTGGCGGCAGGCTCTGTCATCACCTTCGTCAATGTGGGCCTCGTCACCCAGCTTGGCAGCTTCTTCATTCGAAGCCACGGCATGACGCTGACCGAAGTGGGTTTGATCTTCGGACCCGTGCTTGCCGGCGGCATGGCAATTGGACTGGTCGGGGGTGGCTGGATCGGTAACAGGCTGGCCGAGCACGGGACCGACGCCCTGCTGCGCTTCACGACCGTCATCGTTTTTGCCATGTTCCCGATTTACATGGCGATGTTCCTGGCCGAAACGCTTGGGCTTGCCTTGTTCGCGATGTTCCTCGGCACGTTGACGAGCGTCATCTATTCGCCCGCCTTTTCCGCCGCCTATCAGGCGGTCAGCGCACCGCATACGCGGGCAACGTCGGCCGGCATATCGAGTTTTCTCAATGCGCTTGTCGGCGGGGCCATGACGCCCCTGATGGTCGGGGCGCTCAGCGATTACTGGTCGACAGATTTCGGAACGGACAGCCTGCGCTTTGCCATGATGATCGGCATGGGCAGTTGCTTCGTGTCGGGCGTCATGTTCACCCACGCGCGCCGACTGGTGCGGCAGTCAGGTTCAGAAGCGGCGGCCGCGCCCCCGGCCTAACCGCCGAGCTGCCGCTTTACGCCAGCCGCATCGTAATAATCGACGACCGATCTGATCCGCCCGTCCAGCGCGAGCTTCATGACTGCGACGCCGTTGGATCGGAAGGCGGTGCCCGTCGGCGGCTGGCCGTGATAGGATCCGCTCTGCACCCCTGAAAACCGCCATTCGAGGCAGGCGTTTTCACCGTCGGTGAAGGCGTTCGGAAACTCCATCCTGATGTCCGAGATGGCGTCGACGAAATGCGCATGAAACAGGCGCAATTCGTCATGTCCGCAACTCAGCCTTTTGACCTGGTCGTCGCGATAGGTCGCATCCGGGGTGAACAGGGCGACGAATGCATCGCTATCGGGGGACGCCCATGCAGCACCGTAGGCGCGAGCGAAAGCGACGATGTCGCCGACGCTCACGCCGCGCTTTCTTCCATCAGACCACGCGCAATGGCCACCTTCTGCAATTCGTCCGTACCGGCATAGACCCGTTGAATGCGTGCGGCGGTCCACATCTTGGAAATGGGCGTCTCTTCCATCAGGCCTGCGCCGCCGAACAGCTGCACGCATTTGTCCAGGACCCGCCCTTCCATCTGCGTGGCCCAAAGTTTGAGAATGGCGCCGTCCTCGAAGGTGAAATCCTTCTGACGCAGCCGCATCAGCGCCATATCGACCATGGTTTCGGCAATCTTCACGTCGGACCGGCATTCGGCGAGCATGAACTGCGAGTTCTGAAAATCGATCACACGTTGGCCAAAAACCTTGCGCTCCTTCACGTAATCCAGCGTCAGCTCCAACGCCTTCGACGCAGCGCCAAGGCAGCGCGCCGCGATCTGGATGCGATCTTCGAGGAACGTGTCCATCATGATCGCCATGGCGCCGCCCTCCCGGCCGACGAGATTGGACGCCGGTACGCGTACATCGGTAAAGCTTAACGCGCCGGTATCACCCTGGCGCCAGCCGATCATCGGAATCTTCGCCTGCGTCACGCCCGGCGTATCGCTGTCGACGATGATGACACTCATGCCGCGACCGCCCTTGGCGGGATCGGTCTTGGCCACGACGTAGAGCAGGTCGGCGGTCGATCCGTTCGATATGAAATATTTGTCGCCGTTGATGACATAATCATCGCCGTCGCGAATCGCCGTCGCCTTGATGGCGGTCGGATCGCTGCCCGCGCTCGGCTCGGTGAGCGGCATGGCCTGCGTAATCTCTCCGGTCAGGATGCGCGGCAGGTATTTTTCCTTCTGCTCCTCGGTCCCATGACCGAGCAGAATATAAGTCGCGACATCTGCCATGAGCGAACTGCCCGTCGATGCCGAGCCCGCGGTACGGCCCAGCTCCTCGGCCATGATGGCGTAATAGGTGAAATCGCCCTCACCCGTATACGCCAGCCCGAGGATCCCCGCCTCCCCCGCCTTGCGGTAGAACGCTCGGTCCAGCCCTCCGTCGCGCTCGTAACGCGCGAGATTAGGTTCGTGCTCGCGATCCAGAAACGTGCGCACGGTGCGGCGGAACGCCTCATGTTCTTCGGAATAGCCAAGCCGGCCCATAGCAAATCCTCTTTAGTTATCGTACATATCGTATGCTTGTTTTCTTTATCGTTGTATGTCCATAATCAACGCGCATTGCAAGCATGGGAAATCCATCGCTGCGCGCAAAGCCGGCCAAAGATCCGCATGCATTTGGGAGAAGACAAGCATGAACAATGCATTATGCGAAATGCCTCGCGTCGAATTCCCCTTCTTCGCATTCCTGCATGACCGGAGCGTGTTTGGCGCACAAAGCAAGGCGGGCGGATCCGGTGCTTCTGGCGGCGCAGCCACGGCTGCCGGGGCATGGGAGGTCGAGTTCGGCGGGATCGATGCGCGGATCGGCGCCACGCGCCATGGCGGCGATTTCGCCATTCCGGACAACATGGCAGGGCCCGCCGGAAAGGATGAGACGCGGTCATCGCGGACGGTTCCCTTCCCCCCCGAATATCGCGCCCTGATCCATCCGCCGCGTGACCGCCGGCGCCTCGGTCCCGGCACGCGCGTCGCTTGCGAACAGCGATCGAGCGCGACGGTCGTCCGCTATTCTATCGAACATTTCGGCCGCGCTGCGCAGGTCACGACCGTCCGGGCCGGCACGATCGGGGCAATGGAGGCGGCGTCGTGACGGATTTCCCGGACCGGATGGCCGCCCCGGCCGCAAACGATCCTGAAATCGCGGTGCTGCGCGAAAAGCTGGAGGAATATCGAACGCAGTACAATCTGAAGGCCGGAGAGCGGGAACGCACCGATGTCGAGCATCTCTACAAGCGGGATCCGGAATTTACGGCCTATGACGTCGCGCCCCCGCTCGAAGGCTACAAGGGTTGGGACCGCTATGCGATCGCGTGGTCACAGGTTCTGTCCAAATATTCGGAAATCCGCTTCGAATTCATCGATGAGCCGCGCATTTTCCGCAAGGGTGACGTGGCATGGATGTCGGTCGCGACAAACTGGTATGGCAAGTCGCGCGCCGGCGACGATTTTGCCAAGCAGTTCCGCCTCACCCTGATCTGGGTCCGCGACGACGATACGTGGCGGATCACGCATGAGCACGGCTCTGCCACACGTCAGTATCAGCTTTCGGGCGGAGAAACCGTGTGAGCACGCCTCCCCCTGTCTGGTTCGTGACCGGAGCATCGGCGGGCCTTGGCCGCGCGCTCGTTTCCGAGATTGCCAGGCGCGGCGACATGGCGATCGCCGCCGCACGCAATACCGATGATGTGGGCGATCTTGTCGATCTTGCGCCAGAACGGGTCCTGCCGGTCCGCTGCGACGTTACAGACGAGGCAGAGATCGCGCATGCGGTCAGGGATGCGGAAGAGCGGTTCGGTAGGATCGACGTATTGGTGAACAATGCGGGTTATGGCCTTCTCTCGACCCTGGAGGAAGCGGGCAGCGACCAGATCGAACGGCAGTTCGCGGTCAATCTGTTCGGGCCCATTCGCCTCATGCGCGCGATATTGCCCGGCATGCGCCGCCGTGGCCGCGGAACGATCGTAAATATCTCGTCGTCGGCAGGCTCGCGGGGCATCCCCGGATCGGGGTATTATTGCGCCAGCAAGGCCGCGCTCGAAGCACTGGGCGAAGCGCTGGCAGGCGAAACGGAAAATCTTGGCATCCGCAGCATGCTGGTAACGCCCGGACCGTTGAGAACAGACTTCATGGGCCGTTCGATCGACCAGCCATCGCAGCGTATGGCAGCATATGAACCCATCGCCGAGCAGCGCCGGGCGCATCTTGCGACCGACAAGATGCAGGCCGGCGATACGGCAAGGGCGGCCGCGCTGATTATCGAAACCGTGCTGTCCCCCGATCCGCCCATGCGCCTGCCGCTGGGGAGCATGGCCTGCGCCAGTATCTCGAACGCCTATCGTACCAAGCTGGCAGATATCGCGAGGAGCGAAAGCGTTGCCCCCAAGGCTGATTTCGCCGGCAGGAAGGAGGACGCCGAATGACCACCCTGCATGACGACCTGCCCCATCCGGTGCCCGGCTATGCGCATCTTCGGTACAAGGAGAACTATTTCTTCATTCTCATGGCCCCTCGAAGCGACGCGTTTGGCGTGTTTCACCTCAACCATGAACCGGGGCATGACCGGGCGCGGTATACGGGCAATTTCCGCATTGGCGGGCGCAGCATCGACTATGGCAATCGGACCGGCTTCCCCGCCGATTTCGTCCATGCCCGCCGGATCGGCGACGGTCGCCTGTCGCTGGCCTTCGTGCGGCCGCACCAATCGTTCGACCTCACGCTGGAAACCGGCGACATATCGCTCGATCTGCGGTTCGAGGCGCGGTTCGCGACGTTCGATTATGCCGCATGCCAGACCGCGGGAAACCCGGCGCCTTCGTTTCAGGAAACGATGACCCTGGGTCTCAATCTGCCTTACAATCATCAGCAACAGGCGCTCACGGCCAAGGGCAGCGCCCGCTTTGCAGATGGCACGACGATCCTGATCGACGGCATGGGTTACCGGGACCATAGCTGGGTCATGCGCGCGGATGTCGCAACGCGGGAACATGACTGGTGCGGTTTCAATTTTCCCTCTCGCGCATTCGGCATCAAGACCCTCGAAACGATGATGCGCTCCGGCATTCGGGCCAAGGAGGGCTATGTCGCCGATGCCGAAGGATTGCGAGCGCTGCGCCGCATCGAGACGACGCGCACCGGCCGCCAGTCTGATGGGCTGTGCGAAACGCTGATCCATGAGGTCGAGGATGTCTTCGGACAGCGCTATCGCATCGAAAGCGATGTTGCGGGCCGGTTCGCCCATGTTCCGCTCGCTTCGGAGGAGCCTTCCGGCGCGTCCGGCTATCATATCGTCGAGAATTTCTGCCCCGCGACATGCGCGGGGGAAACGGGCGTCGGACTTGTCGAGATTGGTCGCAATTCCGCCATTGCGGAACCCTTCACGTGAGCGCGCTCGCCAATCAGCTGGCCTTGCTTCGCGACGCGCTGCTCAAGGCCGAGCATTCCGATCCGAGAGACGGCGTCATGTCCGAAGCGCTCTTGACGGAGCTGATCGCCGCCGAACGGGTGAAGCCCGCCCCGGACGATGCCGCCGGCGAGATGGACTGGATCGAGCGCTTCGATCGGGAGATGGCGGCAATTCGCGCACCCTGCGAACACACCGGGACCGCCGAGGCGGATTTCGATATGCCCGCTCTTGCACATTTCCTGTCGGATCATAACGGCGCGCCCGCTACCATAACGCAATCGCGCACAGTGTCTGCGGGCATGTCCAAGAAGACGGTGCTCATCACGATCGATGGCGCCGCGCGCCTTCCCGCCCGCATGGCGCTGCGCGTGGATCGCGGCGCCAACAATTATCTCGGCACCACGGTGGTCGAAGAATTCGATCCGCTGCGCTTCATCTGGAAAGGCGGGGCACGCATACCGCGCCCGTGGTTGCTGGAGCCGACAGGAACGGTCATCGGCGACCCCTTCATCGTGTCGGACCACGTCGACGGCGCGCCGGTCGGGAGCATTTATTTCCCGCCCGCCGGACCCAATCCCGAATTGCTGCACGATGTTGCGCAATGCATGGCGGAGCTTCACGGCATCGCCGCGCACGACTGGCCCGATCATCGCCAGCCACGCGGCGATGCGTTTTTCGATGCGCAACTCGATCAGCACCGCGCAGACTGGACCGCGCTTCCCGCCACGAGCGCGATTATGGACCGGGCATTCGACTGGATCCAGGCGAACCGAACGCTCGCATACGGCCCGCCCGCGATCGTGCACGACGATTTCGCCTTCAACAACATGCTGGTGAGGGACAACCGGGTCGCGGCGGTGGTCGACTGGGAATTTGCCCATGTTGGAACCGCAGCCGCCGATATTGCCTATCTGTGGTACGCGGCCGAACACATGGACAGCTTCGCCGGATTTCTCGATGCGTATGCGGCGTCGGGCGGCATGGTTCCCCCCGCCGAACAGCTCGAATTCTACCGTCTGTGGGGACAGCTTCGCCTTGGAGTGATGGGCTTCAAAGCGGTCCGCAATTTCGAAGAGGGGAAATTCGACCACGTCCGTTTCGCCATGTGTCTGGTGGCGCGGCGCATGGCGCTTCAACGGATTGGTCGTTTCCTGCAGGAAAAGGATGCCATTTGATCATGATCGAACCATTTCGCTTCGAAGCGCCGCAAGCCGCTCTCGACGACTTGCACGAACGGCTCGACCGCGCGCGCTGGCCGGAAAGGGAAACGGTCGATGACTGGTCTCAGGGCGTTCCGCTCGACGCGATGAAGGCGCTGGTGGAGCACTGGCGGCACCGCTACGACTGGCGCGCCTGCGAAGCGAAGATCAATGCCCTCCCCAATTTCACGAGCGAAATCGACGGGCTTCCCATCCATTTCATCCATGTACGATCTGCGCATCAGGACGCCCTGCCTATCATCCTGACCCATGGCTGGCCGGGATCGATACTGGAATTTCTGGACGTTATCGATCCGCTGACCAATCCCGAGAAGCACGGCGGCAGCGCGCAGGACGCCTTTCACGTCGTGATCCCGTCGCTTCCCGGCTATGGATTTTCGGGCAAGCCTGCCGACACGGGTTGGGGCGTGGAAAGGATCGCCAACGCCTGGGCCATCCTGATGCAGCGGCTCGGCTATGGCCGTTATGTTGCGCAAGGTGGCGACTGGGGCTCTGCGGTGACGCGGATGATGGCCGCGCAACGACCCGAAGGGCTCGAGGCGATTCACCTCAACATGGTCATCGTGTTTCCCAATGCCGGCGAGGACAATTCGGACGCCGAGGCACAAGAGGCAATCGCGGTTGCGAATGCGCACAAGCGGTGGGGCCTCGGCTACTCGACACAGCAGTCAACAAGGCCGCAGACCCTCGCCTATGCTCTAGCCGACTCGCCGATCGGGCAGGCGGCATGGATTTACGAGAAACTGCAGGCATGGACCGACAACGACGGCAGGGCGGAAGATGCGCTGCCTGCCGAGGCGATCCTGGATCTCATCACGCTTTATTGGCTTACGAACACGGGCGGCTCTTCGGCGCGCCTCTACTGGGAAAGCTTCAGCACCGCCTTCGGCGATTCGCCGATCGAACTCCCGGTCGCATGCTCGATCTTTCCTGCAGAGATGCGGCGCCCTCCGCGCCGGTGGGCCGAGCGGGTGTTTTCAAACATCATCCACTGGAACAGGCTGGAAAAGGGGGGCCATTTCGCCGCGTTCGAACAGCCCTCGCTTTTCGTGAGCGAATTGCGCAACGCGTTTCGCAAGATCCGGTAATTCGCGCCGGCGAGCTCAGATGACGGCGTGCTCAGATGACGCCGCTCTCCTTTGCATCGGCGATTTCCTGGTCCGACATGCCAGCCTCGCGCAACACATCGAGGTTGTTTTCACCGGGGCGCGGCGGCCCTTTGCGAATGGAACTGGGCGTAGCGCTAAAGCCGATCGGAGATTTCACGTAAGGCGCCGGTTGCGACAGCCCCACATCGACATCCTGATAGAACACAGCATTGAAATGCGGATCCTCGAGCGCTTCCTGCGGAGTGAGCAACGGGCCCGAAGGGATCCGGTTTTCCTCCAGGATCTGCATGATGTCGGCATTCGTATATTGCTTCGACCATGCGGTGACGACCCGGCTCAATTCCGCGCCGTTTTCGGCACGCAGCTCGTCATTGGCGAAGCGCGGATCGCCGATCAGATCCTCCCGCCCGATCATGGTCATGAAGCGGCGAAACATCGGCTCGCCAAGCGCGACCATGTAGACCCACCCGTCCTTCGTCTGGATCAGGTCCGCCGGTCCGCCCGATTGGGCCCGGTTCCCGGTGCCGGCGCGCTCGCTCTTGTTAAGCGCTTGATCGAACAGGAAATAATTGCCCACGGTCAGAGCCGTCTGCATCAGGTTCGTTTCGACAAGCTGTCCTTCGCCCGTCAGATCCCGATGGCGCAGGGCGGCCACGATTCCCAGCGCCATGAGAAAGCCGGTCGACATGTCCACCCATGCCGAATTCTGTTTCATGGGGCGCCCCTCGTCGCCCGAAATGGCGACCAGGCCGCTCATCACCTGCGCGATCGCGTCAAAGCCGAGCCTGTCGGCATAGGGTCCGGTCGAGCCGAATGTCGTGAGATGGCCGACAATGATGTCCGGCTTCACGCTCCTGAGCCGGTCGTAGTCGAGGCCAAGCGCTCTGGTCGGCCGGCGCGGCATATTGACGACCACGACATCTGCGGACGCCAGCAGCCGATCGAATATGGCGCGTCCCTGCGGCTTGGCGAGATCGATGGTCACTCCGCGCTTGTTGCGGGCCAATTGCGTAAAGCCGACTCCGCCGTGAAATCCCTCATCAATCGGCAATGTCGTGCGATCTTCGGCCCCGCCCGGCTGTTCGACCCGGATGACATCGGCGCCCATGTCGGACAGCAGCGCCGTGGAAATCGGACCCGATACAAAGCGTGTGACGTCGAGGATACGAACACCTTCCAGCGCACCGGTCATCTCAGCGTCCCCCGAACGCTGGCTTGCGCTTTTCGATGAATGATCGGATCCCCTCCTCGAAATCCTGCGTGACGGAACACGCCGCGAAGCTTTCCGCCTCAAGCTCCATCTGCGCGGCTTGCGAGCGGGAGAGCGCGCCGTTCAGCAAAAGCTTGGTCGCCCCGATTGCGGCGGTCGGCCCATTGGCAAGGCGCCTGACGAGCCGTTCGGTCTCGGTATCGACATCCGCTTCGGCGACCACCCGATTGACCAGCCCTGCCGCAAGCGCCTCGCTGGCCGACATCCGGTCACCAAGAATGCACATTTCCTTGGCCCGGCGCAGACCGACCATGCGCGGCAGATGCCAGGTAACGGCCCCGTCGGGGCTCGTGCCCAGCGCTATGTGCGCGACGATGAAGATCGAGGTGTCGGCGGCAATCACGAAATCGCTCGCGGCGACCCAGCCGACGCTGGCGCCCGCGACGGCCCCGCGCACCTTGGCGACGACGGGTTTGGGCATGCGTTCGAGCAATGTGAAGATCGGCATGGCGCTGCGGGCGCGCCGTTCGAAGTCGGGCGCGCGTTCAACAGGCGGAGCATCGATCGCACCGGCAAAGCCTTTGACGTCTCCGCCAGCCATGAAGTGATCGCCCGCGCCGGTCATGACGATGCAACGCACATCGTCGCGCCGTTCGCATTCGGCCAGGAATGACTGAATGCCAACGACCATATCGGGGCTCAACGCATTGCGAACCTCGGGCCGGTTGAAGGTCAGTGTCGCCACGCCATCGGCGATGTCTGTGAGCAGTTCTGCGTTGTCGGTCATATCAATTCCAAAAGCTGTCCTTGCCGCGGGCATTCATCTGTTCTTGTAGTTTCCGGCGCGCTTTTCCCTGATCGCGGCGAGCGCTTCCTTCAGATCCTCGCTGGTCATCGCGTATTGTTCGAGAGCCATCGCGAACTCGAAATTGTCGATCACCGAACGCTGCATCGAATGGTTGAGTGCGCGCTTGGTATATTGCACGGCGATGGGCGGCAGGGCCGCAACCTTGGCCGCAAGCGCCATGGCCGCCGGAAGAACGTCGTCCGGCTCCTCGACGAGATCGCTCACCGCGCCAAGCCGATGCGCCTCGTCCGCCCCTATCGGATCGCCGGTCAGCAGGTGACGCTTCGATTTCAGAAAGCCGAAGGCCGCGGGCCAGACATGCGTGCCGCCATCACCCGCGACGAGTCCGACCTTCACATGGGGATCGCCGATGCGGACATTGCGCGATGCCACGATCATGTCCGCGCTAAGCGCGATCGACGTGCCCAGCCCGTAGACATCCCCCTGAAGCGCCGCGATGACCGGCACGGCGATTTCCGCCATGCCCTGAATCGCCCGGCGGCCATTGTCATAGGCCTCCATGCGCGCATCGTAGTCGTTGATGAGCCGCTCGATCTCGTCGAAATTGCCGCCGGCCTAAAAGCACTTGCCCGTCGACGCAAGGACCAGAGCGCGGACATTGCCGGGCCTGCGCAGGCTCTCGATGACCGAAACGACCTCTCCGGTCGTTATCTCGTCCATCGAATTCAGGATTTCGGGACGATTGAACGTCAGCACCGCAACATGACCATCCGTCGCATAGGTGATGTTCTTGAATTCGGTCACCGTGTTCCCCTCGCCCCGTTCATCTATTTTGATTGCTGGCATACGATAATGTTGCGAACATATTTTTCAATCCGTAATGTGCGCCGGCAAAAAGAAAAGGAGAGGTCATGGCGAAGCGTTTCAGCGGGCGGACGGCGCTCATCGTGGGCGGAAGCAGCGGGATCGGGCTCACAACGGCGAAAAAATTCGCGGACGAAGGCGCGCAGGTGATGATCGCTGCCCGCCGCGAAGAAGAATTGCGCGAAGCTGTCGAGGATATCAAGGCGGTGGGTGGAATCGCCGACTTTGTCATCACCGATGTCACCGATGCCGCGTCCGTAGAGGCCATGGTCGCCCGCACGGTCGAACGATTCGGGGCATTGCACGTCGCGTATAACAACGCCGGGATTACCGGCACCGTGAATCTCTCGGTTGAGGATGCGCAGCTGTCCATGTTCGAGCAGGTGATGGCCATCAACGTCACGGGGACATGGCTCTGCATGAAATATGAAATTCCCGCCATTTCGAAAGCCGGGGGCGGCGCGATCGTGAATTGCGGGTCGGTCGCCAGCCTTCGTGGCAGCCCTGGATGCAGCGCCTATTACGGATCGAAGCACGCGGTTGCGGGAATGACCAAATGCGTGGCGCTGGAGAATGCGGCACGAGGCATTCGCGTCAATGCCGTCTGCCCGGGGCTGGTCATGACCGATCTTGTCGAGAAGGGCTTTGCCGACGCACCGGACAAGCTGGAAATGCTGACGGGAAAGATACCGATGCAACGCCCCGGTCGGCAGGACGAGATCGCCGATGCGGTCTTATGGCTGGCATCCGAAGACAGCAGCTTCGTGAACGGAGCGATGCTTCCCGTCGATGGCGCGTCGTCGGTCTGATCAAACCAATATGAAAAGGCAGATTATGGACAAGATCTACGGCTTCATACGCATGGACATCGGCCCCGGCCAGACCGCCGCCTTTCTGGAAGGAGCGAAAGCCTGCTACGATGCGGCGACCCCCGATCTGACCGGAACCCGGCTTTACGAATGGACCCTCTCGGAAGACGGACGGGAATGCTGGGTGATCGAGGTTTACGACGATGCCGAAGCGCTGGCTCACCATGGGCGAATGCTGCAAGGCAAATCGGCATTGCTGCGCGAATATGCGGAAATCACCGTCAATTTCGCCGGTTCCATTCCCGCCCCCGTCGTCGAGGCCATGCGGCAGAAGCTGGGCACGGTCAATGTCTTCGGTCCGCGGGCAGCCGGCCTTTTGACAGAGGCGACACCCCATCGCCAGGTCGATGACAGCGGCGACAGGATCATGGCGCTGGCATGGTTCACGCCGCATCCCGGCAAGGAGCAGCAAATGCATGATCTTGCCATGAAAAGCTTCGGGAAGGTCAAGGAGTCCGATCCCGGCACGATGGCCTATGAGTGGTTTTTCGACGAAGCGGGCCGTGCGCTCGCGCTCGACGTGTATCGCGACCCTGCGGCCATGATCGCGCATATGCAGAACTGCGGACCGATCATGGGCGAGATACTGAAAATCAGCGACTCCAGAACCCATGTCTTTGGTCGTCTGCCCGACAGCATCGCGCAGAAAATGCGGCCCGAACTGGGCATCACCTATTTCCCGAAAAGACTGTTCGGCGTGTTCTGACGATATTACTCCGGGGCGGCGTGCCGGCCTGCACCCGCCCGCTCGACGAGCCATTCGCGCTTCAGGTGCCGGACATAGATCTTGCCGGTATCGTGACGTGGCAGCGTTTCCCGGAATTCATAGCTGCGTGGAAGTTTGATCGATGCAAGCCTGCTCCTGCACCAGCGTCGCAGATCCGCCTCCAGCTCTTCGCGGTTTGCCGTCTGGTCGAGCGGCTGGATCGCGGCATGCAACACTTCGCCCATGTCATCATCGGGCACCCCAAACACACAGGCATCGGCCACGCCGTCATGCAGCATCAGCGCATTCTCCGCCTCTTGCGGATAGACGTTGACGCCGCCGGAAATCACCATGTTCTTCAATCGTCCGGTCAGATAGAGATAGCCATCCTTGTCCAGATAGCCGACATCCTCAATCGTGCTGCGACCCGTCGTGTCGAAAGCCTCTCGCGTACGATCCGGCTGCCCATGATATTCGAATTCCGGCCCGCCCGAGAACCATACCGTACCAATTTCGCCCGCCGGCAATTCGCGCCCCGCATCGTCCAGAATGTGGATCGATCCCAGAAATGGCCTCCCGACCGAACCGGGGTGGTTCAGCCATTCGTGCGAGCTGATGAGCGTGAGGCCATTGCCCTCGGTGCCCCCATAGCTTTCCTCGAGGATGGGTCCGAAATACTCGATGGCCTGCCGCTTGATATCCGGGGCGATCGGTGCCGCGCCATGCACGATACCGCGCAGGCTGGACAGATCGAAACCATCGCGCACGGCCTTGGGCAGTTTCATGATCCGGACCAGCATCGTCGGCACCCAATGCGCCCAGTTGATCCGCTCTTTCTCGACCAGGCGAAGCGCCTCGACCGCATCGAATTTTTCCATAATGACGATACGCGCGCCAATATGCTGCATCGCCATCGTGAAGCGCATCGGCCCTGAATGATAGATGGGGCATGGCATGAGATAGACGGTTTCTTCGTTCCAGTCATAACGATCGGCATAGACCGCAAACATTTTCGACAGGCCGTCGATCGAACTATCCGGCAGGATTTGCTTTATACCCTTGGGCATGCCGGTGGAGCCGGATGAGTAAAGCATGTCCGACCCCCGGCTTTCATCGCCGATCGGATTTGCCGGGAGGTCATCGCAATAGGTCTGGTCGGTGACATCGACAAAACGGATGGCAAGTCGGCCCTTTATCTGCGCGACGATTTCGCGTTGCTGTGCCGTGTAAAAAAGGATCCGCGCGCCGCTGTTCTTCAAGATGTGGATGATCTCATCGCTACGAAAGCGCCAGGAGATCGCCGTGTAATACAGGCCCGCATTATGTGCCGCCCAACAGATTTCATGAAAAACCGGCGTGTTTTCGATCAGCAACGCGATATTGTCGCCCCGCTCCAGCCCCTGGGCACGCATGAAATGGGCCGCCTTATTGGCGCGCTCGTCCAAGGTGCGATAGCTGATATTGACGTCCAGCGAAGGATAGGAGATCGCAATGCGATCCGGTTGTTCCAACGCCCAGCGTCGTGGATGTTGCTGCATGGACATCACCTCTGGATTGTGGCAGTTGCATCGATTACCGTACGGATGCTTATTAGGTGCAAAGGAAATGATTTGATGGGTTTCGTCAAGGCCTGCAATCTGGACGATCTGGAAGAAGACGAGATTTTGCTCGTTGAGATCGAAGGCCATGAGAAGATGGCATTTTACATTGTCGACGGAGAGGTGTTCGCAACATCGGATACGTGCACCCATGGTGAGGCGAGCCTGTCCGAGGACGGTTATATCGACGAAGGTGTCGTCGTATGCAGCTGGCACGACGGGGCGTTCGACATACGTTCGGGCGAAGCCTGCCGGCATCCCTGCTTCGAGCCTATCAAGACCTACAAGACCGAGATACGCGGTGACGAGGTTTTCGTCGAAGTCGAATGACGCGCCCCACCCGGATCCGCGGTTTCTGGCGCCTTAGCCCTTGCGGGTCATGAAGGCGGTCACGCGCTCTGCATAGTCCGGGTGGGAAACCACCGCGCCGATATCGATGGTTTCCTGCGCAAGGTGGTCCTGCACCGAAATGCGATGGGCGATATTCATGGCCCGCTTGGTCCTGCCGAGCGCTTCCTGAGGTGTCGCGGCCAGTCGCTGCACGATCTCCTCGGTCACCTGATCAAGCTCTTCCTCGGGCACGACGCGGTTGATCAGGCCGATGTCTCTGGCCGTGGCGGCATCGAAGATATCGCCGAGATAGCAGATTTCCTTGGCGCGCTTGGGGCCGACATTGCGCACGAGATTATAGCTGAGCGCCGAGTCGGGAATGACGCCGATGCGGATCTGTGCCGCAAGGAAGCGCGCATTGTCGGCCGCGATGGCAAGGTCGCTGGCCGACACGATCGCAAGACCGCCGCCTGCCGCCATACCGCGCACCCTGGCGACCACCGGCTGCGGAATACGCTCCATGATGGCGAACATCTGATTGCCCTTGTCCCCGCTGGTCATCCAGTGGTTCGCGCGCTCGACGTCGTCCATGCCCAGCGTCTGCGAAAACTCCTTCACATCTCCGCCAGCGCAGAAATTGTCGCCCGCACCGCTAATCTGAACCACCCGGACGGTACGGTCGAATTCGATGCTGCGCAGCATATCGCCGATGCTTTCCCACATGCCATTCTTCATCGCATTCATCGCATGGGGACGATTGATGGTGATGCGAACGACCGGCCCGTCTTTTTCGAAAATCAGCGCATCGCTCATTTCGTCATCTCCCTCGCAAGATCACTGGCCAACGCTCGCAATTGTCGCGGCATGGTATTATGGCCGATCGCCGCGACCCGCAGATCGCGATCCTTGCCGCGATCGAACGTGCCGCGCGCCATGCCGGTCCAGACAGAAAGCGTCAGCGTCCGCCATACGGTGAAGAACGCCATGCGCCGATCCGAAATATGCGGGCCGCCCGCATCGTAATACGCCTGCATGAATTCGTCCCAAGGCAGGATTTTTTCGATGAGAAAACGACAATAGGCGAGGTCCTCGGCAGGATCGCCGGCATGGACGAATTCCCAGTCGAGCAAAGCGGTCAGACGATCCCCCTCACCCATCGTATTATGCAGCGCGGCATCGCCGTGGACGAGCTGGCGGTGAATGCCCAGATGAGGCAGCTCCGCGTGTAGCCACGCGAATGCCGCATCGATGAGCGGTGTGGGGACGACGCCGTCGCGATATTCCTTTTCGCGCTTGGCCAACAGGCCGGCGACCGGATTTTCGACAGACCCGAATTCGATCTTATCGCAAAGCCCCAACCCATCGATGTCGAAATTGTGCATCCGGGCGAGCGTTGCGGCGAAATCCTTGCAGAATTCCGGACTCGCATCGCTGGCGAACAGCGTGCCCATCGCCTTACCGGGAACCCGCTCGAACACGATGAACCGGCCGCCGATGACATTGGCGGAGGTTTCGATTGCCAGGGGCCGCGGCACCTTCAGCCCGGCCTTATGAACAGCGGCAATCGCATGATATTCATCGACGACCGAGGTTCCGGTCACAGCCGAGCTGAAATCAAGCCGAACGACCAGGTCCTGGCCATTGTCGAGATCGAGCAGCAGCGTCCCCTTCGAACGGCCGCCCGGTACGATGCTCACTTTTGAGACCGTGCCGGAAATTCCATGATCGGCAAGCCAGCGGGTGAAGGTCTCGGGAGGTACCGAAAGTTCCTTGGCCGATCCCCTCGTTTCCACAGGCGCCGCAAGGACAGCGAGTATCTCGTCCTCGATCGCATTGCGGGTCAGGGCTTCTGCCTCGACATCGCCTTGCACGACAGGATCGGCATCCGCTTCGACCGACAGGCGGGCCAGCAGCATTTCGATCAGCTCACAGCGCAGCTGCGCGTTGGGGCTGGTCAGTTCCGGCTTGAGATCGGCGCGCACCGCATCGAAGATGGATCGCAATTTTGCGCCAAGGAGGGGATCATTCACACGGGCCTCCCGACGAAGACCGGGAAGAAGAAGGCGCTTTCCCGCTCGGCGTGACGCCGCAGGTAGGCCTTCAGATCGTTGAGCACCTGCATCAGCCGTTCGTTCCCCTCGGCACCCTGCGCATTTTCCAGAAGCACACCGACCGCTTCCCGCCCGGTATGGTTGATGGCCTGCAGGCGTTCGACGCTGGCGTAGCCCCGCAGCACGTCGGGCGCGTCCGACAGGAACGTATCCAGCGCCGGGATGGCCGCCTCCGTTGCGTTTTTCGCGGCCTGAAGAATCGGGAGGAGGTCCGCGCTATCCTCGTGCAGCATCGGGCCTTCGACCGGAACGCGCGCCTGCAGGTGATTGAGCAAGGCATCCACGCTGCGCAGCGCGCTCGATGCCCATTTATCAGTCAGTTGCGGCTCCACATGCTCCTTTAAGGCGAGCTGCATCGAGGCAATGACCTCTCGGGTTGTCGGCATCATGGTGAACACTCCGTTCAGTTTGCAGCGCTTTCGGGGCGGTATGGGCTCTTGCGCCATTGCTCGACGATCCGTGCCGCCTCTTCGATCGGCTTTCCGATCATCATGCCGAGCAATTGTTCGAACAATTTCACCCGGCTAAAGCCAAGCGTGAGGCGTGGCACCCGAGGATTTTCACCTGACAAAAAGGGCCGCAAGCCATTGTTCAGCGTGGGCACCGCTTTCCAGACTTCCCACACCCGGTAGAAATCAAGGCTCGACCGGTCGATTTCGAAACCTGCAGCATCTTCGTAATGACGCAGCGTCGCATCGGCATCGCCGAGCGTCAGCATGCCCTGACTCAGTGCCCAGTCCTGTGCCGGATCGCCGGCAAAGGCGAGCTCCCAGTCCGAAAGCGCGACGATCCTGTCATCCTTCCAGATCTCCTCGCCCATGCCATTATTGCCTTTGCACAATGACACGCGCGGGGCTTGGGTGGGGAGATGCTCCTCCAGCCAGTGCGCCGCCTCCACGAGCAGCGGAAACGGATCGGTGCGCACTTCGCGAAAAATCCGGTTCCAGCGATTGAAGTCGGTACGCGCGCAGGCGCTTGGCGAAGGCGGCACGTCGACAAAATCGGCAAAGCCGTTCGCCTCGAGGTCCAGCCTGTGCAACGCGGCCAGCTTTTCGGCATGCTCGAATGCGACACGCTGACGGCGCGCGGCCGCCTTTTCGCCGTCATCATAGAGGCCAGGCAATTCGTTGCTGCCTTCTGTGAGCCGGCGGACCATCACGGGACGTCCCTGCGTGATGTCTGGTGCGGCATCAAACCACAGCGGTTCGGCCACCGGAACATCCGTACCGAACAGCCCTTTCATGATGCGGTATTCATATTCCAACGGCACCGGGCAGATTGGACCGCCAAGTGCGTCGGTACGGAAGACATATCCCCCCTCGCCCCCGCTTTCGCGCGTCCACACGAGGAACGTCTCGCGCGAAATGCCCGGAAACGTCCGGACGAACCGGTCCACTTCCACGTTGGCGCCGAGATGGGCGGAAAGATAATCCTGTAAGGGGCCCTTTTCGATCACATCCATTTCCCTGTTTTATTGTGTCGCCTGCTGGAGGCCGCCCGATCTCAATCGGGTAAGTCGAAGCGGGGCTGCGGGCCGATGACGAACATGGGGATGTACGCCGCGCCCCGTTGTCCATTGATCGTGCAAATCGCCAGTTGTTCGCGATGCTTGGGTCTGGCTGTCGAGCCATCCGGCATGACGACGGCTTCGGGGTCGGAAATATCGTATTCGTCGATTTCGATCGCGAGATCACGCGATCGCCAGACCCCCTGCCCCTGCCCATCGGAAAAGCCGCTGTCGAAACCGCCGCCGCGATAGACCCACGGCCGGCCCACCGCCTGCGCCTCGAGCACCATGCTGCGTCCGTCGGCCAGCCCAAGGGTCAGCGCGATCGTATCGAAAACGCGCGTCCCCGGCTTGAAGCGTACGTCGTGCTCCAGCTCGGTCACCTCGACCGGACCCGCGGTGCCTTCGCGGATTTCACCCTCGGTATAGAGCCTGTGGCCTTCTCCGTCCTCGATCAGCTGGATTGCGCCGCCAAGATCTCCGGCCCGGAAACCCGCGTGGACAAGGAACAGGCCCTTGCCCCCGGTGCGCGACGCAGAGGCGACTCCACCCGCGCTTGCCGTACCTGTCATGGGTTCAAAACCACCCACGCCCGGCCGCACGCCCCAACTATGGTCGCGCCAGCCGAACCAGTCCTCCGCCGTGATCGTCTCACCGGCAACGGTCAGCGACCCGTCGATCCGGCCAAGCTGGTTATAGCGCAGATAGTTGGTGTGGAGCCGACCATCGCCGCGCGATACATGCGGATGCTCCAGCCGCGGTTCGAGGACCGCGGCAAAGCGCATGTCGAAGCAGACAGGATATTCGCCGCTTTCCAGAACCCAGCGCAATTGCTTGAAGGGCTGTTCGACCGCCATCGAAAGCGGCCCGATCCGCGCATCGCTGTCGGGCATGGGACGCAGCTGGCGGGTGAAGCGGACGTTGTACTGACGCGCGCCGCGGTGCTGCACCATGGCGAAACCTTCGATCACGTTCATGTTCTTGAAGATCGTGATGCCGCAAAGGAACGCGACCTCGCCATCCTTCCGGAACCCACCGATCAATTGCCTGTCATAAAAGCGATGGTCGGTGGAATCGACGGAATCGAACGTCAGTGACGCCTGATGGTGCAGGGTTTCATCCAATGGAGTAAGCACCTGTTTAAACTCTCCCTTGCCTTACCGACTGCCTTACCGACGGGCGGCATCTTGCATCGAACCATATGGCTGCAAGTTCGGCAGGTCAATAATGTTCGCATCCTTATGGTTCACAAGCAGATAATCTAGGAATGGCGTAATACATTGACATGCTGTTCAATAAGGGACGATAAGCAGGATTTCATTTCCATGAGGGTCAAATGCCCGAAGAACATCCGTTCAGACTTGGTTTCCTGGTGCATGACGTTTCGCGCCTCCGCCGCACGATTATCGACAAGGCACTCAAGCCCATGGGGATCACGCGATCGCAATGGTGGGTTCTGTCCAATCTTGCGCGGCACCAGAATCTGGAGATGAAGCAGACCGAGCTGGCGAATGTGCTCGATATCGGCAAGGTCGCGCTCGGCGGTCTGCTCGACCGGCTGGAGGCGGCGGGCCATATCAAGCGGCTGGCGGATCCCGTCGATCGCCGCGCGAAGCGGATCGTGATGACGGCCCAGGGCAAGCGGATCCTGACCAAGATGACCTCTCGCGGCAAGAAGCTCAACGATGCGATCTATTGCGATCTCACGAATGAGGAAATCACCTTCGCCGAGGAAATCCTCAGCAAGATGAAACAGCGGCTGATTGCGATGGACAATGCCGTAAAAAGCGGAAAGGCGCCCGAAGAGGGTGTGGGTCCGATCGAAAACATTACCGAGACATCGTCCGAAGCCGCCTGACCTCACGCTAGCGAAGCGAGCGTCCGATCTGCAAGCGCATGATTTCGGTAGTGCCTGCAAAAATGCGATGAAGCCGCGCCGCGGTATAAAGCCGCGATATGGGATATTCGTCCATGTAGCCTGCGCCCCCGTGCAACTGGACGCATTGATCGATGACACGGCCCTCCATTTCCGGCAGCCATAATTTCGCGACGGTCGCTTCCATCATGTCGACTTCGCCCTTGCGCAGATAGGTTTGCAACGCGCGATCGATAAACGCCTGTCCGACCATCAGCTCCGCGTACATCTCGGCCAGTTTGAACTGCGTGTTCTGGAAATCGAAGATCGTCTGCCCGAAACCCTTGCGATTCTTGACGAACGCAAGCGTGAGGTCGAAAGCGCGCGTCGCGGCGGCATGGCTGATGATGCTCCACATCAACCTGTCGCGGTTGAGACTGAGCGCCAGGACCTTGAAGCCGCCGTTCTCCGGCCCGAACAGGTTCTTCGCGGGCACACGCACATTGTCGAAGAACAATTCGCCATTGTTCGACGCATGACAGCCCATTTTCTTCAACGTCCGGCCGATATTCAGTCCCGGCGTATCACGATCGACGAAAATGACCGAAATGCCGCGTGCGCCGGCTTCCGGATCGGTCTTGCAGGCCACCATGAACGTATCGGCATCGGCGATGCCCGAAATAT
The DNA here is from genome assembly GCF_016745095.1 of Croceicoccus sp. YJ47. Taxonomy (NCBI): domain Bacteria; kingdom Pseudomonadati; phylum Pseudomonadota; class Alphaproteobacteria; order Sphingomonadales; family Erythrobacteraceae; genus Croceicoccus; species Croceicoccus sp. YJ47. Next base: position 1,309,178 of record NZ_CP067087.1, read on the forward strand.
AGGTTTTGGCCCCGTTGATTACCCAATGGTCGCCATCCCGCAGGGCCGTGGTGCGGATTTGCGAAAGGTCGCTCCCTGAATCGGGTTCGGTGACGGTGAATGCCATGAGGCACTCGCCCTTCACCATTCGGGGAAGGTAGCGCTGCTTTTGTTCGTCGCTGCCGAAATCCATGAGCTGTTCGCACATCTGGTCGCGCTGGAATGCCGGCCCGATGCTGGCGCCGGCAATCGAATAGCCCATCTCCTGTGCAATGACGATCCGGTGCATGAAATCGCCGCCGGGACCGCCGAGACTTTCGGGCACACCAATGCCCAGAATGCCGGCCTCACCCGCCTTGCGCCAGAATGCGCGCGGTATCGAATGCGCCGCGTCCCACTCCTCGCAAAAAGGCTCGGCCTGCGTCTCGAAAAAGTGCCGGACACTGCGCCGAAATATCTCATGCTCGTCGCCAAACAGCGTCTGATCGTAATCCAGCGGCATATCGACCCTTCCCCAAATTCATTCGCTACCATACTGTTTGCAAGATTATCTATGGAATGCAAGCGGGAGATTGATATGAGTGACGCTCTTAAGGTTGAGTTCGATGCGCGCGGCGTGGCCACGCTGACATTTGACCGGTAGGACCGGATGAACGCCATCAACGAAGCCATGGTCGGACAGATGACCCGGGTTTTCACCGAACTGGCGACGCGAAACGATTGCCGTGTCGTGCTGATCCGGGGCGAAGGCGCGAATTTTTCGGCAGGCGGGGACATGGGCGATATCGCAACGATGGCGTCAGCCGATCGGGACGAGCGTGCAGCCGCGGTGTCTGAGGCCGTCGAGAATCTTTCGCGCCCGATGTCACTGGCATGTGCCGACCTGCCCCAGCCGGTCGTCGCAAGTGTCCGCGGACATGCCATCGGCGTGGCGCTGCAACTGGTGTTGATGGCCGATCTGGTGATAGCGTCGCAGACCGCGAAATTCTCACTGCCCCAGCTTCGGCTCGGGCACACTCCCGATCATGGGGAGAGCTGGGCGCTCCCCCGCAAGATCGGCCTGTCCCGCGCGCTTCAGATGTGCCTCCTTGCAGAGAGAATCAATGCCGCCACCGCAGAGGCCTACGGACTGGCAAACTGGGTCGTGGCGGACGACACCCTCGAGGAGCAGACCGAGGAGACGATCGGTCGCCTCCTCTCCCTGCCCCCGTTGGCCACCAAAAATGCCAAGCGGCTCATGCGGGACGGCCTGCACCGCAGCTTGCCCGAGGCCATGGATGCAGAGATTGCATCCATTCGCGAGGTCGCCGCGCAGCACGATTTCCTTGAGGCCGTAAGGGCCTATTCGGAAAAGCGCGCTCCCGTTTTCAAGGGGTGCTGAGCGGTACGAACGGGTGTCACGCCGCACGCGGCGTGACACGGACATTCATCTTGTAAACGCCGCGAAAGACCCAGACCGGCAGGAAATCGAGATCTTCGTCAAGCACCTCGATCGTCTCGATCTTCCGGGCCATGGCGCCGAGAAATTCTGTCAATTGCATCTTGGCGAGGAAATGTCCGAGGCAGAAATGGACGCCTGGTGCGAACGTCATCGACTTGCGATTGTCGCGGCTGAAGTCCAGTTCCCCGGGATTGTTGAATACGCTTTCATCGCGATTGGCAGCCGCGATGAGCACGGCGACCATTTCGCCTTTTTTGATCTGCTTGCCGCCAATCTCGAAATCTTCCGCGACCAGGCGGGGTTGCCCGCCAACCATCGCCACATGGCGCTGCAACTCGGTCACGATATCGAGCATCTTGTCCTGGTTCTGCTGGACATACTGCCAGGCATCCCGGTTCCGCGCCAAGGCGTTGACCGACAGGGTGAGCGTGTTCATCGTGGTATCGTGACCCGCCACAATGGCGACATGCATCTGCGCAAGAATTTCGTCATAGGACAGCCGGTCTTCGCCCTCGCTGGCATGGAGCAGTCCGGTCAGGAAATCTTCGGCGGGGTTCGTCCGGCGTTTGTCGAGTTCGACCGCCACGACCTCATTCATCTTCTCCAGCGCCAGATTGGCCTTTTCAAGCCGTGCAGGTGTCGGCACGGCCGCGCCCACGCCCTCCATGAGCCAGGTGGCCCAGTCGCGCAGATGGTCGAGATGGTCATCCGGCATGCCGAGCAGCTTGAAAAGCACATCTCCTGTCATCGCGCGCGAAATCTGCTCGTTGAATTCGATCTCGCCTTCCTCGCACATGACGTCGACCAGAAACTCGGCCCGCTGCCGGGCATGCGGGCGGAAAGCCTCCACGATCTTGCGATTGAGCGCCTTCATCATGAGCGAACGCAGCCGCGCATGACGTTCTCCTTCGGAACTCGTGATCCACAGTTCCGAATATTTGACAAGCGTGGGAATACGTTCGTCCCATTCCTCGGGGGGAATGAGATGAAAGACCGGGAACATGCGCCCGTCATTGGTCAGCGGCAACTTGCGCTGAAACGCGTCGACCACATCGTCGTGGCGCGTAAGAAACCAGCAGCGCGACGCTTCGCTCCAGTGAACCGGATCTTCCCGCCGGATACGATCGAGATCGACGATCATGTCTTCACCGCGATCGCGGGGGTCGTTGGTCAAATCGACATCGTGCGGCTTTTCAAGCGATTGTATATCCATCATTTCATCCTCTTCCCTGCGTTTCGATTGCAGTTGTTTCGGCAATTCTTCGAACGCCAATGTGCGGTATCTGCGTATTCGAAACGCCGATGGCCGCACATCGCGGCACCGTTCAGGTGACCACCTTGTCTTCGTAAAGCGCTTCGATCCGGCCGGGCTGCACACCGATGTCCTGCAGGATCTCTCTTGTATGCTGACCGGGCACGGGGGCCGGGCGGGCGTTGCCGATGGCCGATCGCGACATGCGCACCATCGCGCCTGGCTCGCGTATACGCCCGAACTGTTCATGCTCGCTGACCCTGACGATCCCCAGATCCAGCAATTTCGGATCGGAGAGGATCACTGCCTCCCGGTCGTCTCTGGTCTCTTCGATCCAGACATCGGTGCCTTCGAACAGGCTCTCGAGCTCCTCGACCGAGCAGCGCGCCACACGCCCGGCGATGATCTTTTCCTCCGGCTCGTCCCAGCCGGCAACATCGTCGCCAAGCGCGTCGTCCAGTCCGAGCCCGGCGCGCAACTGAAGCGCCGCTGACTGGCCGCGGGCCACGATCGCCACCCATCCGTCACTTGCTTCGTAAAGCGCTTCCGCCGGGTGATAGCCCGACAGGCTGGAGCTGGGGATGCGAACGCCTTCGAACTGTCCGTTGTCGTGCCTTATCAATTCCGACAGCGTATAGATGCCCGCGTTGCAAAGCGGCGATTCAAGCGAAACGGTCTTTCCCGTCCTTTCGCGGTGATACAGCGCCGACAGCACAGCGACCGAACCGATCATGCCCGCGGCGATATCGACAAGATTGGTGCGGTTCCAGCGGGGCGGATTGCCCTTGCCGGCGGCCTTCGCCTCGTGCCCGACCCATGCCTGCATGACCATGTCGAATCCGGCCCGCATCGCGCGCGGCCCGGTCTTGCCGAAGGCCGGCGCCTCCACGGCAATGAGCGAGGGATTGATGGTGCTCAGGCTTTGAGGATCGACGCCAAGCCGTTCGGACACGCCGGGACGAAAATTGTTCATGACCACGTCCGCCCTGACTGCCAGATCCTTGACCAGATCGAGTCCTTCGGGGTTCTTCATGTCGATGCCGATGACGCGCTTGCCATGGTTTGCGAGGCTGAACGATTTGAAGATTGCACGGTTGGGATCGCCCTGCTTGGCTTCGACCTTGATGACGTCCGCCCCCAGATCGGCGAGGAAAACGCCGGTCAGCGGCCCGGCGACAAAGGCCCCCAGGTCAACGACCCGATAGCCTTCGAGTGGCGATTTGCCGGCCTTCCCCTTGCGCTCGGCGGCCGTACCCAGACGCTCCGCACGAAAAGGCACGCCCACACGCCGGGTGCCGTCGTCTTCGGTCCGGATGATCGCATTATCGCGGATCTGCGGATCGTCCCAGCACTCGCCCGGCTGCAAGACGGCCTCTGCCGGGACGCCCTCGTCCCATATCCGCTGAAGGATTTCATGTTGATCCTTCTTGGCGACATGTTCGGCAAGAAGATCGAAATCGCCGAAGAAATCCTTTCGGCTCGCCCCCGGCTGCGGCATCCCGCTATCGGTCGGCTTTACGCTCGGGTCATCGATTTCGAGCGCCTTATAGAATTTGTATTTCGATCCCGCGCCGCCAATCGCCATATGGATGAACTTGTCGTCGCGCGTACGAAAGATCAGCGGGTAAACGCCGCGCGGAATGACATAATCGGCCATCGGCGTCGGCTTTTCGAGCTCGGCCCAATACGTCCCGATCCATGCCAGCGCGCCGGCAAACAGGGACGTGCTGACAACCTGTCCGGTCGACGATGCCTCTCGCTCGATCAGGGCGGCGAGCACGCCCGAAAGCCCCATCAGGGCCGCGCCATAACTTGCCGGGTCGAACGTGTTGATAATGGGCTTTCCCGGTTCCTGCTCCCATACCAGCCCGGACCGCACCTGCCCCAGAAGCTCGCTCGCCGGACCGGCGTAATCGGTACCCGGCGGACCCGGCTCGATGTCGAGCACGATGAGCGCGGGATGGCTCCGGGACAAGGACGCAGCATCGTTGCGCCGGGGGATGGCCGGGTGATCCTCGCCGCCGATAACGCAGACATCGGCCTGCTCCAGCAACGAGGACAACTCGTCCGGAGCAGCGGTTCGCATGCCGGAGCGCCAGTAATTATAGGCGGGATAGACGGAGGCGAAAGGATCGCCGCCCTCCGGTTCCACGCGAATAACGCGCGCGCCCAGATCGGCCATCAGGCGGGAGATCAGCGCCGGCGCCTTCCCAAACCCCAGATCAACGACGGTCAGACTCGCCAGCAGTTCATTTTCCATTACAGATCCACACCCTCTTGCTCAGCCTGTTTTCCTCGTCGTCGCGTTCACACATATCGACGCGCGATGGTCGCTTTCATCAATTCGCTTGCACCGGCAAACATCCGCTGGACCCGGGCCGCCGTGAACATGCGTGATATCGGATGATCGTCCATCCATGCCTGTCCGCCCCATAGCTGGACGCACTGATCGAGAACGCGAAATTCCAGTTCGCACAGCCAGACCTTCGCCATCGAGGATTCCGCATCGGTAATGGTGTCGTCGGCGACCTTGCGAAGCAACGAATTGTAGAATGCCCGGTAGACCCGGATCTCGATTTCCATTTCGGCCAGCACGAATTGCGTGTTCTGGAAATCGATCAGGCGCTGACCGAAAAGCTTGCGGTTCTGACAATGCTCCAAGGTCATTTCGAACGCGCGCTGTACGGCGCCGATCGATCGCGCCACGATCTGAAGCCGGTCCAGCGCGACCGTATTGACGAAGACCGACGCCGCCTTGTTCTCCTCCCCGAGCAGATTGGAAACGGGAACGCGCACGTCGTCGAAGTAGAGTTCCCCGGTATCGCCGCCCTTGTAGCCCTGCGTGATCATGCGCCGCCGGGTCAGCCCGGGCGTATCGCCCTCGACCAGGATGATGCTCATCCCCTTGGCGCGCTGCGAGGGATCCGTCTTGACGCAGGCAAATATCAGATCTGCCTTCGAGCCGTTCGAGATATAGATCTTGGAGCCGTTGATGACGTAATCATCGCCATCGCGCACGGCGGTCGTTCGCGCGGCAAAGGCGTCCGAACCCGATTCCGCCTCCGTCATCGCCATGGCCTGGATGACCTCCCCCGACAGAATACCCGGGAAATATTTGCGCTTCTGTTCTTCGGTACCGAACTCCACGAGGAAGTTGGTGCAGATATCCGTGCCGATGAACGACCCTGCCGTCGCCCCCGACGGAGCATAGCCAAGCTCTTCGGCCGCCACCATGATCGACATCCGGTTGGCCCCCGGTCCGTCATATTCCTCCGGGATCGTGGCGCCGAGAATGCCGTATTCGCCCGCCTTGCGCCACACATTGCGTGGGACGCCCTTCTCCTCGAACTCGCGATAGCGAGGCTCGACCTCGCGCTCGAAATAGGTGCGCACGGTCTGGCGATACATTTCCATTTCCTCGCCATACGGACTGTCTTCCGTATCCCAGTTGACGGGGTCCAGTTTCTGGAAACTATTTTGCACCCTCTTCTCCATTATCATTCTGTTCGCATGCTAATGATAAGCTGGTAATTCAGCAACGCCGGAAATGCAATCGGTTCATCGATCCCGTCACTTTCGCAATCCGGACTGTGCATCGTGCAACCGATTGTCCGGCTATGAACCTTCGTATTCGGCCTCTCCCGGCACGCGGCAGCCACTGTGAAACGGTCGGCACGGGAGGCTCCCTGACGCTGCCGTTCGGACCACGTCGCCCATGTTTTCGCGGCACCGTCAAAGCAGATTGCGTTCGGGTTCCAAGAAACGAAGCCGCACAAGCTCGTGCTCCCCAAATAGGGGGAAACGCATCCTTTGCGGCACGCCGGCCGCCATGCCTGCGCCGGGAAAGCGCACTCGCCATTGGGATCGAGCCGCGTGCAGGATCAGCAAGCCGCAGTCCACGCCCATCGCTGCGAGCGGTACGGCGCGCTTGCCTGCTACTCGGCCGCCTAAACTTCGTCCTCAACCGTTGCATTTGTTCACACGCGGATTATAAGCTAGTGAAACATAAGCGAGCCAGAGAGAATGCCCGTGACAAACGATAAGCTATTGCGCCAGGTCGAAGCCTTTATGCACGACCGGGTGATACCAACCGAGATCGAGCACCATCGACAGCTTCTGGCGGCCGACAACCGGTGGACCTACACGCCAATCATGCGACAATTGCGTGCAGAGGCGAAGGCCGAAGGCTTGTGGAATTTCCCCTTGCCGGAAGACCTCGGCGGTCGGGGCCTCTCGCTCACCCAGTATGCGCCCATCTGCGAGATGATGAACTGGTGCAATCACGGACCCGAACTGTTCAATTGCTATACGGGCACGATCTCGAACGCGGTCACGCTCGACACGCATGCGCCGGACCATTTGAAGGACCGATACCTCAAACCGCTGACTCAAGGCGATGTGCGGTCGACCATCTCCATTACCGAGCGGAATGTGCCCTCTTCGGATCCGACGGAACTGCAATTTGAAATCCGCCGCGATGGCGAAGACTATGTGCTGAACGGCATAAAGAGCTGGGCGACAGGCGCGGCCATGAACGAATGCTCTTTCATTCTTCTTCTGGGCGCCACCGATCCGGATGCACCGCGACATGCGCGCCACTCTCTGGTGCTAGTTCCGATGGACACGGCGGGAATAACCAAGGGCCGGATCGAGACGGTCATGGGGTATGACGATGCGCCGTTCGGGCATTGCGATCTCATCTTCGACGATGTCCGCGTGCCCGCCGAAAACCTGATCGGCGAAGAGGGGCACGGCTTCGTCCTGATGCAATCGACGCTCGGGGTCGGCAGGATCCAGCTTGGCATGGGGGCAATCGGCACGGCAGAGCGCGCGATGATGGAACTGTGCCGGTGGGCCGATAACCGCATCATTGGAGGAGAGCCGCTTGCCGCCCGCGGCGTCGTCACCGATGCCATCGCCCGCAGCCGGATCGAGATCGAAGCTGCGCGAGCTTTCATCCTGCAATCGGCGCATCGCATGGAACAGGACGGCATGAAGGCCGTGCGCGCGGATATTGCCGCACTCAAGGTGCTGGCCCCCGCCGTCGCCCTCAAAGTGCTGGATCGTGCCATGCAGTTTCACGGTGGCGCTGGCCTTTCGTGGGATACGCCGCTTCCCGAAATGTGGGCGCATATGCGCACCGTGCGGATCGGGGAAGGCGCCGACGAGGTTCATCGTGAGACGGTCGCAAAGCTCGAAATGCGCCGACAGGCGGAGCGACGCGCCGCCTGAGCCGACGCATTTATTCGCAACTCAAGGGATTAACGAGAAGGAATAACGACCCATGCCTGATGTTTCACATCTTCCGCGCCCAGCCTTTCCTTTCATCGAGGTGGAAGAAAATGGCGATGCGGTGCTGGTTGCACAACGATGCGGAAAATGCGCCGCCACCTATGCCGATCAGAACCGTGTGGCGTGCGGCCATTGCGGTGCGCGGGACGACGCACTCGAATCGTTCCGGCCAAACCTGGAAGGCACATTGTATTCGGCCGTCATCGTCCGGCGCGGCTACCCCGGTGTGCCCACCCCTTCATTTCGGCCGTAGTCGACCTTGATGGTGGCCCCACGCTGAAGGGGACGCTTCGCGGTGTGGAGTTTGACCCGTCCGAAATCGCATCGGGCCGCCGGGTGAAGGTGGTTTTCAACAATGCCCTGGACCGCAAGGACAAGGATGGGAACGCCTATGTCGCCCATCACTTCGAGCCGATCTGAAGACGAGGAATTTCAACATGAGCGAAGACATCTATATCGTTGGCATCGACATGATCAATTTCGGGCGTTTCCCGCACAAGACGCCCGGACAATTGGGTGCGCAGGCCGCTCTGGCCGCGCTGGACGAAGCCGAAGTCGGGATCCGGGACATTCAGGCCGTGTTCTCAGGCAGCAATTATACCACCATGATCGGACAGAAGGTCCTGCAGGAAATCGGCCAGACCGGGGTGCAGATCATCAATCTGGTCAATGCGTGTTCAACCGGCGCATCCGCGATACGCATGGGCCATGTCTCCATGAAGGCGGGTGAGTTCGACACCGTCCTGTGTGTCGGGGTCGAGCAGATGACCGGTCTTGGCATGCTCGGTGCGGCGGCGGCTGGTCCGATCCCGACCGAAGGGCTTCTCGGGTCGGCATCGATGCCGGCGGTCTTTGGCGAATCGGGCATGGAATATGCGGCGAAGACCGGCGCGACGCAGACGGATTTCGCCCTCGTTTCGGTCAAGAACCATCACAATGCGACGATGAATCCCAAAGCGTTCCTGCGCAAGGAAACGCCATTGGAAATGGTGCTGGAAGCGGAGGAAATCGCCTATCCGCTGACGAAGCTGATGTGCTCCATCAACGTCGACGGCGCTGCTGCGGCCGTCTTGATGACCGAAAGCAAGGTGAAGGAACGCGGACTGATGGATCGCGCCATCCGCATTCGCGGCAGCGCTATGGCATCGGCGCCATGGGGCGAGCACGATCCGATCCTGCACGACGTCAACACGCCGACCCAGATCGCGGCCCGCAAGGCTTATGAAATGGCGGGCGTCGGCCCGGACGATATCGACCTTGTCGAGCTGCACGATTGCTTCGCCTCTGTCGAGTTGCAGCATTACGAGAACCTGGGCCTGTGCGGTGAGGGCGAAGGTGTGCGCATGATCCGCGATGGCGAAACCGAACTGGGTGCGCGCATTCCGGTGAACGTATCCGGGGGCTTGCTATCGAAAGGTCACCCCATTGCGGCGACCGGCATCGCGAACATGTACGAACTGGTGCTCCACTTGCGCGGGCAGGCGGGCGAACGGCAGGTGAAGGACGCAAAATTCGGCATGGCCCATGTCGTCGGTCTCGGCACCAGCGCGGCTGTCCATATTCTCGAGAAACCCTGACACGCGACGACATCGGAGGGCATTGCCCCCCGATCACCCAGCTTCGGCGCAAAAAAAGGGCGCGGTCTTCGAACCCCGCCCTCTTTGCGTTGATCGGTGCCGGCTACTCAGAACTGGAAGCCGAGTTCCACACCATAGGTCCGAGGCGCTGCGGGAGCATATTTCGGACCCGAAGTGCCGCCATTGGCGACATAGGCGTAGTATTCCTCCTTGGTCAGGTTGTTCACGAACAGCCGGACGTCGAAATGCCCCGACGGTTCGGTCCAGGTAATCGATCCGTTGACGAGATCGTAGCTGGGCACCCGCACGAATTCGAGGTTATGCGGCTCGGAAAAGTAATCCCCGCCATGCGTATAGGACGCCGCGAAATCAAAGTCGCCCGCCTCCGTCATCAGATTGTACAGCACCGTCGTTGACGCCGAAAATGGCGGGGTGTTGACGGTATTGGATCCCGAAAGATCGCAGCTGCGCTGTGCTGCCGGCTGGCCGGGAGGCGCCGTGGGATAGGCGGTGAAGGCGCAGCCCGCCGGGATCGGGATCGCATCGTTCGGCGGCTGCGGGAAGAAGGTCGGTGCATTCTCGAAACTGGTATATTCCCCGTCGAGAACGGACACGCTGGCGATGATGCTCAAACCTGTCGCCGGCGCGATCGTCAGATCGGCATCGAATCCCTTGATCTCCGCGGCGCCGGCATTGCTCAGGATCGTGCCTGCATTGGGCGGCGCCACGTTGTTCTGGACCTGGATATTGCTGAAGTCGTACCAGAATGCCTCGGCGTTCAACCGCACGAGCCTGTCGAACAGTTCGGATTTGAAGCCGACCGCATAGGCATCGAGAACTTCCGGCTGGACCGGAGGCAAAGGCGCCGAGGTGGCAACCGAATAGCCCGGCAGATTGTAGACGCCGCTCTTGAACCCGCGATTGTAGGACGCGTAGATCATTATGTCGTCGGCCACCTGGTAGTCCGTAGCCAGGCGCCAGGTCAGCTTTTCGAATGTCGCCTCGCTTCCGAAAGGACCGGACGCGACCGCCACCACACCGTTCGGCAGGACGATCGACGCGCCGCCTTCGCTCTCGGTTCGCCTGTCCGACGTGAAGCGAAGACCCGCGGTGACGGAAAACGCATCGGTGATCTCGAAATTCGCCTGACCGAAAGCCGAATAGGACTTGGTCTTCTGGCGCGCACGCTCGGTCTGGATCGCACCGGGCGCCAGCGCATCGAGCGCACCGCCAAACGCGGCAAGATCGAACAGCGCGTCGTCCTGCAGATAGAAGGCGCCGACAATCCAGTCGAGCCGCTTGTCACCGTTCGAAAGGAGCTGGAATTCCTGCGTGAACGCTTTGGAATAATTGGTGACCCCGGCGTTGAGAACGTTCGCTGGCGCCGCATCGAGGTCGAAGACGAAGTCCGTGTTGGTGTCCGAATAACCCGTAATCGAACGCAGGGTCACACCGCCAAAATCATGCTCGATCTTGCCGCTGACCTGCATGAAATCGGTATCGTAGAAATTGAACACGCCCGGCGTGCTCGCGGTATCGTAAAATCCCGCGCCGACAGCCTCGGGACTGTAGCCACCGAACCCGAAATAGCCCGGCACGACACGCGAGGCGATACCCTGGTCCGAAAAACGGTTGGCGTAGGTGCCGCTCAAAAGGACCTGGGTGGCGTCGAAATCGAACAACAGCTTGCCGCGCACCCCCCAGCCTTCATTGAAAAACACCTCGTCGCCGGTCAGCGCGTTCTCGCCCCAACCCTCGTTCTGATAGACACGAAACGCCGAGACATTGGCGGCAATGTTGTCCGACAACGGGAGCGAGACATAGGCCTTCGCCTTGATCGTTTCGAAATTGTCGAAGCTGATCGAGCCGTCCATCTCGGGCATGAACGAAGGATCCTTCGTCTTGACGTGGATCACGCCGCCCGTTGCGTTGCGGCCGAACAGGGTGCCTTGCGGCCCCTTCAGCACCTCGATGGAATCGGTGCCATTGAACTCGAAGACCGCCGCATTGCCGGTGGGCACATAGACGTCATCGACGAAGAGCGCGACCGACGGCTCGTTGCCGATGAACGAGGATGTCGAACCGACGCCGCGGATAAAGGGCGTCGAACCGGCAGCCTGCCGCTGAAACGTAAAGCCGGGAACCAGCGCGGTGATTTCCGTCGGGTCATCGATGCTGAGGATCTGGGCCACCTCCGATGAGACCTGCTGCACGGAAACCGGCACGTCCTGAAGGTTTTCCTGCCGCCGGTTGGCGGTCACGACAATTTCCTTCACGCCGCCCGTGCGCTGTGTCTCGTCACCACCATCCGTCTGCGCGTCCTGTGCCAGGGCCGGCACGGCCCCCGCCAAGCAGGTAGACGCGATTAACGCGCATCGCACGATATGCAGTCTCACCATCACTCTCCCCAGCATCGAGTGCCTTTTTGGCACCCTACTTACTGTACGCACGATAACTATAATGTCGCGAAAGGCAAATCGAAACGAAGCCCGCGTTGTTTTTTTGATCAGCGGGCGGTCGCGCCGCCATCCACCAGTATCTCCGCGCCAGTCATGAAACTGGCACCGTCGGACGAGATGAAGGCGATCACCTCGGCAATTTCCGTTGGATCGGCCATTCGCCCCAGCGGAACATCCGCGGCAAGTTGACGAAGCACGTCTGCCTCCTCTTGCGAATTCCCTTCGGCGAGGCGGCGGGCCTGATCGCGCACCGCATCGGTCAGCGTGGCGCCCGGAGCGACGAGGTTGACGCGAATCGGAGGCTTGCGCGCCGCGTAATGCAGCGCGGCGGAGCGCGACATGGCCCGCATGGCGCCTTTCGCCGCGCTATAGGGAAACGAGCGCGGCTCGCCGACGAAAGCGGCAATACTGGCGACATTCACGACCGAGCCGCCCGAAACCATGAACTCGCCCGCGATCTTCGTACCCAGAAACGCACCTTCGGCCGTGACGCCCTGCGCGGCCCGCCATGCGGCCAGATCAGTCTGGTCAAGCGTCAGCGGCCTTCGCCAGGCGGCGTTGTTGACGATGATATCGACCGGGCCATGGGCATCCGCGATCTGCCGCAGGGCCGTTCGCCAAGCCTCCTCCCGCGTGACATCGAGGTGGATGAAAAGACCATCTGCAGGCGCATCGCTGCCCTCGGTTATATCCGCCGAAAAGACGGTCGCACCCTCGCGGCGAAAAACCTGGACGATGGCCTGGCCGATGCCGCCCGCACCTCCGGTAATCAAGGCCACCTTGCCAGCCAGGCGGCCTGCGCCGCACATCAATACGCGCCCGGCTTGCTCTTATGGGCGATCGCAGGCTGCAAGCCCTGCACCCCCGCACCGGTCCAGGCTATCACGTCCGATGCCGCCGCGACCGCTTCTTCGAGCGGCAAGACCGGATCCCAGAGGCGCGCCTGTATTCTTCTTCCGTTGAAGTCGTCTGATGCATCCGACGCAAGGAAGACCATGGGCGGCCCCATGATTTCCGGTGGAAGCACCTGATCGCGGGGAATGCCCATCTCGTCCGTCATGCGCGAACCGCAGCCACCGCCCGGAACCAGCACATTCGACGTCACGCCGCTCCCTTTCAGATCGCTTGCCATCACGGCCGCCTCCGCTTCCATCCCGGCCTTCGAACAACCGTAAAGCGAAGTCCGCAGCATGGTGTCGAGGCTTGTCGAATCGGCGACGATCCTTCCCCAGCCTTGCGCCAGCATCCCGGGGACGAGGCGAATGGCAAGCAGCAGGGGCGAGATCGTATTCACCTGAAGGAACTGTTCGATGCTGGCGCGATCGGACTGCCAGAAGCGATAGGGGTTCTCCAGATAATCGGGGGCGACGGTGTTGATGCCGAGCCCTGCGTTATTGACGAGCACGTCGACCGTTCCGAAATGGCGCAGGGCCGTATCCGCCAGATCCTCGGCTCCGCCCGGTACCGCCAGATCCGCAAGGATATAGTCCGCCTTCGCGCCCAGTGCCCGGCACTCGGCACATGTCGCCTCAAGCGTATCGCGACTGCGCGATGTGAGCAGCAGGCGATGTCCTTCGCGTGCCAGCGCGAGTGCCATCATCCGGCCAAGACCCCGGCCGCCACCTGTCAGCAGAATGCGTCGCCCCATTGCATGTCCCCTCTCTCTTCCGGGGAGCGGCCCACGCATTCTCTGGCGCCCGCCGCTTGCCCCCCGATTGTCCGCCACCAAAGCGCGTCAGGGTTCAGACACCCTCGAAACGAATCGATTCGTCGAGATCGGCGCGCGCTACCGCGAAACTGTTCACCGCGGCATCCGGGTCGCGCCATCCGATCGAAAGGCCGCAGAACAGCACATGATCATCGGGAATAGTCACGCATTCGCGAATGTAGTGCTGATACACGGCCCAGGCCTCCTGCGGACAACTGTCCAGCCCGGCTTCGCGCAGAAGCAGCATTACGGTCTGCAACCACATCCCGACATCGGCCCATTGCGGCGGCCCCATGGTTTTCGGCATGTGGACAAGCATGAGCACAGGCGCATCGAACGCGCGGTAGTTCGCACTGAACTGACGCAGGCGCCCTTGTTTGTCGTCCCTCGCGATGTCCAGCGCACGATACATATCCTCGCCCACGGCGCGACGCCGCGCTTCGTAGGGATCGATCAGGCCCTGCGGATAGACGTCATATTCCGGCTTCATCCCAGCCCTGCCCTGCGGCAGCGCTTCGCCCGAGAGATGGTCGACAAGCCGTTGCAACGGTTCGCCACTCAGCACGATTCCATGCCACGGCTGCAGATTGCCGCCAGATGGCGCGCGCTGAGCCTTGGAGAGGATCGAACGAAGCAACGCAGCGTCGACCGGCCGGTCGAGGAACGCCCGGACCGACCGCCGGGTTTCAACGGCTTCCGATACGTTCATCGGGGCTCAGGCTGCCTGCTGCACCGGTTCGTCGAGCCGGGCCAGCAGTTTGGCCTTCTCCTCTTCGTAGCTCTCGACATTGCGTTCCTTGATCGGGCCATAACCCCTCACCATGTCCGGCAATGCCGCGATTTCGGCGATCTCCGCCTGCGTGCCGGGCGTGAGCCGAGGCAGCAGCCCCTCGATCAGATCGCGGTATTCGCCGATCAGGCGGCGTTCCATCTTCCGCTCGGCGCTATAGCCGAAGATGTCGAACATCCCCCCGCGCAGCCCCTTCATCTTGCCAAGCATCCTGAGCACCGGGAAAATCCACGGACCGAACTCGATCTTCTCCGGTTCGCCGCCAGGCTTGCGCGGCTTGGCAAATACCGGCGGGGCCATCTGGATCTTGACCTTGAAATCGCCTTCGAACGCCTGGTTGAGCCGGTCCCAGTATTGCTTGCTGCTGTAGAGGCGGCCCACCTCGTACTCGTCCTTGTAACTCATCAGCTTCGACAGATAGAACGCCACCTCGCGCGTGACCTTCAGGTCTCCGCCCATGCCGGCCTTTGTCTCGCCCGCACGTGGTCGACGAAATCCGAATATTGGCGGGCATAGGACGCATTCTGGTAATTCGTGAGGTGCCTGACCCGCTTTTCGATCAGCTCGTCCAACGTCTGCGAAATCGGCTCCTCGATGACCGAGCTGCCGACCTTGGCGCGAAACGTGTCGAGCCGCTTTTCGTCGACTGCGGCAAGGCGGCCCCAGTTGAACACCTGCAAGGTTTCGCGGATCTTGATACCGTTCAGCCGGATCGCTTCCTCCAGCGATCCCAGGGTCAGCGGGACCAGACCCTTCTGTACCGCATATCCCAGCATGAACATGTTGGTATAGATGGAATCGCCCATCAACTCGGTTGCGATTTCGGTCGCGTCGACGCCCGCCACGCGATCGCCGACGACGCTCTCCAGAACCGCGACCTGGGCTTCGGGACTGAAGTCGATCTTGTTGTTGTTCTGAAACTGCGCGGTGGGCACGAGTTCGGTGTTGACGACGATATTCGTGTCGGGCGCGACCATGTCCAGCGTGGCCGGGCTCGTCGTGGCCACCATGTCGCAACCGATAACCAGATTGGCAGACTTGTTCCACAGGCGCGGCGCATGGAGTTCTTCGGGGGATCGGGCAATGCGGATATGGCTCAGCACCGCGCCGCCTTTCTGGGCCATGCCGGTCATATCCATGACGCTGGTTCCCTTGCCGTCGAGATGCGCGGCCATGCCTGCAATCGCAGCCACCGTCAGCACGCCGGTGCCGCCGATACCGGTCAGGAGGATGTTGTAGGTTCCCTCACCCGCCGGCATTGCCGGGGCTGGCAGACGGGCGAAGGTGTCTTCGAGTTCCTCGTCCGAAAAGGCCGCGCCGAACTTGCGCGGTTCGCCGCCCAGCACGCTAACGAAAGACGGGCAGAAGCCGTTCTGACAGGAATAGTCCTTGTTGCAGCTCGACTGGTCGATCTTGCGCTTGCGGCCGAATTCCGTTTCCACCGGCTGGACTGACACGCAATTCGATTTCTTGGTACAATCGCCGCAGCCTTCGCAGACCTCCTGGTTGATAAAGATGCGCTTGTCGGGATCGGGAAATTTCCCCCGCTTGCGCCGGCGGCGCTTTTCGACCGCACAGGTCTGGTCATAGATGATTGCAGAGACGCCGGGCTTCGTCTGCATCTCCTTCTGAACCTCTTCGAGGTCTTTGCGATGCCGGATCGTCGTGCCCGGCGGCCAGCTGATGCCCGATGGATATTTGTCCGGCTCGTCCGTGACGACGACGACCGGTTTCACGCCTTCCCAGTAGACCTGGTTCGCCATGGATTCCACGGTCAGCTTGCCATCGACCGGCTGTCCGCCCGTCATCGCGACGGCATCGTTGTAGAGAAGCTTGTACGTCAGCTTCGCCCCGCTCGCGACGGCGGCGCGGATCGCCATCAGGCCGGAATGAAAATAGGTTCCGTCGCCCAGGTTCTGAAACGCGTGCGGGATATCGACGAATTCGTGAAGGCCGGCCCACAGCATGCCTTCGCCGCCCATCTGCGCCGACCATTCGGTCGGTCGGGCATCAGCATGGCGGCAAGGCCATGGCAACCGACGCCGGCGAAGCTGAGCGACCCGTCGACCGTCCGGGTGGACGTATTATGCGGACAGCCCGAACAGAAAAAGGCGGTTCGAACAAGGCCGGTCGATTTGATTTCCAGCACGTTGGAATCCCGATCGCGGATTTTGGCGATGCGGTCTTTCAGTTCGTCATCGGCGATGCCCAGCGCCTCGATCCGCTCGATCAGCACATCCATGACCAGGTGGACGGATGTCTCGCCGAATTCCGGGATCAGCCTCTTGCCCTTGTCGTCCGCCTTTCCGGTGACGACCGGGCGTTCGTCGGCATCCGCGCGATACAGCAACTGGACCAGCTGCTCCTCGGCAAAGGCGTTTTTCTCTTCGACGACGAGGATCTCGCGATGGCGGCGGCTGAAGGCCAGCGCCCCCTCCGGCTCGATCGGAAATGTCATGGCGAGCTTGTAGAGGCGGATGCCGAGCTTGCGGGCGCGGTTCTCGTCGATGCCCAGTTCGATCAGCGCCTCGCGCGTGTCGGAATAGGGTTTGCCCGCCGTCACGATGCCGAGTTCCCGCCGGTCGGAATCGAAGATCACCTTGTCGAGCCGGTTGGCGCGGGCAAAGGCATGCACGGCCGGAAGCTTGTATTCGATCAGACGCTTCTCGATCGGAAGCGGCATCAGGTCGCCCTTGATCTTGTTCACGCCGCCGGGCGGAAATTCGAATTCCGGAATGATCGGCATCGATCGGCTGGGATCGAGATCCACGGTCGAAGTCCGCTCGATCGTGTCGGTCACGGTCTTGAACCCGACATAGGTTCCGGAAAAGCGCGACATCGCCCAGCCGAGCAGGCCATAATCGAGATATTCCTGCGTATTCGACGGATAGAGGATCGGCATCAGCGCCGCCTTCCAGACCGGATCGGACGAGGTCGCGGTGACTGTCGATTTTCCGCCGGTATCGTCGCCACCGATGATGAGAACGCCGCCATTCTTCGCGCTGCCCTCCAGATTGCCCTGCCGCATGACCTCAAAAGCGCGGTCCACGCCGAGGTTCTTCGCATACCAGATCGAGAACACGCCGTCGTAATTGGCTTGCGGATAATAATGCAGCCATTGGGTGCCGCGCACCGCGGTCAGCGCCAGTTCCTCGTTCACGCCGGACTGGAAATGAATCTGATTTTCCTTGAGCAGCTTGGAAGCCGCCCAGAGATTGCTGTCGTAAATGCCGAGCGGCGAACCGCGATAGCCGGTGATATAGCCTGCGGTATTCAAGCCCGCGGCCATGTCGCGCCAACGTTGCATCATCGGCAGGCGGACAAGCGCCTGGTTGGACGAGATATAGATCCGCCCTTCTTCCTGCGTGTACTTGTCGTCGAGAGCTACGGCTGACTTGGTCATAGGGATATATCCAGTACTCGGGCGGCATTGCCGCCAAGGATTGCGTGCCGATCCGTCTGGGACAGGCCGGTTTGGGCAATGAAGTCTTCAAGGTCGGTCTGGCCGATCTCGGTCGGGCCGTCGGTTCCGGCCAGAATGCAGCCTGCGCCGAAACGCTCGGCCAGAAAGGCGACCGCCCTGGGCGAGAAGACCACCGTGTCGTAATGAAACCGGCGCGCATATTCGCTTGGCCGAATGTTCAGGCTCGCCTGCATCGGACCCGGGAATTTTTCCCATACGAGGTCCATACGATCGATAATCGATGCGATCATTCCGCCACCATGCGCGAAAATGATCTTGAGCTTCGGGAAGCGTCCGAAGACATCGGTTGCAATGAAGCCGCCAAGCGCCATGGTCCCCTCATAGGGTACGCCAAGCACGGCTCCCATCAGGCCCGGCCCCTCGATCCGGTCGAGGCCAGCGGGCTTCAGGCCGTGAATGAACAGGGCGAGGCCGTGCTTCTCGAGCGCGGCAAGGACGGGATGAAATTGCGCATTGGCGATCGAAACGCCGTTCACGTGGCTGCCGGCAAACACACCGACGAGCCCGAGTTCGGCGATCTCGGCCACTTGCTCGACCGCCTTGCCAATATCCTGCAAGGCGAGAATGCCGAACCCGCGCAGGCGCCCCCCCGATTCAGTCACCATCGCGGCACATTCGCGGTTCATCGCATCGGTGAGCACCGCGCCCGCCCGCCGGTCGAGCCAGTAGGAAAACAACTCTGGCAGGGGTGAGATCACCTGAACCGCGACATCGTTGCGATCCAGCGTCGCGATGCGGCCTTCGACGTCCCAGTAATAGCTTTCGAATTCCCTGAAGAGCGTGTCGCCGACAAACATCTGTGCGCCGCCCGGCACGGACTTGAGGCTGGGCCAGGCCGGCTCTTCCACGCCGCTCGGCCGATCCGGAAACCGGGCGGGGATGAAATGGCTGTGCATGTCGATGATGGGCGCGGTCATGGCGATCAGAGCATCCACTGCGCGCCATTGATCGAATGGATCTGTCCGTTCACAGCCCCTGCCTCTTCCGTGGCGAGGAACGCCACATAGGCAGCGACCTCGTCCATTTCGGTAAAGCGCTGCGACGGGATCTGCGCCTTGGCGACCTCGCGCGGATGGACCGACATCTTGTACTTGGCGAGGACCTCGGGATCGTCCGTCATCATCGCCTGCAGATCTTCGGTCAGGACGCCGCCGGGCGACACGACATTGAAGGTAACGCCCTCCTTGGCGAATTCGAAGGCCAGGCCGGTCACCATGGCATGCACTCCGCCCTTGGCCGCGTTATATCCGGCGTGGCTGTAGGTGCCTGTATGCACCGAATCCGCACCCATATTGACGATGCGGCCGTACCGGCGCTCGATCATGCCGGGGAGGAAGGCCCGCGTGCACCAGATGGTGGTCCAGAGATTGCGATCGATCGTCTGGCGCAGCGTCTCGGGCGTATGCTCCAGAAATGGCCGGATCACGCCGCCACCCGCATTGTTGACCAGTATGTCGACCTGTCCGTGCGCCGCCATTGCGGTATCGCGCAAGGCCGTGGCCCCCTCTTCCTTGCTGAGGTCGCGGGCAATCGAAACGCAACGCGGCGCGCCGGCGTGTTCGAGCTCGCCGCAAAGTCGATCGAGCCCGTCGGCGTTGACGTCGCTAATCGTCAGGGCGGCGCCCTCGCTGGCAAGCCGCGTTGCGATGGCCTTGCCGATCCCGCGTGCTGCGCCCGTCACGACGGCGCTTCTGCTTTCCAGCCGCCGCATGGTCAGGCCACGACGATCGGCGGAAACTTGTCCGCATGCACGGTTTCGGGAACGGCACCCCACAGGTCGAAACCTGCCGGGTCGGCCGACATGCGGCGCGGTTCACGTGCGCCTTCCTCGGGAAACTGCTCCATCCCCAGCGTATATTCCCACACGAAATAGTCGGGATCATAGATATAGAGATGGATGCTGCCCGAAGTGGGGTGACGGCCGATGCCGAACTGGATTCCCACGTCATATCGCTTGATGCGATTGAACAGCTTGCCGATATCGTCGATTTCCTCGACCATGAAGGCAACATGGTGGAAGGTCGGACGCGGTGCCGGAAACTGCAACGGCGCAAAGCTGTGGTGATTGGGGTTGGGGAATGCGCGCAGCAATGAGGCCCGCCAGCCTTCGACATAATCGGAGTTCATGAAGCCCATGTTCTCGATCATGTATTCGGTCAGACCTTTGCAGTCGGGAACGACCAGCCCGTAGTGCTTGCCCCCCTGAAATTTGGTCAGCGTGTTCTGACGCGGCACGGCCGTGTGGCTCATGCGCGCATAATATTCCCACGTCGTGCCCAGCTTCGGCTCCACGATCCGGAAGGCCCGCTCCAGCCCAAGCATGTTCGCCTCGTCCTGGGCGATCAGCTGGGGGGAAAGACCGATGTCGCGGTAATGGGCCATCGCCTTGTCGAGATCGTCTTCGGTCTCAAGCTCCCAGCCCGAGCGGACGAACCCCGGTTCGCCGGACGGGATCAGCATCATGTCGTGATGCCGCGGACCGATGCGGAAGAAGCGCGCACCATTGTCGCCCTCGCCCGCAGCATCCATGCCGAATACATCGGTTGCAAAAGCGGCCGACTTCTCGACATCGGTCACGTTGAGCGCGAGATAGCCGAGCTGGCGATAGCGAAAATCAACACCCATCGGTCTGGTCCTTGTAATCACACGGTTCTGTCACAGGATGATCGTCAGCCGTCCCTGGTTGTAAAGACTGTTGAGATCGAGGATGCAGCGCTTGCTCAGGATGCGAAGCGCGCCGCCGTCCTCCACGATCGTGTGATGCATCTCGCCCATGTAAACCGTGCTCGTATCCTCCTTTGTCCGGAACACGGCGAAATTGGCGCGTGTCCTGGTCGTCCCGTCGTCGCTGCTGACGACCCGGACGTTCGACACCATGTGCCGTGTCTTCGACCGCGGAAACTCCGCATGGGCGGTTGGCTTGAGCAGGCGCTTGGCGCGCCCGCGAATGCGATCGATCCGATCCGAAATGAGGAAGAGCGTATTGTCGGGATCGGCATTCACCGGATCCTCGCATGAAGGCGAGGCGACCTCGTAGACGGATTTATCCGTGTAAAGGTCGGCCCACTCTTCCAGCAGCCAATCGTCGAGCAGTTCGGCTTCGTGAAAGAGAAAATCCTCTGCTTGCGCGCGTGTCAGCGTCATTCTTATTTTTCCTCGAGGGTTTCGATACCGCGCATCACCCGGTCCCACATGGTCCAGTAGGCCTGCATCTGGATTTCGTCGTCGGGCGGTCCTTCGGCGACGAGCGGATCGTCGGCCTTGCCGAAACCCTTGGAGATCTCGCTCCATTCGAGGGGCGTGTGCCCCGCGGCATCCTGGCAGATTTCGAGCATTTCGATGTCATCCGGCGATCCGAAACCTGCCGGCCCGAGGAACGACACGAAATTGTCGAGGCGGATCGCACGCAGCTTCTCGCTCTCATCCTCCGGACCCATGGCCCAGGCGTGCACACGGATGAAATTCTCGCTCTCCGGCTCGATCGTGCGCACCGTGCACGACAGAATGTCATTGATGACGAGGTTCGGAAAGATCACGAGGTTCTTCTGCGTATTCGCGATATAGTCGGCCCGGTCCTGCCCGTAACGCTCGACCAGCGACGCGTATTTCGCCTCGACTTCGTCTTTGGTGTCCAGCCCCAGCGAGGGCAGCCATTGCGCGACAGGGCGCCCGGTGGGCACGAAGCTGTCGAGAATGGCATGACCATTGCCGAGAGCGCGGGCCTGGCCTGCCGTATTATAGCTCTTCAGCGCCTGCTCGATCAGCTTCTCGCCCTCGGTCCCTGCCATCTGGTCCTTCAGATAGTCGAAATAGGACGCATGGACGGGGAACAGGTGGTAGCCGTCGTAGCTGTTTTCGCACAAAAGCTTGTAATTGGCGCGGATCGTATAGGAATGGTCACCGGACAGGATGATCTGGCGCCCCTCGGTCTGATCACACAAGGCATCGATGGCACTGCGCGCATCGGCGAGATAATCGTGCAGGCTGATAGCATTGGGATTGAAGTTGACGAAATAGAAGCCGCGATAGTCCTCCAGCCGCTCGACCGGTCGCAGGTCGAGATGGCCGTCGTCGTTGATGCCTTCGACATAGCCCGTCGAGGCGTTCTGCGACTTCAGCTCGCCTTCGGAACTGAAAACCCAGCCATGATAGGGGCAGGTGAAGGTGCGGGCATTGCCCTTCGCCACGCGGCAGATCTTCGCCGCGCGATGCGTGCAGGTGTTGTAGAAGGCGCGATCCACGCCTTTCTTGTCCTTGATGAAGATGAGATCGCGCCCGCCCACGCGGCGTGAACGGAAGTCACCCTTTTTTTCCAGCTCGCTCTCGTGCCCGAGATACAGCCAGCACTTGGAAAAGATTAATTCCTTCTCCTGCTTGAACACCTCGTCACTGCGATAGGCATCGCGGTGAACGCGAAACGTCCCCTTTTCGGGGTTTGCGTCGACGAGACTGCTGTTGACCGGATCATAGAGAGCCATGGCATGCTTCCCAAAAGAGACTGTTATCGTGATGATGGTACGGTAGCGAACCTTATTGCGCAACCGTCAATTCGAATATTTTTCGTCCGGGTCGGCGCCGCATCGTCACCGGACGGCCCGCCTAGCTCAGAGTGAGGACGACCTTGCCTTTGACGTGGCCTGCCTTCACCATTTCAAGCGCCTCGACCGCGTCCTCGAAAGGAAAGATCGCGTCGATCGGAGCCGATATGGCGCCGCTGTCCAACAGGCTGGCGACTTTATTCATATGCTCGCCGTTCGGGCGAACGCGCACCTTGTACGCCCGCACGCCGCCGACCTCTTCTTCGGCGGGCGCGGTGGCGCCGCCGGCAATGCGAATCACCGATCCGCCCCTTCGCACCAATTTCCAGAGTGCGGTTTCCTGCGAATCGCCGACAAGGTCGATCAACATGTCGAAACTCGACGGGTCCAGAATGGTACCAGAGCGGAAGTCGACGACCTGTCCCGCACCAAGGTTCTTGACGAATTGCGCCTTTTCAGCAGACGCCGAGGCGGTCACCCGGGCCCCCATGGCCCTGGCGATCTGGATGGCGGCGGTCCCCACGCCGCCGGCCCCGCCATGCACCAGAATGTCAAGCGAGCCGACCTCGCGCCCATCGGACAGCATCCCCTGCAGCGCCGTGAGCGAGACGAGCGGAAGCGCCGCCGCGGCGGGGAAATCGACGTTGCCGGGAATGCGCGCCAGGCTCGACGCCGCGACGGCGACCTTGCCGGCATAGGCGCCGGTGAGACCGATCAGGCCAAAGACCCGGTCGCCGGGAGAAAGCCCGTCCACCCCTTCGCCAACACGCTCGACCACACCTGCAATATCCCCGCCGGGGACAAGCGGTAGCTCGGGCAAGACGGGCGCCTTTCCGGTCATCAGTTTCCAGTCGACCGGATTGATCCCGACAGCCTTCACCGCGACAAGAACTTCGCCGTCCGAAACATCGGGAGCCGGCACATCGTCGAGCGTCAGCCGATCCGGGCCGCCCCATTCATGGATACGCTGGGCTTTCATTTTCCTCTCCTGCCTGGTCTGAGCCAATTACAGCTTCACGCCCGATTACGGGTTCATGAAAGTATCGCGCTCGATACCGTGATTATAGCCGGCCGCAGCCAGCGCATGACGGAGACTTTCCTCGACATTCTTGGCGTCGCGGCTCGCCTCGGCGCGAGGGCCATGACCCCAACCCTGTCCCACGGTGTAGCCGAAGCCCCATACTTCCGCGAAGATGCGGCCCGATATGTCGGCCGCCGCCGGGCTGGCGAGAAACGCGACCAGCGCCGCGATCCACTCGGGATCGCGGCGCTCCAGCATCTCGCCGCTGACATCGCGCAGCCCCTCGGTCATGCGGGTTTGCGCGCGGGGGGCAAGAGCATTCACCGTCACACCGATCCGGCTGAGCTCGCGCGCGGTAATGATCGAGAAACTCGCGATACCAGCCTTGGCGGCGCCATAATTGGCCTGGCCGATATTGCCGAACAGGCCCGAACCCGACGCCGTGTTGATGATGCGCGCATCCCGCTGCCGGCCCAGCTTGCTTTCGGAGCGCCAGTAGTTCGCGGCATGATGGCAGGGCGCGAATGTCCCCTTGAGATGGACACGGATAACCGAATCCCACTCGTCCTCGGTCATGTTGACCATCATCCTGTCGCGCAGGATGCCAGCATTATTCACCAGAACGTCGAGGGCGCCGAAATTGTCGATCGCCTGATCGATCATGGCCTTCGCGCCGTCCCAATCGGCCACGTCCGCACCGTTGACCACCGCCTCGCCACCAGCCGCCTTGATCTCGTCGACCACTTCCTGAGCCGGTGAAATATCGGCCCCGTCGCCGCGCACGTCGCCGCCAAGATCGTTCACGACGACCTTTGCGCCTTCCTCGGCGAGCTTCAGCGCATACGCCTTGCCGACGCCTCGCCCGGCGCCGGTAACAATTGCGACCCGACCATCGAGAATGCCCATCTGTATCCTCCTTCCGGCGCACGCAAATTTAGAGCGCACGCGAATTGTAATGTTGCAAACTATATTGATGTTGGCCTATTGCCTGACGGAATGGTTGTCAACGCGAAGAAAGCCGCAGGGAGAGCGAAATTGTCGGAACCCGATTTTGAGAAAATGGCGCTGACGCCTGCGGATGAGTACCCGTTTCACGCGACGCCCTATCCGATGTCCTATGTCCCCAATTCCGATCCGGCGTGGGACGATGGCTACTATTTCCTGGCCTATGATGTGGCGTCGGGCGTGTCGATCTGGACCGGCATGCGCATTGCCCCCAACAGCAATATGATCGGCGGCTATGCCAATACCAACATCAATGGCGTGCAGCGTTGCCTGCGACTCAGCCGCATCTGGCGCGACGATTTCAGCACGGCGATCGGCCCTTTGCGCTTCGAATTCGTCGAGCCGTTGAAGGCCATTCGGCTGGTTTGCGAACCCAACGAGTCGGGGATCGAATTCGACATCATGTGGAGGGGGCTGTCCCATTGCCATCTCGCAGCGCACCATACCGCGGTGCGTGCGGGGCGCCGGACGACGGACCAGACGCGCTATCATCAGGTCGGCGCCTGTACCGGGACGCTGAGCGTTGGCGAAGCATCCTTTGCGATGGAGGATAAGGCACCATGGGGTGGGTCGCGCGACCGGTCATGGGGCGTCTATGAAAGCCGTCCCCCGCTGGGCCTCGATCCGGCCTATCTGCCGCCGAGCGAACCGGCGGGTACGCCGCGCGCCCTGCGTTTCTCGTGCTTTGTCGAGGCCGAGGACGTTTCGGCGTATTTCCATTTCCACGAAGGGCCGGATGGAGAACGCGGCCCCCTGAACGATGCGTTCAACGCGCCGCTCGAAGGGTCGGTCGATTTCGGCTGGGATGGCCGGAAGGTGAAGTTCGTCGACTACAACCATGCACTGAACTGGCGGCCGGGCACGCGCTCGGTCACCGACGGGGTCGTGAAGCTCACCGATGACGCGGGAGGCGAATGGACGCTGGAACTCGATGTCGGGCCCCCGCCCCACGTGCTGGGCCAGATCGGATATCATGTCGGCGCGTGGAGCGATGGCGGCACGATCCATACCTATCATGGTCGCAGCCCGGCCATGGAGTGGGACGAATTCGATTTCTCCCGGCAACCGTGCGAGCACACGTTCCCCGGCAACGGACACACTCGCACAGTCTATGGCGTGGAGCATTTTGCGAAGGTTCGACTGATCAGTCCCGACGGCACGGTTCGTAACGGGCGCAGCCAGTTCGAGATCTTCCTCAACGGCCGATACAGCCCCTACGGATTCGAGGGGCAGGAAAATTACGGCGGGCTCACCGGTCGCGGGATCTGACGCACCGCACCCCAGAATACGATACGACAGGAAAACACACATGCAGACCCTGCAGCGCCCCACTTACGACGATGATCACGAGATGTACCGCGACGCGGTGCGACGCTTTATCGAGACCGAGATCAAGCCTTTTCACGAGCAATGGGAAAAGGAAGGCATGGTCGACCGCGAGGTCTGGCGCAAGGCGGGGGCCGCAGGTTTCCTGTGCTCCAACGCGCCCGAGGAATTCGGGGGCGCGGGCGCCGATTTCCGCTTCAACGCTGTCTTCACCGAAGAATTGGGCCGTGCCGGCGCGACAGGTCCGGGTTTCGCGGTGCATTCCGACATGGCCGCAAGCTACATCCTGAATTTCGGAACGCAGGAGCAGAAGAAACGCTGGGTCCCGAGGATGGCGGCGGGCGAATGCATCGCGGCTATCGGACTGACCGAGCCCGCTGCGGGCAGCGATCTGCGCGCCATGAAGACGACCGCGGTCCGCGACGGTGACGACTACGTCATCAACGGTCAGAAGACCTATATCTCGAACGGGCAGCTGTGCGACATCGTGATGCTGGCCACCAAGACCGACCCCGAAAATCCACGCGGGGGCATGACCTTCATCATCGTCGAAGCCGACCGGGAGGGCTTTTCCCGTGGACGCAACCTGTCGAAGCTCGGCCTGAAGGCGCAGGATACCTCGGAATTGTTCTTTTCCGACATGCGCGTACCGGTTTCGAACCGGATCGGCGATGAGGGGCAGGGCATGAAGATCGCCATGCACAACCTCGCCGAGGAACGCCTCTCGATCGCGGTTCACGCCATCGGCATGTGCCATGGGATTATCGATCAGACCATCGCCTATACCAAGGAACGCGAGGCGTTCGGCCAGCGCATCGCCGACTTTCAGAACACACGCTTCAAGATTGCCGAGATGGGCGCGCAATTGCAGGCCACGCAGGTCTTTGTCGACCATTGCGTCGGCCTGGCCGTCACGGGCGAACTCGACGCGACGACCGCGGCCATGGCCAAGATGATCGCGGGTGAACTGCAATGGAAAATGGCCGACGAATGCCTGCAGTTCTATGGCGGGAACGGGTACATGATGGAATACGACATCAGCCATCGCTTCCTCGATTCCCGCATTCGCAAGATCGCGGGCGGCTCATCCGAAGTCATGCGCGAGATCATCAGCCGCAAGCTGTTTGCATGATCGGCTGACGCACAACCCATGACAGTACAGCGCGCCCAGAAGGACATGGATCGATGAATTTCGACACGGTGGTGAACCGCCAGTTCGCGGATACCGAGCAAAGCTATACCGCACGCGACACCATATTATACGCATTGGGCGTGGGCTTCGGAACCGAACCCCTGGACCCGGCCCATCTCGACTATCTGTTCGAGGAACGGCTCGTCGCCAGCCCGACCATGGCGAACGTCCTGGGGCATCCGGGCATGTGGGCCCGCGATCCCGAATATGCGATCGACTGGAAGAAGCTGCTCCATGCCGAGCAGCGGCTGGAAATGCATGGTGCGCTTTGCGCAGAAGGAAAGATCAGGGGCGAGCACAGAATCCTCGGCATCCGCGATCGGGGCGCGGATCGCGGGGCGTTCCTGCACCAGCAGAAAAAGGTCATCGACGCGAGTACGGGCGCGAAAATTGCAACGGTCACCACGACGCTGATGCTGCGCGGGGATGGGGGGTGCGGTGATTGGGGCGATGCACCCGACGATCTCGAGACGCTGCCGGATACGGCGCCCGATCATTCGATCGAAGTGCCGGTGATGGAAATCCAGCCGCTGATCTATCGCCTGTCGGGCGACGTCAATCCTCTGCACATCGATCCCGACGTGGCAAAGTCCGCCGGCTTCCCCCGCCCCATCCTGCACGGCCTCTCGACCAAGGGCATGGCGGGCTATGCCTTGATCCGGCAGTTCTGCGATATGGACGCCTCGCGCCTCGGGTCCATGGCCGTGCGCTTTTCCGCGCCCGTGCTGCCGGGCGACACGCTCCGCTTCAACTTCTGGGGCTCGGGACCGGGCACGGTCCGTTTCGAAGCGCGTGCCACCAACAGGGACGATCTGAAAGTGCTCGATCGCTGCACCGCGCAAATCGGATGACGCGGTGAGAGCGCTCGTGATCGGCGCAAGCGGCGAAGTCGGCGAAGGTGTCGTCCGGCAGTTACTGGCCGCGGGGCATGATGCGGTCGGTTCCGCCCGCGGCCAGGCGGGGCTCGATGCGCTGATCACGCGATTGGGCCATCCGGCACGGCTCACCACCGTTCGCGGATCACTGGCCAGCGTCGCTTCCGCCCTTGCGCTTGCCGATGCGGTCGGGCCGGTCGATGCCGTGATCGTCGCGGTCAATGCCATGCGCGCGCCCTCCCGGCTCGACACGCTGACGCCAGAGGCGCTGGCACACCATATGCACGCCGATGTGCTGACCCACTTCATCGCCGTCCGCGTGTTCCTGCCTCTTCTGCCGAAACATGGCTGCTTTCTGGGCATTGGCGGCGGCGCTGCGGATTTCATACTGGAGGGCGGAGCGCATGTGTCGATGGCGCAGGCCGCCCTGCGCCAGATGTACCGCGGCCTTGCTTTCGAACGGCAAACCGACGCGCCCGCATTGCGCGAACTGATTGTCGCGTCCGTCGTTGCGGGCCGTAACCACGCAATCCAGGATGGCGCATGGGTGACGGCCGATGAGCTGGGCGCGAGGGTAACCGAAATCGTTGCCGACCCCGCCGCCTTTGCCGGCACGATCTGGCGAATCGCCCGTCGCGACGCATCGGGACATCCCCGCTTCACGCACGAAGAGGGGACGCCCGCCAGAGCGCTGCCTTTATGACCGCATCTGACCGATCGGCGCGGAGAAATGCGTGGGTGGCGCTAGGCCTGCTCGCCACCATCAACATGATGAACTATTACGACCGCTTGCTGGTGGTCGTCATGTCCGAACCGCTGCGGCAAGAGTTCGACTTGTCCGACACGCAATATGGTTTGCTGACCGGCCCGGCGTTCGTCCTTGTCTATGCGCTGGCCAGCCTGACCTTCGGGCGGCTTGCCGATGTCTGCAATCGCGGCCGGCTCATTGCCTTTGCCATCGCTTTATGGAGCGCGATGACGGCGCTTTGCGGGTTCGCCAAGTCGTTCCCCATGCTGGCGCTCGCCCGCGCGGGCATCGGGATTGGCGAAGGCGGATCGAACCCGGCGGGGCTTTCGCTCCTCAGCGATCATTTCCCGCCGCAAAAGCGTGTCAATGCGCTCGCCCTGTTCCAGGCGGGCGGAATGGTCGGCATGCTGGGAAGCTTTCTCATCGCCAGTCAGATCGCGATTGCCCATGGCTGGAGAGCGGCTTTCTTCATCGCCGCGCTTCCGGGCCTGCTTCTGGCCGTGGCCAGCCTGATCTTCCTGCGCGAACCCATGCGCGGACGACATGACGCTCAGACAGCCGATGATGCCGCTGCCGAACCGGGCAGTTTCATGGGGACGGCGCGCGATCTGTGGCGTAATCGTGCCTATCGCTGGCTTTGCGCCGCGGCGAGCACAGGCGTCTTTTCCAGCCTCGGCATGCTCGTCTGGCTGCCGCAGTTCTTCATCCGCTATCACGGGCTGAACCAGTCTCAGGTCGGTTTGCTGTTCGGTCCCGTCGCCGCGCTGGGTTTGCTGGCATGCTCGCCGGCGGCTGGCTTGGAAACCGCCTTGCCAGTCGCTCGCTTGCCGCGCCGGTCACGATCTGCATCGCGGCCAATCTTGCGCTCGTCCCGATCTTTCTGGGGGTGCTCTGGCTCGGCTCCACGACACTGGCGCTTGCGGCCTGCTTCATCGGCATGGCGTTGGCCGTGAGCTATGCACCGAGTTTTCAGGCGACGATGCAAAGCGTCTGTGCGGCGCAGCAACGCGGAACGGCAGGCGCGGTGTCCAATGTCCTTAACGCATTGATCGGACAGGGCGTGCTCGTCCTGTTCGTGGGCCAGCTCAGCGACGCCCTTGCCGGGCATGTCGCGGATCCGCTCCGCTACGCACTCACGTTTTCGGTGGGCTTCACGCTTTTGACGGCGGTGCTGTTCATTCGCGCACGCAAGGTCACGCAGCGGCATTTCGCCTGAGTGAACAGCCGCCGGACAGCGTTATATTTCGCGCAAGCCGCTCTCATCTGCGGACTGTACGCGTTGCCAGGCGTCGCGCCCCTGGCACCGCGCGATCCAGTTGGCGACGTGGGGGAACGGGGCCATGTCGATCTGCCCCGCGATACCGGCCACCGGAAAGCATACGTTGATGTCGCCGATCGAGAACGCCTCCCCGGCGACATAATCATGTCCCTTCGCCAGATGCGCCTCCAGCAGGGCGACCGTGTCGGAAACCTGTGAAAGGCACGACGTTATCACGGCCTGGTCCGGATTTTCGCCCGCGCCGGCGGCACGCCGCATCTCCCGAACCATGACGGTGAAGTGGAACTCCACTTCCGTGATGGCCCAATCGGTCCACTGCTCGACCCGCGCCCGGCCACGGATGTCATCCGGCATGAGCGCCCCGCCCGACCTTGCCGAGAGATAGGCATTGATCGCGCAGGACTCGGTCAACACGAAGTCGTCATCCACCAGCACAGGCGTCTTGCCGGCCGGATTGAGGGCGCGGAAAGCATCGTTGGATTTGTCGGGCACGGACACCTGCTCATACGGCATGCCCAGCTCCTCCAGCGCCCACAGGCAGCGCACGACCCGTTGCGGTAGGTTTCCATAGATCGTGATCATACCTCGTCCCTCGCCGCCAATAATCTCTCTTGCGTAAAATACGCTAGCGTATAGAAAGTATGTTTGGAAGAGGACAAATGGCAAGACACAGCTTTGATGGTTGGCGCAGTCGTGCGCGATCCCGCGCGCGGATGACGGATGCGACCCGGTGCCGGCGGGCAACCGGCGCTCACCCTCCCCACACATTTTCCGGCGCGCGGCAAACCCGTGCCGTGTCTCGCCCGCCGAACCGAGCCAATCCCGAAATCGGAGGACGAAGCGGCTAATGACCTATCAGACCAATGAATCGCTCTGGGAACCGGAGCACCAGATCTTCCGGCAGACGGTGCGCGATTTCATCGCGCGCGAGGTCGACCCCAATGTCGATGCGTGGGTCGAGCAATACGAGGTGCCCCGCAGCTTCTATCGCAAGGCCGCAGAGGCGGGCATTCTGGGTGTCGACATTCCCGAGGAATATGGTGGACCGGGCGGGGACTTCCTCCACCGCCTCGTTATCGCGGAAGAAATCGGCTACTCGGTTTCGGGGGCGAGCATGTCGACTTCGTTGATCGCCGACGGGACGAGCGAGATTCTCTATCGCTCCGCCAACGAAGAACAACGCCGCAGGTTTCTGCCGGGGATGATCGCGGGCGAATATCTGTTCGGTCTTGCGATTACCGAACCCGACAGCGGCAGCGATGTGTCGGGCCTGCGTACGACGGCAGTGCGCGATGGCGATGAATATGTCATCACCGGATCCAAGACATATATCACCCAGGCCAATACCGCCGATGCCTTCATGGTCGCTGCGCGCACCGGACCGGACGCGGGCAGCAAGGGCCTCTCGATGATCATCGTCGAGGCCGACAGACCCGGCTTCAATCGCGGCCGATTGCTGCACAAGATGGGCACCAAGGCGTCGAATACGGGTGAGATTTCGTTCGACGAAGTGCGCGTGCCGGTCGCGAACCTGTTGGGCGAAGAGGGCAAGGGCATGCGCATTGCACTCGGCGGCGTCAACATGGATCGCATCACCTGGCCGCTGGTCGCCCATGCCGCCTCTCAGCGGGCCTTCGACGAAACCGTCGAATTCGTAAAAAATCGCAAGGGATTCGGCCAGACGATCTTCGATTTTCAGAACACGCAGTTCAAGCTTGCGGAAATGAAGACCGAACTGGCGGTTGGCCGCGCGTTCCTCGACGACATCATTCGCGATTACAAAGCCAACGGTACGCTCGACACGATGAAATGCGCCATGGCCAAGATCTGGCTTCCGGAGATGGAGGCGCGCGTCATCGATCAGTGCGTACAGCTTCATGGCGGCGCGGGCTATATGGATGAATATCCCGTTTCGCGCCTCTATACGGCCGCGCGCCTGCACCGGATCTTCGCCGGCACGACGGAAATCATGAAGCTGTTGATCGGACGTTCGCTGTGAGTGTCAGGATCATGGTGATCGCCCGCAAGAAGGCTGGACTGAGCGATGAAGAATTTCGCGCCTATTATTCGAACCGGCACCTGCCCTACATGCACGATCTGATGGATCATGGGGCCGCCGTCCATCGGCGCCATTTCATCGTTCACCCCGATGGTGAAGAGCGCGCCGATTACGATGTGATAAGCGAAGCGATCCACGAAGACATGGACACGCTTGCGGCAACGGTGGCTGAGCTTTCGGATCCCCGCAAACGGCGCTTGCGCGAGGAGGACGAGAGCCACTTCCTCGACCCTGCATCGATCAGCATCTTCGCGGTGGAAACCGAGGAAACCGTCTTCCGTCCGCTGGAGGCAGGCCTGTGAGCGGCGCGTCGGGCCCGCTGACGGGGGTGAAGGTGCTGGAGATCGCGGGCGTCGGGCCGGGCCCCTTTTGCGCGATGATGCTTTCGGACATGGGCGCCGACGTCATCAGGATCGAGCGCGCGGGCGCCCCGCCGCCACTGATCCCGATCGACCCGGTGAAGAACCTGCTCCACCGCGGGCGACGCATCGTGACGCTGAACCTGAAAGATTCCGAAAACGTCAAAACCCTGCTCGCACTGGTGGAGATGGCCGACGTTCTTCTCGAAGGCTACCGGCCGGGCGTCATGGAACGGCTGGGACTCGGCCCGGACGTCTGCCTCGAACGCAACCCTGCGCTGGTCTATGCGCGCATGACCGGCTGGGGGCAGACCGGCCCGCTCTCCGCCTATGCAGGGCACGATATCAATTACTTCGCCGTATCGGGCAGTTTGTGGATGTGCGGCCGCGCGGATGAGCGCCCGCTGCCCAACCTCAACATGGTCGCCGACATGGGCGGAGGGGGCATGATGATGGCCTACGGCATTGCCTGCGGCCTGCTGGAGGCGCGCGCGTCGGGCATGGGCCAGGTAATCGACAGTTCGATGACCGAAGGAACGGCGTTGCTGGGGATCATGATGCACGGCTATCGCGCGATGGACCGTTGGGTGGACGAGCGTGGGGCCAATCTGCTCGACGGCGGAGCGCATTTTTACGAAGTTTATGAAACGTCGGATAACGGCTTCATGGCAGTGGGCGCGATCGAACCGCAGTTCTACGCCGACTTGCTTCGCGGCCTCGGGCTGAATGCGGCGGACCTGCCAAAGCAGAACGACCGCACCCAATGGCCCGCCATGCGCGAACGTTTCGCCGAAATCTTCAAGAGCAGGACACGGGCCGAGTGGGAGAGTATCTTTGCCGATCTGGATGCCTGCGCGACGCCGGTGCTCACGCCGGACGAGGCGATTGCCCATCCGCATTCCATGGCGCGCGGCAGTTTCGGGAAAATAGCGGGCGTTCCGCAGCCGATGCCGGCCCCCCGCTTTAGCCGCACTCCGGGGGCGGTTCAGGCACCCCCGACCGACGTCGAAACCGATGTCGCGCAGATTTTGCGAGATTGGCAAGAAGGACCGATCGCGGGAACCTCTCAATAGCGTTCGAAAAATGCCGCCCCCAGCCTTGGGACGGAAACCACGGTCGCCAAACGTTTGGATCCATCCGGTCGAGAGCGCCTTTCCTCGATGGTCTACAAGCGATGCCGAGCGTTCTTTCGCGAGCACACGCATCCCGGTGAGGGAGCTGCGGCGATCGTGTGTCCGCGGTTCCGGGCCGGGAGTGACGCGCGGCGTCGCCCATTCGTGTCGGGAGCGGTCGCGTCATCACATATCGGCATTTCCCGCCGGTGCGCCGTCGTCATGAGGCCAACCCCTAGCGCTGGAAACTGTTCACGGGGAATGGCGCGACCCGTTCGTCGGTGCGGTAGAGCTGCCGACTGTGCGGACAGGCAGGGCTGTGACCCGATTGTCATCACGCTATTAATACATAAGCGAACCACTCTTGACCCGGTCCACCCATTGTGTATGGAACAAGTGTTCCAGAGCAACGAGAGAGCGCACCGCTTAAGCGCATCCGATTTTTCTGGCCTGTCCGTAACGACGGAGGAAGAGGATGAACTATATTTCGCCCGGCATAGTTGGCCCATTGAACCTCGTACATATCGATCGCGAAAAAGGACGCTTTCTCGTCGACAAGCGCGCCTTCATGGATCCGGCTGTTTTCGAACGCGAAAGGGAGCTCGTCTTCAGCCGGTCGTGGCTTTACCTCGGTCACGAATCCGAGATCGAAAAGCCGGGAGATTTTCACGTCCGAATGGTCGGCGGCTACAGCATGCTGTTCAATCGCGATGTCGACGGCGAGGTCAACGCATTCCATAATCTGTGCACGCACCGCGGCGTCATGTTGCAAGCAGACACATGCGGCAAGGCAAAGACCTTTTCCTGCCCTTATCACGGTTGGGTGTTCCGCAATAACGGCACGTTGCTCAATCACGGGCCGACAGGCGGATATTCAAAGACATTCAACGACGACGGGGCGTATAATCTCAAGGGCGCGGCGCGTCTTGAACAGTATCGCGGGTTCTGGTTCGTGAACATGAATCCTCGTGCGATACCCCTCTACGATTACCTCGCCGGGGCGCGCGAATGGATCGATCTCATCGTCGATCAGTTCGACGCGGGGCTGGAGGTGCTTCCGGGAACGCAGCAATTCCAGGTCAACTGCAACTGGAAGTCGATCACGGAAAATCAGATCGATTCCTACCACGGACCATCCCTGCATGTCAGCTACTTCATGTATGCCGCAGAGCGCGCGGGCGCCTCGGCATCTCCGGGCCAGATGAAGGACAGGGTGCTCACGCTGAATGGACAGGGTGTCGGGCTCGGGAACGGACACGCCGGCGTCGAGAACCATGTCAAGGTCGGCAAGCCATGGACCGACTGGATACCTGCATTCGGCGAGGAAGTCCGGCCCGTCATCGAAGCGAACGCGGCAAGGATCGTTGCAAGGCACGGCGAAGAACGCGGCAAACGCATGAACGAGCTTACCCGGCAGATGCTGATCTTCCCCAACACCTTGCTCAACGACATCCTGTCGCTGTCCGTTCGCACGTCCTACCCAACCTCTCCGGCCTCTTCGCGCTCGATGATCTGGAATCTCGCTCCGAAGGGCGAAGATGCGCGCCTTCGCCGCATCCGGCTCCAGAACCATCTGACGTTCGTCGGGCCTGGCGGCTTTGCGCATCCCGACGATTATGAGATATTCGATCGCAGGGCTCTCGCCGATGCGGCGTCACCGCAATTCATGCACGACTATTCCAAGGGCATGCAGCCCGACGAGGATGGCGATATTCTCACCGGCGTCGGCGACCAGGCCGACGAGGCGCAGCAACGCGCCTGGTGGGCTCAGTGGGACCGCGTTGTCCGCGGCGAAGAAACCTTCGAAGAATGAGCGCGGCAATGGAAAACCCGATTGGTCTGGCCGTTCAGGACTTCCTTTACCGGGAAGCGGATCTGCTCGACGAGTGGCGTCTCACCGAATGGGAAGCGCTGCTCGCGGACGACGCGCGTTATCTCGTTCCTCCGATCGGGGTGGATAATCAGTCCGAGCTGGATCCCGATAAGGTGATGTTCGTGGTTGCGGACGACAGGGAAATGCTGCGCGCGCGCGTCGTTCGCAGTAACGGGGGTGTCGATTTTGCGGAAAAACCGCGCTCCCGGCTGCGTCGCGCCGTCACGAATATTCGAATCCTCGACGTTCATGACGACATTTTTCGTGTCACTGCCAATGTCGTCGTATATCGCAGCAGGAGATCCGAGGTGACGACATTCATCGGCAAATACCGTTATCGCCTGCGTCGTAGCGGCAATGGTTTCCTGATCGCGGAGAAACGGGTCGAACTCGATATTGACGTCCTGCGCGGTCAGGGCGGAATCAGCATCATCCTGTGATCAGAGGCCGAAACGCCATGACAACGCTCCCGCACAGCACGGCCGCTGCCGAAACCCATGACGATCTTGCAGAGACCGAAGCCGTCTTGAACGCAGCAGTCGCGGAGTTTTTGGCGAAAGGTTACGAAGGCGCGAATTTACGCGCCATCGTCAATGCAAGCGGTCGGTCGATTGGCGGCGTCTACAGGCGTTTCGGCAACAAACATAACCTGTTTCGAGAAGCAATCGCCCGCCACGCCGATCTGAGCCTGCCCCGAAATGCACGCCTGCGCACAACGGAAAGGCCCGTTGCCGACGACCTCTGTGAATTTGCGATCGCTTACCTCAAAGAATTTTTCGATCCGACGCGTCTCAATATTTTTCGAATGGTCATAGCAGAAGCAGCGATCATTCCCGATCTGGTGACGCGCCTGTGGGAAATCGGACCCTTGAAGGCTATCGAGCAGGTTGCGGGTTATCTTCGCACCCGGCAGAGCGAGGGGCTTATCGATGTCGACGACGCCGATCTGGCGGCGGCCCAGTTCATCGACATGATCAAGGCTGGCATGCACGTGCGCCAACTTATGGCGCGCATCAGCCCCACCACCGAGGAAATCGAACGCAGTGCATGCACTGCAGCAGCCATCTTTGCCAAGGGTATCAGCGCCGACCAGCCATAAGATTCCGGGGACGACAGCGGGGAAATGGCGGAAATTCTGGTTTGGCGCAGCGTCGACAGGGATTTGCTCGCACCAATTGCGTGACACCGCATCGATAAACAGCCGGCAGGTGCGGCGTCGGTTTCTACGACTAAACCTTCCCGGCCAATCCGGTTGCAAAGAGGGGTTACAATGATTGGTCCAAGGCGATAGCCAGATGCCTGCACGGAAAAGCGCGACGCAAATAGCGCGACAAACCGCCACGGATTTCCGGACATCACACGGACATGTCCCCGCAAGCATTAGGCTTCCGAGGCATTAAATCATTGATTTAGTTGGTTGCGGGGGTTGGATTTGAACCAACGACCTTCAGGTTATGAGCCTGACGAGCTACCGGACTGCTCCACCCCGCGACGGGCGCGTACTGCGCCGTGTTGGCTTTGCGCCAACGTGGAAAAAGGGCTGCCCTTTTGGGGTCAGCCCTTTGACAAGTGAATGGGTTATACCCGTGACACGCTGGCTTCAATGCCTGGCGACGACCTACTCTTCCAATGCTTGAGCATTAGTACCATCGGCGCTGTCCGGTTTCACGGCCGAGTTCGAGATGGGATCGGGTGGGTCACAGACGCTATGGTCACCAAGCAATGAAGCTGGCGTGTCACGGGTTTTAATCGATGCGATATACTTGGGCGTATCTGGCTGGATGATCGTCCGGTCAACGACGCTCGGGGTTACCCAAGGCTGTCATTGATGGTGCAGATTCATCAAGCATGATCAGAGTTATTAGGACCGGTTAGCTCCATGCGTTACCGCACTTCCACACCCGGCCTATCAACGTGATGGTCTATCACGACTCGAAGATACCTAATCTTAAGGGAGGCTTCCCGCTTAGATGCTTTCAGCGGTTATCCCGTCCATACATAGCTACCCTGCGGCACCCTTGGCAGGATGACAGGTACACCAGAGGTATGTTCACCCCGGTCCTCTCGTACTAGGGGCAACTCCTTTCAAGTATCGACGCCCACGGCAGATAGGGACCAAACTGTCTCGCGACGTTCTGAACCCAGCTCACGTACCACTTTAATTGGCGAACAGCCAAACCCTTGGGACCTGCTCCAGCCCCAGGATGTGATGAGCCGACATCGAGGTGCCAAACGATTCCGTCGATATGAGCTCTTGGGAATCATCAGCCTGTTA
Source organism: Croceicoccus sp. YJ47 (assembly GCF_016745095.1). Taxonomy (NCBI): domain Bacteria; kingdom Pseudomonadati; phylum Pseudomonadota; class Alphaproteobacteria; order Sphingomonadales; family Erythrobacteraceae; genus Croceicoccus; species Croceicoccus sp. YJ47. The sequence goes on from NZ_CP067087.1 coordinate 1,346,822, forward strand.
TCCCCGGCGTACCTTTTATCCGTTGAGCGATGGCCCTTCCACGAGGGACCACCGGATCACTATGACCGACTTTCGTCTCTGCTCGACTCGTCAGTCTCGCAGTCAGGCAGGCTTATGCCATTGCACTCTTGCAGACGGTTTCCAACCGTCCTGAGCCTACCATCGCGCGCCTCCGTTACTCTTTAGGAGGCGACCGCCCCAGTCAAACTACCCGCCACAGAGGGTCCCTACACCGGCTAACGGTGCGAGGTTAGACATCAGAAAACAACAGGGTGGTATTTCACCTATGGCTCCACGACAGCTGGCGCCGTCGCTTCAAAGCCTCCCACCTATGCTACACAGTTCTTTCCTAATGCCACTCTGAAGCTGCAGTAAAGGTGCACGGGGTCTTTCCGTCTAACCGCGGGTACTCCGCATCTTCACGGAGAATTCAATTTCGCTGAGCATATCCTGGAGACAGTGGGGAAGTCGTTACGCCATTCGTGCAGGTCGGAACTTACCCGACAAGGAATTTCGCTACCTTAGGACCGTTATAGTTACGCCGTTTACTGGGGCTTCAATTCGGAGCTTGCACTCCTCCTCTTAACCTTCCAGCACCGGGCAGGCGTCAGACCCTATACGTCGTCTTGAAGCCGACTTAGCAGAGTCCTGTGTTTTTGCTAAACAGTCGCTACCCCCT